>WFPA01000097.1 GCA_015487815.1 Albidovulum sp.
CTGCCCGCATGTGCCTTGGCCCGCCGGGGCGTGCCTCACCTCCCTCAGGCGTTGGCCTCGCGGATCCTGTCGGCCGCCTCCTTGTCGTAGGCGATGCCCTTCTGGTCGAAGAGCTGGTCGAGCTCGCCCGAGAGCGTCATCTCCGTGACGATATCGCAGCCACCAATGAACTCTCCCTTCACATAGAGCTGGGGGATGGTGGGCCAGTCGGAAAAGTCCTTGATGCCCTGGCGGATGCTTTCGTCCTCGAGCACGTTCACATCGGCGAAATCGACGCCCATGTAGTTGAGGATCCCCGCCACGCGCGAGGAGAAGCCGCATTGCGGCATGGTCTTCGTGCCCTTCATGAAGAGCACGACATCATTGTTCTCGATCAGATTTTCGATGCGTTCCCGCACGCTCGGGTCAAGTTCTGCCATTGTTCCGTTCCCTTTTCCGGGCTTCCGGGGCGGAAGCCGTTTCCTGATGATCGGGGCCGCGCCGCGAGGCCTTGCGGACATATTCGATCGGATCGCGCGTCACCCGCGCAAAGGAGAAATGGCCGCCGCCGGGTCCGCCGGCGAGCCATCCGCCCTCGACGATGAGATCCCCCTCCCCCGGCCGGGTGCCGGGGCCGGTGCGGCGGGCCAGCTCGCGCTCGCAAAGTGCCATGCGGAGGATGACGAGCGCGTAGATCAGCCCGGCGACGAGGAGGACGGTGCTCATCCCTTCACTCCGGCGCCCGGGTCGTCAGCGCCAGGGCGTGCAGCTCGCCCGCCGGACCGTCCATCTTGCCCTTGAGGGCGGCATAGACCATGCGCTGCTGCTCGACCCGGTTCTTGCCGCGAAACTCCTCGGCAATGATCTCGGCAGCATAGTGATTGCCGTCCCCCGCGAGGTCCGTGATGGTGATCTTCGCCGTGGGAAAGGCCTCGCGCAGGAGGCGTTCGATCTCGGCGGCTTCGATGGCCATGGGCATCTCCCTCATGCTTCCCGTCCCGTCTCATGTAGGGCCCCTTTGCGGCCCGTGCAAGCGGCGCGGCAGTGGTGGCGAATGGGGGTGAAGGGGGCGTTGCGCGCAAGGTTTACGAAATCTTCATCCCTTGTGTTGCATGGTGCGATTCGCCCCGGTCGCCCGGCCCATGCCGCCAGGAAAGCCGTGAAAAGCAGTGAAAGGAGACAGCACGACGCAAGACACGGAGAGATGAAGACGTAAAGAAGCGGCGCTCCGCGCGCCGCCCTCAGCGCAGATGGCCAATGGCACATGTCGGCGCGAGCTTCGCCTCGGCGAGGAATGCCTCGAGCCGTGCCGGGTCGGGCTGCCCCGCAGGCGGTGGACCGGTGCCGGTTGCCTCGGCGGCAAGTCCGCCGGTCACGAACAGCGTGTCGAGCCCTTCGCCGATCGCCCCGGCAATGTCGGTAGCAATACCGTCGCCGATGGCGAGGATCGCGTCATCCGGCACCGGCTCACCGGCCGCGCGTGCGAGCCGCCGCCGCGCCAAGGCATAGATCGGCGCGTTGGGCTTGCCAAAATAGAAGACCCTGCCCCCCATCTCCTCATAGAGACGGGCGATGGCCCCGGCGCACCAGACCCGCTTGTCGCCCCGGTCCACCATGAGGTCGGGATTGGCGCAAAGAAGCGGCAGCTCGCGCGCCCGTGCCGCCAGAAGACGCGCACGATAGTCCTCGGGGGTTTCGTGCTCGTCATCCTCGAGCCCGGTCAGCACGATGCCTTCGGCTTCCTCGAGCGGCACGCGGACGATGGATGGCGCCTCGGGCGGCAGATCGGCCCGGATGTCCTCGGCGACATCCTCGAAGAAGCTGATGTCCCGGGCCGGGCCGACATGATGCACCTTCGCGCCGACGAGCCCCGCCAGCATGGCGGCCTGGGCGGCATCGCCCGACGAGGCGACGTCGTCATAGATCTCCCGCGGCACGCCGATCCGGTCGAGCTGGCGGATCACACCGCCGCGCGAGCGCGGCGAGTTGGTCACGAGGATCACATGCCCGGCCCCGGCCGGCGCCCGGTCGCGATAGCGCCGCAAGGCGGCGACCGCCGCCGGGAAAGGGTGGTAGCCGTCATGCAGGCAGCCCCACAGATCGACGAAGAGCGCGCGATAGGCCGGCGCGATCTCCTCGAGCGCGGTGATGATCCGGGGCATGGCATGACTCCATCCTGGCTGTCCGATGCAGGGGCGACGGCATCGCGCCGATCATGGCTCCGGACCTCGAACGGTCAGGATCGCGCGGATGCCGGCATCGCGGCGGAACATGCCCCGGGCGGTGCCCGCACGCAAGGTGAAAGCAGATCCCGTCACCCGTTCCCGTCGCCCCGCCGGACCGGAGCAGGATCGCGCCCGGGTCGGGAAAGCTGATGATATCACCCGCTGCCGCGCCGGCATGGCGACCCTGCCCCGAAACGTCCCGCCCGCCGACGGATCCGCGCCAGACGGGTGATCCATCGGGGCAGGTGGGCGCCTCATGCCTCCGCCCCCCGTCTCCACCATCGCCATCCGGGCGCCGGCATGAACCGGTGAGACACACCGAAGTGGCAGTGGCGGGAACGGCATGACCACCCCGCAACGGGACCCGAATGCAACAATGCACCGAAGCGCCTTGCCCCGAAGCGCCGACCCGCGTGCCGGAGCGCCGGATGATGCTGCCGGCATGAGGCCGCGTTTTCCGGGGCGACGCAGCGCGCTGCCCTAGGAGCATGCCGAAGAAGGCATGCCCACGGCCGGTGCTTCCCGAAGGTGATCCCTCATGCCAGCGGTGTCCCCGACAACCCGTCTTCGGCATTGGCAGGTGAAATGGCTGGAAAGAAAGGAATGGCGGGAAAGAAATATGCCCCGAAGCGCCGACCCGCGTGCCGGAGCGCCGGATGACGCTGTCGGCACGAGGCCGCGCTTTCCGGGGCGACGCAGCGCGCTGCCGCAGGAGCGCCGATGGTCGGGAGGAGATGCGAACGGTCCACATGGCGAAGCGGCTTCGTCTTGCCCCCCGTCTCCACCATCGCCATCCGGGCGCCGGCATGAACCGGTGAGAAACACCGAAGCGCAGCGGCGGGAACGGCATGGCCCTCCGGGCGCAGCCCGATGCCGGAAGACGACTCTTCCGCGCCCTTCTCCCTCCCGGAATCCCCCGATCGAGGAGGGGCGGGCTACCCTGCCTCCGCCGCCCGGGCACCGCCACAGACCGGGCAGTCCGGGCGCGGCTTCAGGCGGAGCTTGCGGCTCTCGCCCCAGAGCCCGTCGAAGACCAGCATCTCGCCCCGGAGCACATGGCCCGCCCCCGTTACCAGCTTGATCGCCTCGAGCGCCATCATCGCTCCGACGACGCCGGGCAGCGCCCCGATCACCCCCGCCTCGGCACAGCTCGGGGCCAGCCCCGCCGCCGGGTCCTCGGGAAAGACGCATTCGTAGCAGGGCGTGCCGGCGGCAGGATCGAATACCGTCACCTGCCCCTCCCACTGGCTGATCGCTCCCGAAACCACCGGAATACCGAGGTCGAACGCCGCCCGGTTGACGACGCGGCGCGTCGCGAGACTGTCGCAGCCGTCGAGCACCAGATCGTGCCCTTCAAGCAGCGCCTCGGCATTGCCCCCGTCGAGCCGTTCGGCCACCGGACGAACCGTCACGCCGGGGTTGAGCGCCGCCACATGCTCGGCCGCGCTCTCGACCTTGGGCCGGCCGATATCGGCGGTGCGATGCAGGATCTGCCGCTGGAGGTTGGAGAGCGAGACGGCATCGTCGTCGATCACGGTGATATGGCCGAGCCCCGCAGCCGCAAGGTAGAGGATCGCCGGCGAGCCGAGCCCACCGGCCCCCACCACCGCCGCCCGGGCCGAAAGAAGCCGCTTCTGCCCCGGTCCGCCGATCTCGCGCAGAAAGATGTGGCGGGCATAGCGCTCGAGATCGTCGTCCGAAAACTCGTTCATTGGTCCTTCTCCTGCCTGCCGCACAACCTGTTCAGCCGGTGCCGGTCGAACCGAAGCCGCCCGTCCCCCTGGCGCTGCCGGCAAGTTCCGCGCTTTCGACGAACCGCCCCCGCATCACCCGTGCCGGCACCATCTGGGCAATGCGCATCCCGTGGGAGACGACGAAAGGCGCCTCACCGAGATTGACGAGCAGCACCCCGACCTCGCCGCGATAGTCGCTGTCGATGGTGCCGGGCGCGTTCAGCACCGTCACACCGTGCCTCAGGGCGAGGCCCGAGCGCGGCCGGATCTGCACCTCGTGCCCGGGCGGGATCTCGAGCGCAAGCCCGGTGGGAACGAGGATCCGCGCACCGGGCCGGAGGAGAAGCCCCCCCTCGCGGTCCTGCGGGGCGAGGTTGGCCCTCAGATCGGCACCCGCCGCCCCCTCTGTCGCCAGCGCCGGCAGAGGCACGGCGGGGTCGCTGCCCGCGAGGCGCAGACAGCGGATGACGATCTCGCCCGTCTCGCTCATCCTTCTTCCCCTCCCATCAGATCGCTCCACTCCGCCTCCCGGTCCGCGCCGCTTCGGAGCGCAAACGCTCCGGGGCACAAGCGACACCGGCGCTTCGTTTTGCACGCACGCGCAAGTGAACCGAGTTGCCCCCCGGAGACGGCGGGGCCGGAAGCCTTCGTTTCGCACGCGCAAGCGAACCGTCACCCGGGCAAGCGCAACGCTGCCGGAACGGCCGCGCCGTTGCAAGGCCCTGCGCCCCGTTCCGCGAGCCGATCCACCTGATCCGGCCGCGACCGCCCCATCCCGTGAGCTTTCCGCCCGTCTCCCCCCCTGAAAGGCCCCCTTCTGGAGAGTCCCCGCCCTGCGGGGAGAAGTCCGGGCGGCGGAGCACCGCCTGTCGGCCGGATCGGGGATCTCATTCCC
>WFPA01000098.1 GCA_015487815.1 Albidovulum sp.
AGTGCCAGATCCTTCCAGAAGGCGACAAGGTTCGGCGGTTGAACGCCGATGAAGTTGAAGATGTAGCTCGACCAGAAGAGATAGAGCGCGAGCAGCAGGGCGGCGAAGCGGGTATGGACCCCGAGCGCGATGAAGATGGCGCAGGTGATGAGAAAGGCCGAATTGGCCACCGCCAGCAGCGGGGAAACCGGCATTGCCCGCACCAGCGCCTCCATCGTCCCCGGCTCGACGACGAGGCCGAGCCCGCGCGCGGCGAAATAGGATGCCAGTATCAGCCGGCCGAAGAAATGAACCTGGTCCTGAATCGCACCATCCCGCATTGCCGTTCTCCTTCTGCAAGACCGCGCCGAGCAGCCCTTTCAGGCAGGATCATGTCGCGAAACTCGGCACGAATATGGCGAATGCGGGGTTTTTTCCGTGATTGTTTCCAATCCCGGATCAGCCACCAACCGGCAGGGCCAGAAGCAGGCCGAGGAGCAGGAAGAGCGATCCGACTGCGCCGAGATCCATCAGAAAGCGCCGCGGATCGCGCCCGATGATGCTGCGAATGGTGTCCATTTCCGCCCTCCCGTTTGCTGTTTGTTCTCGTTTTAGGCCGATTCGACGCAAATGTTAAGAACTTTATGCGAACAAAACGGGAGCGTTCCTGGTATGGGGCCGGGCCGCCTGAGAGAATCGACGAAGGAGGATGCGATGGGGGAGCAGAGTCAGGGAGAAGGCCGGTGGTCAGCCGGCGCCGAGCAGCGAGAGGGCCCGGTCCTTCTCGAGCAGCCACAACAGGTGACGGGCGGCCCTGCCCCGCTCTGAGGAAAGCGCCGGGTCGGCTGCAAGCAAGGCCCGGGCGTCGGATTGCGCCAGGGCGGCGAGATCGGCCTGGGACTCGAGATCGGCAACGCGGAAGCGCGGCAGGCCCGACTGGGCGGTGCCGAGCACGTCGCCGGCGCCGCGGATGCGCAGATCCTCCTCGGCGATGCGGAAGCCGTCCTCGCTCTCGCGCATGATCTCGAGCCGGCGGCGGGCCGTCTCGCCGAGCGGCGGCGTGTAGAGCAGGAGGCAATGGCTTTCCGCCGCCCCGCGACCGACCCGGCCACGCAGCTGATGCAGCTGCGAGAGGCCGAAGCGCTCGGCCCCCTCGATCACCATGATCGAGGCGGCGGGCACATCGACGCCGACCTCGATCACGGTCGTTGCCACCAGCACCGGAACCTCGCCGGCGGCGAAGGCGGCCATCGCCCGATCGCGCGCCTCGGGGGGCATCTGGCCGTGCACGAGGGCCACCCTTTCCGGGCCGAGGGCGGCCGCCAGCGCGCGGTAGCGGTCCTCCGCGGCGGCCAGGTCGAGCACGTCGCTTTCCTCGACCAGCGGGCAGACCCAGTAGGCCTGCCGCCCTTCGGCGACGGCATGGGCAAGGCGGGCGACCACCGCCTCGAGCCGCTCGTTCGAGACCAGCGCGGTCTTCACCGGCCTCCGGCCGGGCGGCTTCTCGTCGAGGATCGAGAGATCCATGTCGCCATAGGCGGCAAGGGCCAGCGAGCGGGGGATCGGCGTCGCTGTCATCACCAGAAGATCGGTGCGGTGCCCTTTCTCCGTCAGTTCGAGGCGCTGGCGGACCCCGAAACGGTGCTGCTCGTCGATCACCGCCAGCGCCAGATCGCGGAAGGCCACGCCCTCGCTGAAAAGCGCATGGGTGCCCACCAGAAGGTCGATCTCGCCCGCGGCGAGGCGGCGCAGCTTCTCGGTTCGCGCCCGCCCGCCATCGCGCCCGGTGAGAAGGGCGATGGTGATGCCGGCCGCCTCGGCCCAGGGCCGCAGCCCCTGCAGATGCTGACGGGCGAGGATTTCGGTCGGAGCCATCAACGCCCCCTGCCCGCCCGATTCGATCGCGGCGAGAAGGGCCATGAAGGCCACCAGCGTCTTTCCGGCTCCGACATCGCCCTGCAGCAGCCGGTTCATCCGCTGCGGCGCGGCGAGATCGGCGTTGATCTCGGCAATGGCCCGCTCCTGCGCCCCGGTGAGCGGAAAGGGCAGCGCAGCGCGGACCTTCTCCTGAAGCGCCCCCGAGAAGCGGCGGGCGATACCGGGACGACGGCGCCAGCGGGCGCGGGCGATGGCCAGGGCCAGCTGATGGGCGAACAGCTCGTCATAGGCGAGGCGGCGGCGCGCCGGGCTTGAGGGGGCGACGTCTTCCGGCCCCTGCGGCGCATGGGCCAATCTGAGCGCCTCGGCCCAGCCGGGCCAGCCCTCGCGGGCCAGAAGATGCGGATCGATCCATTCGGGCAACGCCGGCAGCCGCGCAAGCGCCGCCGTCACCGCCCGCCGCATCTGCCGCCGCCCGAGCCCCTCGGTCAGCGGGTGAAGCGGCTCGGCCAGCGGGATCTCGTCCGCCCTGCCGGATGGCAGCACATGATCGGGGTGGACGATCTGCCAGCGGCCGTCGAACTCCTCGAGCTTGCCCGACACCGTGCGCCGAGCGCCTGCGGGCAGGGTGCGCTCGATCCATTGCCGGCGAGGGTGGAAGAAGACGATCTCGAGCGGCAGGCCGGCCGCGTCGCGCGCGAGCACGCGCCAGGGGCGCCCCCGGCGCACCGGCGGACGATGCCCCTCGACCTCGATTTCCAGCACCACCGTCTCGGGCGGGACGGCCTCGGCAAGGGTGGAGAGACGCCGGCGCAGCGCCACCCCGTGGGGCAGCGCGAACAGGAGATCGACCGGCCGCACGATGCCCATGCGCTCCAGAAGCGCCGCCGTCTTCGGCCCGACGCCCTCGAGGCGCTCGAGCGGCGCGAAAAGCGGGAAGAGCGCCTCGGGCCGGCCGGCCATCTACCCCTCTGCCTCGCCGAGAAGCCGCAGGAATTCGGCCTCGTCGATTACCTTCACCCCGATCTCGCGGGCCTTGCGCAGCTTCGAGCCGGCCCCCGGCCCCGCGACCACGAGATCGGTCTTGCGCGACACCGAGTTCGACACCACCGCCCCGAGCGCCTCGACCCGCGCCTTGGCCTCGTCGCGGGTCATGCTGTCGAGATGGCCGGTGAAGACGATGGTCCTGCCGGCCAGCGGGCTCTCGGC
>WFPA01000099.1 GCA_015487815.1 Albidovulum sp.
CAGGCGACTGGCATCTTCTCAGGCGCCGCCGTCTGGATCGAGAAGGACAGGGTCAAGCTCACCATCGGCAACACTTCCGGCGCCATCGCCGCCCGCGCCTCGATCTGGGGCTGCTCGGTGGGTTATCGCGGTGCCTCCTGCGCCGATCTCGTCACAAATCTCCAGCCCGCTGGCTGGGCGCCAACCATGACCACCTCCTCCTCGACCGGCGCCGGCCCCAACCTGATCCGCCTCGATCTCCCTCTAGGCAAACGGGGAAAGATGTCGATCTCGGGCGGCAACGGCAACGATCTCGAGATCGCCGCCCGCTGGTCCGGCAAGCCCTGGAGCATCGGCGTCGGCTACGATTTCGGCACCGGTACCAATGGCGGCGCCACGCTGATCATCGACTGGAAGAAGGGCAACCGGGCCTGGGGGCTCGATATCGGCCGCTATGGCGAGTTCACCAATGCCGTCGTCAACGTCGCCTGGAAATACCGCAAGGACGAAGAGCTCTATGCCTATGCCTCGGTGCTCGGCGGCAGCCATTCCATCGGCATTTCCTGGAAGAAGAAGCTCGGCGGCGGGGCCATGCTCAAGGCCGGCCTCGAATCGGCCGTGGGCAACATCATGGCCGATATCGGCCTCAAGTTCCGCTTCTGATGCGGTGCCGGCTGCCGGCCCGCTTCGCCCGAGGTTTCCCTGTCGGGAACGCTGCGTCTCATGACGCCGATTCCTCGCTTCAGCGTCATGAGAGACCATCCCCTGCACGCGCCGAAGCCGCCATCCTTCACGGGCGGGCCATGCTCCAACCGGGACGACGCACCCCATGCCGTGGCAGGCAGATACCCCGTCCTGCGAGACAGACGGCCCCGCCTGAGGTGCACCGCACAGCCCTGCCAGTGCACATGCCCATCGAGACCCACGGTCCTCACTCCTCTCATGTCCGCAGCCCCCGATGCCTGATACGACCGCCATCCACAATGCGCTCGGCACCCTCGGTCGCAGGCGGGCCGCCGTTGCTCGGCCTCGGCCGGACCGACGAGCCGGCTGGAGCGACGGGCCGGCCTCCAACGGCACATACGCGCCGCCTCCGAACGCATGTGCTTCCCCACTTCTCGCATGTCACGGAACGGCAATCACGGCTCCGACCGTCCCCAATGCCGGACCGACAATCACGGCCCGGACAGGTTTCCATGCCCAAACCGCCCCCTTCCGCCCGACCCGCTGCCCTTGCATTCCGCCGACCGGGCCGCCAGAGAAAGGGCGGAGGAACGCCATGAGCTATCGCGACATCATCGACCGCATCCGCGCCGCCGAACGCGCCGCCGACCGGCCCGAAGGTTCGGTGCAACTCGTCGCCGTCTCCAAGCAGCAGCCCGAGGAGCGAGTGCGCGCCGTGCTCGGGGCGGGGCATCGCCTTTTCGGCGAGAACCGCGTGCAGGAAGCCGCCCGCCGCTGGACGCCGCTCAGGGAGGAATACCCCGATGTCGAACTGCATCTCGTCGGCCCGCTTCAGACCAACAAGGCGCGGCAGGCAGTCGAGCTCTTCTCCACCATCCACTCCCTCGATCGGCCGAAGCTCGCTCGGAAGCTGGCCCAGCTCGCCCAGGAGCGCGGCTCTTCGCCCACCGTCTTCATCCAGGTCAATACCGGCAAGGAGCCGCAGAAGGCCGGGGTGCTCCCCGAGGATGCCGACGCCTTCATCGCCGAGGTCCGGGCCATGGAGCTGCCGCTCACCGGTCTCATGTGCATCCCGCCGGTCGATGAGGAACCGGCGCTGCATTTCGCCCTTCTGCGCAGGATCGCCGAGCGCAACGGCCTTGAGGGCCTTTCGATGGGGATGAGTCGGGATTTCGAAACCGCCATCCGCTTCGGCGCCACCCATGTCCGCATCGGCTCGGCGATCTTCGGCCCTCGCGCGCCCCGTGAAGACCCGGCCGGGAAGCCCTCCTGAGCGGCGTTGCCGCGCGCCCGCAACAGCGGTGCCGCATGGCCACGACTTCCTGAAAGAACGGCGGTGGCGCCGGGCGTGGCGCAGCAACGGGCGAATCATGCCTCACCATTGCCCCGCGGCCGTGGCCGTGGCTGACCACGGCGAAGTCCGCTCGCTGCCGAAGCCCTGTCCCTTCCGGGGGAAAACCGCCGCGCGACGGACTGACCGCCGGCCGCAGCCTGCGGTTCCTCCCGGTCGTCGGGGCACGGCCCGACATGTCTGCCTCCGACGCAGCCCCACCGACCGGAGCCGATTCCGGTCGGTTTCCTTCCTCTGCCCGGAATTCGGAGCCCGCTTCCTTCCCTCGGCCCCGTCCCCGGCACAAGCGCTCCTGCCGCCTGCTCCCTGCGATCTTCCATCTTCCCGCGGCCTCGATTAGGGGAAAGGGGAAGGAGAGCATCCATGTCGTTTTTCAGAAAGCTTCGCGAAAGGCTCGGCCGGTCCGCCGCCCGTATCGGCGGCGGTGTCGACAGCATCGTCGCGGAAGGCGCCGAAGAAAGCCCCGCCGAGGCAGAACCGGAGGGAGAGGAAAGTCCGCCGGCACCCGCAACCGGGGACGCTGCACCTTCGCCACCGCCCGCCACGACCTCGGGTCTTCTGGGTCGACTGACGGCTCGCGCACCGCGGCGCACGCTCGACGAGGAGATGCTCGAGGAACTCGAGGACCTTCTCATCACCTCCGACATGGGCGTGGAGACGGCGGCGCGCGTCGTCGCCAATATCGCCGAGGGCCGGATGGGCCGGCGCTTCACCGCCGCCGAGATCCGCCGCCTTCTCGCCGACGAGATCGCCGCCATCATGGAAAATGTCGCCCGGCCGCTGAAGCTTCTGGGCAAGAAGCCGCAGGTGATTCTCGTGGTCGGCGTCAACGGTTCGGGCAAGACCACCACCATCGGCAAACTCGCCGCCCAGCTGCGCGCGGCCGGCAAGTCGGTGATGATCGCCGCCGGTGACACCTTCCGCGCCGCCGCCGTCGAACAGCTCCGGATCTGGGGGGAACGGGCCGGCGTGCCGGTCTTCGCCGCCGCCGAGGGCAGCGACCCGGCAGCCCTCGCCCATGACGCCCTCATGCGCGCCCGGGCCGAAGGTGCCGATGTGCTCCTGATCGATACCGCCGGCCGCCTGCAGAACCGGGCCGATCTCATGGCCGAACTCGAGAAGATCGTTCGCGTCCTGCGGAAGATCGATCCCGAGGCCCCGCACGACACCCTCCTCGTACTCGATGCGACCACCGGTCAGAACGCCCTCTCACAGGTCGAGATCTTCAGGAAGATCGCCGATGTTTCGGGGCTGGTGATGACCAAGCTCGACGGCACCGCCCGCGGTGGCGTCCTCGTCGCCCTGGCCGACCGTTTCGGACTGCCGATCCATGCCATCGGCGTCGGCGAGGGAATCGAGGACCTTCAGCCCTTCGATCCGCGCGAATTCGCGGATGCCCTTGTCGGCAACGAGAACGAGACCCGGACGGACTGAAGCCGGAAAGACAGGGGGCTTCGAGACAACCTCGGAACAGCAGGAACGGCATGGATGCCATCAGCCAGTGGATCGTCGCCATAGAAGGCACCCCGGCCGGGGCCCGTGCGGCGCTTGTCCTTGCGCTCTCGGCCGCCTTCCTCCACGCGCTGTTCGGCGCCCTGCAGAAGGGGCGGCATGATCCGTGGGTTTCACGCGCGGCGATCGACCTTTCCTACGGGCTGATGGCATTGCCGGTGGCGCTCTTCCTCGTGCCATGGCCCACGGGCAGCGAGTGGTGGATCTTCCTCGGCGTCTTCATGGTTCATGCCGCCTACAAGCTCGCCCAGGCCAGCGCCTATACCGCCGGCGCCTTCACCTTCGTCTATCCGATCATGCGGGGGACGAGCCCGCTCGTCACCATGCTTGCGGCCTCGCTGGTCTTCGTCGAGCATTACGGGCCGCGGCAATGGCTTGGCGTGGTGCTGCTGTCGGCCGGAATCTTCCTCCTCTCCCTCGTGAACCTCAGGAGCGTCGCCCCCTCCGGCAAGCCACCGAAGAGGGCGGTGCTCCTCGCGCTGCTTACCGGCCTGACCATCGCCGGCTATACCACCTACGACGCCTGGGGCATCCGCACCCTGGCCGACCCGATGACCTTCCTCGCCTGGTTCTTCGTCGTGGACAGTCTCTTTCTGCCCGCTCTCGTCATCCTGCGCCGTCACCGGCATCCCTTGCCGGAAGACATGGGCGCCCTGGCCCTGCGCGGGGTCATCGGCGGGCTCGTCGCCTTCGTCTCCTTCGGAGCCATCATGCTGGCGACGCGGCTCGACAAGGTGGGCGAGGCGGCGGCGCTGAGGGAGACCTCCGCCCTTTTCGCCGCCCTTATCGGCTGGCTCCTGCTCAAGGAGGAGGTGGACGGCCGGCGGCTCCTCTTCATGGCTATGATCGCGGCCGGGGCCGTGCTAATCGAACTGGGATGACACAGGACAGCCATTCCACACCGAACGGGCCGGCACGGGCAGACACGCCTCCGGAGAAGCGGGCACCGGACGCGCACAGGCGCCTTGCGCCATGGCTCAGGTTCACCCTCGAATTCGGGCCGATCCTCGCCTTCTTCGTCGCCTATGACCGGTTGAAGGGGACAAGCGTGACCATCGCCGGCACGAGCTATGACGGCTTCCTCGTCGCCACCGCCCTCTTCATTCCGCTGATCCTCGCCGCCACCGCGATTTCCTGGCGGCTGACGGGGCGGCTTTCGCGCATGCAGGCCATGACTGCGGTGCTCGTCGTCGTCCTCGGCGGGCTCGGCCTCTGGTTCAACGACGAGCGTTTCTTCAAGATGAAGCCGACGGTGCTCTACCTGCTGTTCGGGGGGCTGCTGTTCTTCGGCCTTGCCACCGGCCGACCGTGGCTCGAATGGATCTTCGACGAGCTGATCCCGCTGGACGAGGCCGGCTGGCGCAAGCTCACCTTCCGCATGGCCAGCCTGTTTCTCGCGCTAGCGCTGCTCAACGAACTGGTCTGGCGGCTGTTCTCCACCGACACCTGGGTCAGCTTCAAGACCTTTGGCCTGCCGGCCATTCTCTTCGGCTTCTTCATGGCCCAGGGCGGGCTCTTCCGCCGCCATGGACGTGCCGGAAACGACGGAACAGGCGACCCCGAAACCTGACCTGTGCGGCAAGGGGCATGCTTCGCCGGACATCGTCTCCAACCGCCGGATCCGGCCATGAATGCGGCGGCAGCCCCTGCCTGCCCGGGCTGCCGTCGGGGCATGGAGGACCGGGCGAAGCGGCTCCGGACCGAACGAGGAATCGGAGAAGGATCAGGCGGAGCGCGGCGCGAGCCAGCCGGCGAGATTGTCTTCCACCAGCCGCACCATCAGTTCGACATGCGCCTCATCGTCGTTGAGGCAGGGAACATAGGTGAAACGTTCGCCGCCAGCCGCGAGAAAGGCATCGCGGATCTCCTCGTTGATCTCCTCGAGCGTCTCGACGCAGTCGGTGGCGAAGGCCGGAGCGATGATGGCCAGATGCTTCACTCCCTCCTCCCCGGCGAGCCGCGCCACCTCCTCGACGGTATAGGGCTGGAGCCATTCCTCCTTGCCGAAGCGCGACTGGAAGGCCGTGCGCAGCCTCTCCTCCGGCCAGCCGAGCCGCTCGCGCAACAGCCGTGAGGTCTTCATGCAGTGGCAGTAATAGGGATCGCCCTCGTGAAGATAGCGCACCGGCAGGCCGTGATAGGAGGCAAGGAGCACATCGGGCATTCCCTCCGCGGCGACTGCCGCCTCTACCGACCGGGCCAGCGCATCGATATAGAGCGGGTGGTCGTGATAGGGGCCGACGGTTCGGGCGGTGGGCTGCCATTTCTCCCGAAGATCCATCAATGCGGCGAAGAAGGCGTCATTGGCCGTGGCCGTGGTCGAGGAGGAGTATTGCGGATAGAGCGGGAAGAACAGGATCCGCCGGCAGCCGCGCCCGATCAGCTCCTTCACCTTCGCGGCCGTCGAGGGGTTGCCATAGCGCATGGCGAAATCGACCACCACCTCGTCGCCGAAGCGCTCGGCAAGGCGCCGGGCCAGCTTCTCGGTCTGGCTGCGGGTAATTGTGAGAAGCGGACTCTCATTCCTTTCCTCGTTCCAGATGCCGCGATAGGCGGCCCCCGAAGTGAAGGGCCGCTTCGTCAGGATGAAGAGGTTGAGGATCGGCAGCCATTTCCAGCGCGGATAATCGATCACGCGCCGGTCGGAAAGGAATTCCGCCAGGTAGCGGCGCATCGAGAAATAGTCGGTTGCATCCGGGGTGCCGAGATTGGCGATGAGCACCCCCGTCTTCCCATAAGCGACGGCAGGGTGACCTTCGGGAGCGTGTGGCGGAACGGTGGACGTCATGCTGTCTCCTTTGGCGCAGGCGCCGGCAACACCTGCCGGGGCCAAGGGGCAGGGCGATGAAGCAGGGTGGCGCCCCCTGCGTCAAGCCCCGCGGGCGGGACGCAAGGTCACGGGGTTGTCAACCTGCACTGTCCTCCTCCGGCCGCCCCAGCACCTCGGCAAGGCTGATGCGGGCCGAGCCGGGCCGCAACGGCTGCGGCTGATCGGGATGGGGCGCCCAGCCGGTCAGAAAGGCGAGATCGAAGCTCGAGCGGATGCGCCCGTCCCGGTCGGCATGTCTTTCGGCCATGAGGGCCGCGGCAAGTTCGAACAGCCGGCGCGGCGGAATGCGGCGATGGCGGTCGGCGAGGGCATTGCTCTCTCCCATCGCCCTGAGATCGTGCATCAGGGCAAGCGCATCCTCGTGGCGGACCTCGAGATGCACCAGATCGGCCACCGGCAGGGCAAACCCTGCCCGCACGAGCAGATTCCCCAGATCGCGGATCTCACCCATCGGTGCGACCCGCGGCGAAAGACCGCCCATGATGGCGATCTCGGCCTCGGCCAGGGCGGTGCGCAGCTCGATCAGCGTTTCGCCGGCAAAGGCGACGGCGCTGAAGAAGCCATCGGGTCGCAGCGCCTGCCGGCACTGGATCAGCTGACCGACGGGGTCGTTGGCCCAGTGCAGCGACATCGCATGGATGACGAGATCGCACCCTTCGGGGAGCGCGAGGCGCTCTCCTTCGGCAACATGAACGGCGTCGGGAAAGAATTCGCGCCAGAAATCGGGAAAAGGCGAAACGACAGCCGTGCGCGTAAAGCTCCTGTTAACGATTTGCAGCCTATCCTTGATCTCAGAGGCGGCGATTCGATGAAGGAAAAGGCCGTCCGCCGCACCCTTTGCCGCGCGGGCGCGGAAACGGGCAAGCGCGGCCGTGTCCGTCAGCGGCCGCACCGTGGCAGGGGGCGGCGCACAGGTCGGCGCGGAAGGGTCGGAAGGCGGCTGGGTGCGTGTCATGCTGGATCCGGCAACGTTTCGTGAGCAGGCCAACGAAGCAAGCATCCTCCCGACCACATGGACGGGATGGACAGGACAGGGAAAGGAGGTGCGATAGAACCAGTTTGCCGATCATCTGACAAGAGCACAGCCTCACGGGAATCGGGGCTGCGGCAGTTCTGAAGGCGCACCGTGAAGCGGGCGTTGCGCCCTTGGCACGGCGCACTCGGGCACAGACACTCCCGGCGCGTATCTGGACCGGCCCTGACACGCATGGGAATCCGCCCCGCCGCGCACGGGAAGTTGCCGTGCTGCTGCCCCGGCGGACCCGGGAGCATGGCTGTGCTGCTGCTCCTGCGAGCAGGGGGGCATGGCAAGGAGTGCACCGCCAGCCTCGGGCCAGGGACCGCATCCTGCGGGCCCTTGTCGTGGAGGGCTGATACGGCGGGAGACGTGTGCCCTTCGCGGGCCGGCTGCACGACGGTTCGCATGGGGGAGACGGTTCGTATGGGAAACGGTTCGCATGGGATCTGCCGGATCGATGATGGCCATGGGGTGGTCGGCGGGTCTTGGGGACCGGTTGGGCTTCGCGACTGGCCGGGACCTGACGAACCGGTGAGACTTCGAGGTCGGCGTGGTGCCTGCCGGATAGGAGAAGTTTCTACGGCAAGGGAACATCCGTCTGATGCGGGAACACCCACCCCGAACCGGGAGCCGCCCGGGTCGTGGGTGGTGTTCGGACAGAAGGGTTGTCCGGGGCGGGGATCCCACCGGATCTCGGGGACGGTTCATCTCGGGGGGCATGGTCTTGCGCCACCGTTTGCCGGGAAAACGCGCCGGCCCGCCCAGCACCGCCTGCCGGTTCCTGCGCGGAGGTCGGGCATCGCCTTGCTCCGCTCCGGATCCCACGGGCAGGGCG
>WFPA01000100.1 GCA_015487815.1 Albidovulum sp.
CAAGCTCGTAGTCGCGGGCAAGTTCGATCAGCATGCTGCGCGCGCGCCTCAGCGCCGGGCCGAGGAGTGCGCCGCCCTCGACTCCGAGGACGATGTTCTCGAGGACGGTGAAGTTCTCCACCAGCTTGAAATGCTGGAACACCATGCCGATGCCGGCGGCGATGGCGTCCTGGGGCGAGCGGATGTCCACCTTGCGGCCATGCACCCAGATCTCGCCCGCATCGGCCTGGTAGTAGCCGTAGATGATCGACATCAGCGTGGACTTGCCGGCGCCGTTCTCGCCGACGATGCCGTGGATCGTGCCCTTCTCGACCTCGAGATGGATGTCCTTGTTGGCCTGCACCGGCCCGAAGCTCTTGGAGATGCCGACGAGCCGCAGCGCGGGCGGGGCGTCGGCATGCTTCTCGGGGCGGTCGCTGGCGGGCTCTCGCGTGGCGTCTGCACTCACGGGGACGGCCTCCATGCCGGGTTGGGCGCTGCCGCGGCGGCGCGCGTGCACCGGGCCCGTGGGCGGGCGCTGCGACAGGGCGGCAGGCGGGGCGCGGGAATGAAGGAAGGAAGAGGCCCGCCCCGGCGCGGGCGGGCCCCGTCTTGCGGGTGAAGGGTCACTTCACCGGGCAGGTGTTGTCGCTCATGTAGTCGTGAACGACGATCTCGCCGTTGATGATCTTCTGCTTGGCCTCATCGACCTTCGCCTTCATCTCCGGCGTGATCAGGTCCTTGTTGTATTCGTCATAGGCGTAATCGACGCCGCCTTCCTTGAGGCCGAGAACGACGAGCCCGGTGCTCATGCCGGGGCCGGCCTTGAAGGCGTCATAGACGCAATTTCCACTCGCTTCATCATCGAGGTGAGAACATGGCCGGGGAACATGTAGTTCTGGTTGCTGTCCACGCCGATGCCATAGACGCCCGCATCGGCCGCGGCCTGCAGCACGCCCCGGCCGGTGCCGCCGGCGGCATGGTAGATCACGTCGGCGCCCTGGGCGATCTGCGCCTTGGCGAGCTCGGCGCCCTTCACCGGGTCGTTCCAGGCGGCGGGGGTGGTGCCGGTCATGTTCTGGAACACGACGGCGTCGGGGTTGACGGCCTTCACGCCCTGCACATAGCCGCAGGCGAAGCGGCGGATCAGCGGGATGTCCATGCCGCCGACGAAGCCGAGCTTGCCGGTCTTCGACTTCATCGCCCCGAGCATGCCGACGAGATAGGAGCCCTCATGTTCCTTGAAGACCACCGAGCGGACATTGGGCTGGTTCACCACCATGTCGACGATGACGAACTTGGTGTCGGGGTAGTCCGGGGCGACCTTCTCGAGAGTGGAGGCGAAGGCGAAGCCCACCGTCACGATCGGGTTGGCGCCGGCCTCGGCGAAGCGGCGCAGCGCCTGTTCGCGCTGGGCGTCGTTCTGCAGCTCGACCTCGCGGTAGTTCTCGCCGGTTTCCTTCTTCCAGCGTTCGGCGCCGCGATAGGCGGCCTCGTTGAACGACTTGTCGAACTTGCCGCCGAGATCGTAGATGATCGCGGGCTCGGCCAGCGCGCTTGCGGCCGAGACGGCCAGGGCGGCGCCGGCGCCGAGAAGGGTTTTCATGAAGCTCATGGATGTCTCCCTGGAATGCTTGTTGCTGTTGTCGGGACGGGCGATGCGAGTCGCCCCCGAATGCACCGGATTTCACCCCCCTTTACCGCCTGCGTCAATGGGATTGACCATCCGGTCGGCAAAAACCCGGTCTCCCATGCCGCGCAGGGCCGCAATGGTCAGGCAATTGGGCGGCGTGACGCGGCGTCAGCCTGATGCGGTCGATGACCGGTGCGGTGTCCGGTGCGGTGCCCGGCCTGCCCCTGCATGGGTGGCGGTCCGGCCGATGTCTGCCTCCTCGAGCTGCCCCTCATGAAGAGGGACCTTGTTCCCCCGGCATGGGCGGCGATGGCCCGTAGGCCCGGTGCGGTGCGATGATCACCTGCATTTCCTTCGCATGTGCGTGCGCAGTATGCCGCGAGCGGTGGATTCCGATCCGGCGCCTGTCTCCTCTCTTTCGCATGCGGGGTTCGTGCTGCGACCGGTGGCGGGCGGATCGCCGCGCGGGGGATGATGTGGCGCGATTTCTCGCGTCCGCGGGCGGCGGAGACGGCCGGGGCGCTGCTCGCCGTCAGCCGCTACCCCCTCGCCTTCCGGCTTGTCCGCGACCATGAGGAGAGAGGCCCATCAGGGATGGCGAGCTTTCTCGCGCATGGGGCTCCCCGTTCGCGGGCTGGCGTTGAGGGGCGTGCATGTGAGCTGTGAGCAGGGCGTGAGCAGTGATCCTTGTCATCTCGCGCGAGTGCGCAGGCGGCGGGCCGTTGCCCCGTGACGCGCCCGTCACAGCGGAGCCTCTCCCGCGCGCGGGTGCTTGCCGGATCGCCGCACATGATCCGCTGAGCCGCACGCTCTTGTATCTCGCGGGTGGCGGGGGCCGGCGGCGGCCCATCGCTTCTGCAGACGGTTTCGCGTCCCTATCCCCGGGCCGGGCGGCGTGTTGCTCCCTCATGGTGGCGCGTGACGCGAACAACCCGCCCCCGGCGGCGGGGGAGGTGCCCGTGGCCGACGGTATCGCCTCTCCGCCGATCACGTGCAGGGAGGCGGCGGAATGTGCAGGGAACAGGTCCTGCGGGGCTACCGTCTGGCGCCGCTTGCAAGGCGTGGGGCCGGGCGGGCGATCGGGTCTTCCTCCACCGGCCCGCGGGAGGGGTGCGCCGGGGCCGGTGCGGCCGTCGGGAAATCATGGCCGCCGATCCGGGCGAGGGCGGGCCGCTCGGTGAGAATCTCCACCAGCGCCATGCCGGGGCGGGGCTCAAGACGGGTGACGAACTGGCCGTCCACCAGCTCCGCCGCCCGCACCACCGGGCCACGGCCGGGGAAGAGCAGTCGCCGCCAGGGCTCGAGCCGCACCGGCTGGTCGGCGGCGAGAACGAGGGCGGTGGTCTGGTCGGGGCCGAAGACGCCGGGCGCGACATGCACCAGCGGCTTGCGCGGCTGGCGGCGGCGCAGTGCGGCAATGGGCATTGCTCCGGCCCGGGTCACGAGCCGGCGGCCGGGGACGAGGCGGTCGATCTCGGTCGTTCCGGTCATCAGCATGACCGCGGTGCCGGCCAGAAAGCCCCGCTCGGGCGGGGCGGCATCATCCGTTTCGGCATTCGCGGTAGCGGCCGTGAAAGTCCTGTCGATCCGGGCGCTCCGGTGCGCCGTCGCCGAAT
Source organism: Albidovulum sp. (assembly GCA_015487815.1). GTDB lineage: Bacteria > Pseudomonadota > Alphaproteobacteria > Rhodobacterales > Rhodobacteraceae > WFPA01. Next base: position 3,229 of record WFPA01000100.1, read on the forward strand.
GCCCTGCGCCGGTCGCGCAAGCCGCCGAAACCGCGGCGCCTGCCTCCGCTGCGATGCGCTCTGCCGCAGACCGGAACCGCGCCTGTGCGCTGTGCGGCGCCCGCCGTCGGAAAAGCCGGCGCAGCAACGCCGCGAGCGGGTGCAACAACCCCTTCCACCGGACCACGGCCCGGTTCGCGCCCGGCTGGCACGATATGGCTGCGACTGCCTCCCGCGATGCGGAAGGGATCTGCTCGATCGTGGCGATACACCCCCGCCTGGACGGCGGCACCCTGGCCCCATCCCCCATCCTGATCTCCGTCTTGCCTGTGTTCTGCCTTTTTCTTTCAATGCTACCTTAAATTTTCGTAAACATCGACAGGTTTTTCGGGAGAATGTGATGGATTACGCCGCAGCCCGCTCGGTCGGAGGAGCGAAGAGGCGCCCTTTCCGCCCTTTCGTCCTCCTCCTCCTGCTCCTCGGCCTTGCCGGTCTCTGCGGCTTCGCCGTGCCGGCCCGGGCCGGGGATCGGGCCGCGGTCGAGGTGGTGACCGACCTGCCGCTCGCCGCCGCGCTGGTCGCCTCGGTGGGCGGCGCGCAGGTGGTGGTGACGCCGCTGATCGACCGGCCCGTCTCGCCCCACGACTTCACCCTCACCCCGTCCCTTGCCAGGCGCGTCGCCCATGCCGATCTCGTGGTGGTGACGAGTGCCTGGCTCTCGCCCTGGCTGATCGAGACGGCTGCCGATCTTGCGGCCGGGGCGCCGCTCCTGATCCTCTTCGGCCCCGGAGAGGCCGATCCCGCCCTTGCGGAGGCGACGGACGGGCAGGCAGACGCCGCCGGGAACCCTCGCCACGGCGCGGCCGGCATTCCCGAGGCCGAGCTGCTGCATCCCTGGCTCGACCCGGCCCGTCTCGTCCGCTGGCCGGAGCGGATCGCCGCCACGCTCGGCGCGAGGCGGCCGGATGCGCGGGAGACGTTCGGGAAAAGAGCCGCCGCCCTGTCTTCCCGCATCGCCGCGCAGGATCGGCGGATCGCTGCGGAACTTGCGCCCTACAGGGATGTCGGCGCCGTGATCTCGCACGATTTTCTCGCCCCCTTCGTGCGCCATTACGGCCTCGCGCCGCCCCATGCCCTCGCGGGGGCGGAAGATCTGCCGCCCACCCCGCGGCGCATCGCCCGTGCCCGCCGGCTCCTCGCGCGCGGGGAGGCCTCCTGCCTCTTGGTCACGCCCTGGGACGCCTCGGCCCTGCCGGCGCGGCTTGCCGCCGAAAGCGGGCGGCCGCTTGTCGTGGTCGATCCGGTCGGGCTCACCCTGCCGCCGGGGCCCGATCTGCCCGGTCGGCTCCTTGCCGATCTTGCCCGGGCCTGGCGCCGCTGTGCCGGCGCCGGGGACTGAGGGGCCGGTTCCACCGTCCTGCCCGTGCCCGGTCGCGCCGCCGCCTGCATGCCGGAAACGCCCGCCGGTCTCCCGCCACCTCGCCGCTCCGCGTCCGGCCGTGTCCTTCGTGGCCTTTTCTTTCGCCGGCGGATCGGGCATGGCGGGAGAGCCCGCACGGGCCGGGGCGCCGGTGCGGCAACGGTCACGAAGCGGGGCTCGGGGGCGAGAATGGCCGAGGCAGGGAGCGAAGGGAAACGATCGTCGCGCGCGGCAGCCGGGAGCGCGCCGCTCCTGCGGCTCGATCGGGTCGGCGTCGTTCGTGACGGGCGCGTCATCCTCGAGGACATCACCCTCGAGATCCGCCCCGGCGAGATCGTGACCATCGTCGGCCCGAACGGAGCGGGAAAATCGACCCTCGTCAGGGTGGTGGTGGGGGCGATCACGCCCGACCGGGGTCGCGTCTGGCGCCGGCCCGGCCTCGTCATCGGCTATGTGCCGCAAAGGCTGGCGCTCGACCCGTCACTGCCGCTGACGGCGCGCCGCTTCGTTGCTCTCGTGTCGGAAGCGGGGGAGGAGGAGATCGCCGCCATGCTCGGGCGCGTCGGCACGCCCCATGTGATCGACCGGCAGATGGCGGCGCTTTCGGGCGGCGAGACGCAGCGGGTGCTCCTGGCCGCGGCATTGCTGCGCGGGCCGGATCTGCTCGTGCTCGACGAGCCGGCCCAGGGGCTCGACCAGCCCGGCGAGGCGGCCTTCTACCGGCTGCTCGAGAATTGCCGCCGCGAGGCCGGTTTCGCCATTCTCATGGTCAGCCACGATCTGCATGTGGTGATGAGCACTTCCGACCGGGTGATCTGTCTCAACCGCCATGTCTGCTGTACCGGCACGCCGGCGGCGGTGGAGGCCGCGCCCGAATACCGGGCCCTCTTCGGGACGGGCACGGGCGGGGCGCTGGCGCTCTATCGCCATTCCCACGACCATGCCCATGACGTGGACGGGGGGTGCCTGCCCGCCACGCCCGCCCCGGCGGCGAAGGCGGAAGGGCCGACCGACGGGGAGGGGACGGATGCCGCTGGCTGATGCATTGCACGCCGCTTTCGCCGAGCCGTTCATGCAGCGGGCCCTCCTTGCTGCGCTGGCCGTGGCGGCAACGGCCGGCCCCATGGGCTCGGTGGTGCTGTGGCGCCGCATGGCCTGGTTCGGCGACGCCACCGCCCATGCCGCCCTGCTCGGCGTGGCGCTGGCCTTCCTTGCCGATCTGCCGGCCCCGCTCGGCATTCTCGCCGCGGCGCTGCTCGCGGCGCTCTTCCTGCATGTCTTCTCCAGCCGCGAGACCGGCAATGACGCCCTTCTCGGAGTGATCTCCCATGGCGGTCTCGGCCTCGGCCTTCTGGCGCTGATGCTTTCGGGCGGCGGACGCGGACGGATCGAGGGCTTCCTTTTCGGCGACATTCTCGCCATCGGCTGGGACGATGCGGCGCTGGCGGTCGGGCTGGCGGCGCTGGTGCTGGCGACGCTCGCCTGGCGCTGGCGTGGCCTCGTGCTGTCGAGCCTGAGCGCGGATCTCGCCGTCGCCTCGGGGCTGAAGCCCCGGCGCGAGAACGCCATACTGCTCATGATGCTGGCGCTGGTTGTGGCGGTGGCGATCAAGATCACCGGGGCGCTCCTGGTCTCGGCCCTCATCGTGATCCCGGCGGCTGCGGCGCGGCCCCTGGCCCGCACGCCCGAGGCGATGGCATCTCTCGCGGCTCTCATCGGCATGCTGGCCGCCCTCTTCGGACTCTCGGGCGCCTGGGTTTTCGACGCGCCGGCCGGCCCCGCCATCGTCACCGCGGCGCTCGTCCTCTTCCTTGGAACCCGCTTCTTCGGCCGCCGGCGCTGAGGGGTGAAGCGGGCCGGGGTGTCGGCGGTTGCCACATCCCGGCGGTTCAGGGCGCATCCGCCGATGGGCCGGCAGCTTCCCTCACCTTGCCGCCTCGCGGGCATGCCGCATCATGTCGAGATCATGGGGGCATGACCGCATCGGCTGTGGTGGAACAACGGATCTCCACCTCTGCCGCGCGAGGCGCTGCATCTGCGGCGGCGACGGATTTCCCCGCCTGCGAGCCCGGTCAGGCAGGGCGCCTGCCGGGAATCTTTCAGGTAAGCGCCCCGCAAACCTTTCGGCAGGGCTCCGCGTCCGCTGTCACCTCCCCCATGGGGCCGGCTCGCAAACGGTCGCGGTCGTCAGGCGGGCCATGCCGCTCGACGGGGCGGGCACCACGCGCAGGGCCGGACAAGCGGTCGAGAGATGCGGTGCCCACGGCCCTCCCGCCCCGCGCGCCAGGCCCGCTCAGTCTCGGTCGAGCGGTGCGCCGAATTTCGGCTTCTTCTTCGGCTGCCGGGGCTGTTTCGGTTTCATGAACCGGATCGGCTTCTTATTACGGCAATAATCCTTCAGCTTGTCGATGATCTGGCTGACCACCTCGATCTGGCTGTCAATGTTCTGGAGAAGATCCCCGAGAAACCGGCTTTCCGCGTTGAGGGCACGGTTGTAACTCGGGTTCTGCCCCCGGGTCGGGTAGCGCCTGCGTTGCTCGGCCCGGCGCTTGATCTCGGCGTCGATGGCCCGCTTGCGCTGGGCGAGCGCCGCCCTGACCTTTTTCAGATCCAGCCGGAACTTCTTGTAGTTTCTGCGAAGCTCACGATGGTTCCGGCAATTGAGCTTCTTCGCCTTTCTGAGAAGCTTCTTCGTCTCCTTCCGCATCCAGGCCCCGGCTTCGTCGGCAACACCGGTGCCGTATTTCTTGCGGATGGCGTTGCGGTCGAAATCCTTCTTGCCGCTCCAGCGGGCCGGGCGGTCCTGCGCCAGCCGCTTGAGGTAGGCATTGACCAGACCGGGATGTCTTTTCCAGATGAGGGTTTGCAGATCCGCCCCCTTCTTCTGGGCCCTAAGGGGCAGGGGCAGAGCAAGGACTCCCCCTGCGGCTCCGAGACCTGCAAGCACTTCCCTGCGCAGCATGGTCCATCCTCCCAAATGAATTCCATGGATACGCACAGGATAACATGGAAAGGGCTTCCCGGCGAATCGGGGAGAGCGTTTCGGCCGCTGCCCGTATGGTCCCTGCCTGTGCAAACTGTGCAAAGAAGGCGCGAAGAGGGAGCGGAGTCTTCCCGTTCACCCCCACCGGGGAGCAAGCGCGGGTCCTGGCGGAAAGCTTGTGAGGGATCCCGGTCGGTCCGGGGTGGTGGCATGTTCCGTGCGCGCAAGACTGCCGCGCATGCAAATATGTCTCTTGAGAAGGAGGTTCTTTCATGACCTTTCTGAAAACCCTCGTCACCCTCCTCGGCCTCACCCTGGCGGTGGCGCCGGCGCGGGCCGGGGTCTGCGATCTGGTGCGCTCGCCCGCGGCGGTGGTCGGCGGCACGGCCGCCGGTGCGGTGGCCGGCGCCGGCGGCGCGCTCACCGCCTCCGGCTTCTACGCCACCGGCGGCAGCGGCGCGCTGGTGGGCTCGACCCTGCCCGGCGCTTCGGCGGCCGGCACGGTGGGCTTCGTCTCGGGCTCGACCGGGCTCTGGGGCGGGGCGCTGGCGGTGCTGGTCGACCCCGCCCTCTGGGTGCCGGCCGCGCTGGTGGCCGTCGGCGTCGGCGGCACCTATGCCTATTGCGCGCTGACCGACGACTGAGGGCGCCGGCCGTCCGGGTCGCGCTCGATCGAGGCCGTCCCGCCCGTGCGGGGCGGCCTTTTGCTTGCAACTGCCATCTCGCGGCAACCGCATTTCCGGCAGGACCCCGCTCCATGACGGGGACGGGCGCGCGGCGCCGCTCGGCCGACGTTTTCGCCAAGGGCTGCGGGCGGCGCCTCTGCATGCCCGGCAGACGCGTCGCTGACCGCTGCCGAAAAGGACGCCGCCCGGGCGGCACCCCGCGCCGCCGGCAGCTCTCCGGCCGCCGGGCCCGGCCGTCCGGTGCGGCGGCCTATCCGCGGGCGAACTTCTTGTAGCGGATGCGGCGCGGCACGAGGGCGTCGGCGCCGAGGCGGCGTTTCTTGTCCTCCTCATAGGCGGCGAAATTGCCCTCGAACCACTCGACATGGCCCTCACCCTCGAAGGCCAGCATGTGGGTGGCGAGCCGGTCGAGGAAGAAGCGGTCGTGGCTGATCACCACCGCGCAGCCGGCGAACTCCTCGAGCGCATCCTCGAGCGCCCTGAGCGTCTCGACGTCGAGATCGTTGGTCGGCTCGTCGAGCAGCAGCACGTTGCCGCCCTCCTTGAGGAGCTTGGCGAGATGCACCCGGTTGCGCTCCCCGCCCGAAAGCTGGCCGACCTTCTTC
>WFPA01000101.1 GCA_015487815.1 Albidovulum sp.
CGGCGTTCCCGGTCCTCGTGCTGGTCCTGCTTGGCGCGGGACTTGCCGAGCACCACCGGATCGACCGCCTCGAGATGGGACGGGTTGGCGGTGAGCGAGAGATGGACCCGGTTGCCGTCGAACTCGCGGTCGGAGGAGGCGCCGAGATGGTATTTCACGTCACCCGACCCCTCCACGTCATCAGGCTTGAAGGAGCCGCCCTGGAATTCGTGGAAGATGGCGCGGAAGGGCTTGCCCATCACGTTTGCCAGCACGTTGAGCCGGCCGCGATGGGGCATGCCGATGACGATCTCCTTCGTGCCGAGATGGCCACCGCGCTTGATGACCTGCTCCATCGCCGGCACGAGGCTCTCGGCGCCGTCGAGTCCGAAGCGCTTGGTGCCGGTGTATTTGACATGCAGGAATTTCTCGAACCCTTCGGCCTCGATCAGCTTGCGCAGGATGGCGAGCCGGCCTTCGCGGGTGAAGTGGATCTCCTTGCCGTAACCTTCGATCCGCTCCTTGAGCCATTGCGACTGCTCGGGGTCGGAAATGTGCATGAACTGGAGGGCGAAGGTGCCGCAATAGGTGCGCTTGAGGATGGCGAGGATCTCGCGCAGCGTGGCGATCTCGAGGCCGAGCACGTTGTCGATGAAGATCGGCCGGTCCATGTCGGCTTCGGTGAAGCCGTAGGTGGCCGGATCGAGCTCGGGCAGCGGGCCCGGATCGCGCATGCCCAGGGGGTCGAGATCGGCGGCCAGATGGCCGCGGATGCGGTAGGCGCGGATCAGCATCAGCGCCCGCACCGAATCGAGCACCGCCTGGCGCACTTCCGGGTCGGAGACCGATACGCCGCGCCGCTCGGCCTCGCCGCGCACCTTTTCCTCGAGCGCCTCGGGCGTCGGCGTGTCCTCGGGCCATTCGCCTGTGAGCGCCGCGGTGGTCTCGTCCTGCGGGATCGGCGGCCAGTCGCTGCGGCCCCAGGCGGCGCCGCGGGCCTCCTGCTTCACGTCGAGCGGCGCGTCGCCGAGGCGGCGGAAGTATTCGCGCCAGCTTTCATCGACCGAAGAAGGATCCTCGGCGTAGCGGGCATAGAGCTGCTCGACATATTCGGCATTCGCCCCCTGGAGGAAGGAGGACTGGTGGAAGAGATCGTTCGAGGGCTCTTTGGTCATGGCTCTGTCGGTGTGGACACCGCTCCCTGGGGATGAGGAGCGGGGCGACGTCCGCCGCCCCGCCTTGCTGTGCTGCGATCAGGCCGGCACCTTGCGCCCCATGGCCTCGAGCACCGCTTCGCCCATGCGGGCCGGGCTTTCGGCCATGACGATGCCGGCATCCTGCATCGCCCGGATCTTCGACTCGGCGTCGCCCTTGCCGCCCGAGACGATGGCGCCGGCATGGCCCATGCGCCGCCCCGGCGGGGCGGTGCGCCCGGCGATGAAGCCAGCCACGGGCTTCGCGCGGCCCTTCTTCGCCTCGGCCCTGAGGAACTCGGCCGCCTCCTCCTCGGCGGTGCCGCCGATCTCGCCGATCATGATGATCGCTTCCGTCTCGGGGTCGTCGAGGAACATGTCGAGCACCTCGATGAACTCGGTTCCCTTGATCGGGTCGCCGCCGATGCCGACGGCGGTGGACTGGCCGAGACCGACATCCGAGGTCTGCTTGACGGCCTCGTAGGTCAGCGTGCCCGAGCGCGAGACCACGCCGACCGAGCCGCGCTTGAAGATGTTGCCGGGCATGATGCCGATCTTGCATTCGTCGGGCGTCATCACGCCGGGGCAGTTGGGGCCGATGAGCCGCGAGGACGAGCCTTCGAGCGCCCGCTTGACCTTCATCATGTCCTGCACCGGAATGCCCTCTGTGATGGTGACGATGAGGGGCATTTCGGCGTCGATCGCCTCGAGGATGGCGTCGGCCGCGAAAGGCGGCGGTACATAGATGACGGTGGCGGTGGCCTCGGTGGCGGCCTTCGCCTCGGCCACGGTGTCGAAGACCGGCAGGCCGAGATGGGTGCTGCCACCCTTGCCCGGCGTCACCCCGCCGACCATCTGCGTGCCGTAGGCGATGGCCTGTTCGGTGTGAAAGGTGCCCTGGGCGCCGGTGATCCCCTGGCAGATGACGCGGGTGTTCCTGTCAACGAGAATGCTCATCTGGGTTCCTGTTCGTGGTTGAGGCTCTGGGTCATGAAACCGGTTGGCGAGCCCTGCCCGTCTCCCCGGCGCGGGGAAAGAGCAGCGCATTGATGTTGTCGTCGAAGGGCAGCCGGAGCGGGTTGAGAAGCCGCAGCTCGAGCCCGGCCTTCTGCGCCATGTCCTCGAGGGAGCGGCGGGTGAAGTAGTTGACATGGTCCGGGTAGCGGAAGCCGGGCCATTTGCGGCCGAGAATGCGGCGCCCGAGAGCGGCGAAGTTGGGCACGCGGACATAGGCGGCGCCGGTGGGTTTGAGCACGCGGCGCACCTCGCGAAGGAGCGGCAGCGGATGCATCTCGTGCTCGAGGAAGGAGCGCAGCACGACGCCGTCGAAGAAACCGTCCTCGAAGGTGCGGATGCCCTCGAGTGCCGGCGCGTGGATGCAATGCCCGCCCTGGCGCCGCAGGTTGGCATCGGCCTCGGCGGCAAGCTCGCGCGAGATCTCGATGCCGTACTGGACGAAACCCGGCACTTCGGCCGTGGCCGCGCCGCAGCCGACATTGAGCAGCCGGCCTTCGCCGAACCACATCCGGTAGTTCTCCGCATCCGGCCGCCGCCCGATCCTGTGGCGCCAGCGCGTGGCAAGGTCGGCCCGGTAGAGAAGAGGCATCGCCTCGAGACGGTATTCGTGTTCGGAGCGGAAGGTCTTTTCCCAGGCGAAATCTTCCTCGAGGGCCTCATAGCCCGGCGGATTGACGAGATAGACGAAACCGCACCCGCCACAGCGGACGATGCGCCACCCTTCGCGATCGAATCGGGGCAGTGGAACCGCCCGGTCGGCCTCGCAGGCGGGGCAGGGGCGCCGCGAAGTCCCCCGGACCGGGCCGGAATGACCGGCGGCTTGTTGCTGTTGCGGCGCCCTCTGCATCGTTCAGTAGTCTCCGAAGGGGTTGCGGACCACGATCACCTCGACGGCGGCGGAGCGGCCGAGATAATCCACGCCGCTGTCGGAATAGGCCTTCACATGGGCCGAGCGGCGCCGGTAGCGGCCGCGCCAGTGGGCGATGGTATGGCCGGCATTGCGGGCCCGTTGCCTGAGGCCGAGCGCGCCGGCCACCGACCGTGCCATGGCAGCTGCCTCGCGCCGGCCGAGATTGCGGATGCCGACGATGCAGCCGCTCGACTTGAGGCCGACCACGATCGACTTGTCGTCACGGGCGTAGAGCAGATAGCCCTCCTCCTGCCCGGAAGGCCGCAGACCGCGCCCCTCGAGCCAGCGCTTGACCGGTCGCAGGCTGGGCACGTTGCGGGCGCAGACCACCAGCGCCTGGCGGCCGATTGCCTTGAGCCCTGCCGGCGCCGCAGTGGCGGGGCGGGGTGTCGCAAGGCCGGTACCGAGCGCAAGGACCAGCGTGGCGGCAAGGGAAAGAGCGAAATGCATTCTCCCCTTCATGTCATCCTCCCTATCAATGCAGTTCGATGAAATGACGGATGAGGTGAATGGTGAATGTTGCAAGCCGTTGAGCGAATGAAGAGCATGCCTCCCTTTGGATGCCGGAGGGAGAGGAGCCGGAAGGTGGGGAAGCCGGAGGGGCAGGAGATCGGTTGCGCAGCGACCGGAAGAGCGGCCCCGAAGGGCGGGGGAAATGTGCAGCTGCCGGCCGCGGCCGGGGCGGGGCCGGGCGCCGGGGCGGCGGAGGCGGGCCTCCGCAAGGGGCCGGTGGCCCTGCCCCTCTCCCGCTCGGGGCCGTGCCGGGTCCACCCCCGTCCTTTTGCCGTGCACCACATGCCCGTGCCCTTCCTGCCTTTCCCGCCCGACTCCCGGGCCTCAGGCCGCCTGACGCTCCCTGACCGCGGCGACGATCTTCTGGGCGGCGTCGTCGAGATCGTCGGCCGGGATCACGTCGAGGCCCGATTCGCGCAGGATTTCCTTGCCCTTCTCGACATTGGTGCCTTCAAGCCGCACAACCAGCGGCACCTCGAGCCCCACTTCGCGCACCGCCGCGACCACGCCCTCGGCGATGATGTCGCAGCGCATGATGCCGCCGAAGATGTTGACGAGAATGCCCTCCACCTTCGGGTCGGAGGTGATGATCTTGAAGGCCGCCGCCACCTTCTCCTTGGTGGCGCCGCCGCCGACGTCGAGAAAGTTCGCCGGCTCGCCGCCATAGAGCTTGATGATGTCCATCGTCGCCATGGCGAGGCCGGCACCGTTGACCATGCAGCCGATATTGCCGTCGAGGGCGATGTAGTTGAGGTCGTATTTCGCCGCCTCGCGCTCCTTCGGGTCCTCCTCGGTCTCGTCACGCAGCGCGGCGATGTCGGGATGGCGGAAGAGGGCATTGTCGTCGAAGCCCATCTTGGCGTCGAGGCAGCGCAGCTCGCCCGCAGGGGTGACGATCAGCGGGTTGATCTCGATCAGCTCGGCATCCTTTTCGGTGAAGAGCCGGTAGAGTGCGCCGGCGAGTTTCACCATCTCTTTGACCTGCTGGCCCTCGAGACCGAGAGCGAAGGCGATGCGCCGGCCGTGAAACGGCATGTAGCCGGTGGCCGGATCGACGGTGATCGTCAGGATCTTCCCGGGGGTCTTCGCGGCGACCTCCTCGATGTCCATGCCGCCCTCGGTCGAGGCGACGAAGGAGATGCGGCCCGACTTGCGGTCGATGAGGACGGCCAGATAGAGCTCGCGGGCGATGTCGGCCCCGGCCTCGAGATAGACCCGGTTCACCACTTTGCCCTCGGGGCCGGTCTGATGGGTGACAAGGGTGTGGCCGAGCATCCGGCGCGCTTCCTCGGCGGCTTCCTCGGGAGAGCGGGCGAGACGGACGCCGCCCTTCTCCCCGGCCTCGGGCTCCTTGAAACGGCCCTTGCCGCGCCCGCCGGCATGGATCTGGGCCTTGACGACGATCAGCGGCGCGTCGAGTTCGGCGGCCTGTCGGGCGGCATCCTCGGGGTTCGTGATCACACGGCCCTCACCCACCGGCGCCCCGTAGGCGCGCAAGAGTTCCTTGGCCTGGTATTCATGAATGTTCATGGTGGCTGTCCGTCCTCACTGGTCGTTGCGATCGATCCGGCCGCCGGACCCGCGGCCCGGCCTGCGACAACTTTACGCAGTCGCGCGGACTATGGGCCAGGTATCGGGCCAGGGGAAGGCACGGATGCGTGAAAAGGGCGGGGAAGGTCGAATTGTCTCGCGTTTGTGATCACACATTTTCAGGCTGTGATCACAAAAGTGATGTCAGGCATTTTGACCGCCGGTCGGGGTGGATGCCTGCGGTCGGCGACCGGTGATTCCGCCGCGCTCCGCTTCGCCACGGAGACCGGCGACCCCGCCTTCGCACCGGGAAATGCGCAGCTGAAGACAGCAGGAGGCGGCCCGCCCTGCAGCGCGCCGCCTCTCCTCTCCCGGTCGCTGTCCGGTGCGTTCGGCCGGCTCAGCCGAGGTTCGGATCGATCTTGCGGCAGGCGGCGATCAGCCCCTTCACCGCATCGACCGATTTCTGGAACATCGCCTGTTCCTTCTCGTCGAGCGCGATCTCGACGATGCGTTCGACGCCGCCCGCGCCAATCACCACCGGCACGCCGACGAACAGCCCGTCGAGCCCGTAGGCGCCGTCCACCCAGGCGGCGCAGGGCAGAACCCGCTTGTGGTCCTTGAGATAGGCCTCGGCCATGGCGATGGCGGAGGTCGCCGGAGCATAGAAGGCCGAACCGGTCTTCAGAAGACCGACGATCTCGGCGCCGCCGTCGCGGGTGCGCTGCACGATCTCGTCAAGCTTTTCCTGGGTGATCCAGCCCATCTTCACCAGATCGGGCAGCGGGATGCCGGCGACGGTGGAGTAGCGCACCAGCGGCACCATCGTGTCGCCGTGACCGCCGAGTACGAAGCCGGTCACGTCGCGCTGGGAGACGCCGAGCGCCTCGGCGATGAAGTGGCGGAAACGGGCCGAATCGAGCACCCCGGCCATGCCGCAGATCTTGTTGTGCGGCAGCCCCGCATATTCGCGCAGCGCCCACACCATCGCGTCGAGCGGGTTGGTGATGCAGATGACGAAGGCGTCGGGGGCATGGGCCTTGATGCCCTCGCCGACCGCCTTCATCACCTTGAGGTTGATGCCGAGCAGGTCGTCGCGGCTCATGCCCGGCTTGCGCGGCACGCCGGCGGTGACGATGCAGACATCGGCGCCGGCGATGTCGGCATAGTCCTGGGTGCCCTTGAGCGCGACGTCGAAGCCGGCGACCGGCCCGGCCTCGGCGATGTCGAGCGCCTTGCCCTGGGGGATGCCCTCGGCGATGTCGAAGAGGACGACGTCCCCAAGCTCCTTGATGGCGGCGAGATGGGCCAGCGTCCCGCCGATCTGACCTGCGCCGATGAGCGCGATCTTTTTCCGTGCCATGTTCACTCTCCGAAGCTGCTGCGATGCGGCATCTGCCTAGCGCCTCGGGGCCGCCGGTGCAAGGCGAAGGGCGGCAGCTTGTCGCATCCGGGCTGTCCGGCGGGTCCGTGCGGCGGAGTTGTGCGGCAGGAGTTGGCTGGCAGTCGGACGGTGTGCCCGCGCAATTTTCTTGCGCGAGGAGCGATGCTGCACTTGCAAAATGATGCGGCCCGTGCTCATTACCCGGCAGACCGGCGCCGGGTCGGCATGGCAGCGAGGGAGGACGGCATGGTCGCTGACGATCTTCATCGGGGACGCCCCTTTCGCAGCGTCCTCTACATTCCGGGCTCGAAGCAGCGGGCGCTCGAGAAGGCACGCGGCCTTGCGGCCGATGCCATCATCTTCGATCTCGAGGATGCCGTCGCTCCGACCGAGAAGGAGAACGCCCGCGCGGCGGTGGCCGCGGCGCTTGCCGAAGGGGGATACGGGCGGCGCACGCTGATCGTCCGCGTCAACGGTCCGGAGACGCCCTGGGGCGCGGCGGATCTTGCGGCGGCGGCCGCCATGAAGGCCGATGCGGTGCTCTTGCCCAAGGTCGATGCACCCGAGGACGTGCACGCCGCAGAGGCCCTCCTCGAGCGGGCCGGGGCGCCGGCCGATCTGGCGCTCTGGGCGATGATGGAGACGCCGGCGGGCATCCTTCGGGCGCGGGAGATCGCTGCCGCCTCGCCACGCCTGGCGGGATTCGTCATGGGAACGAACGATCTGCTGAAGGAGATCGGCGGCCGCTTCCGCCCCGACCGGCTGCCGCTCTCGACGGCGCTTGCCCTGGTGCTGCTTGCCGCCCGGGCGGGGGGGCTGGTCTGTGTCGATGGCGTCTACAACGCCTTCCGCGACACCGAGGGGCTGCGCCGCGAATGCGAGGACGGGCGCGACCGTGGCTTCGACGGCAAGACGCTGATCCACCCGGTGCAGATCCCGATCGCCAACGAGGTCTTCGGCCCTTCCGAGGAGGAGATCGCCGAAGCGCGGCGCATCATCGCCGCCTTCGAGGAGGCCGAGAAGGCCGGGCAGGGGGTGGCCGTGCTCGACGGACGGATCATCGAGAACCTGCATGTCGAGAGTGCACGGCGGCTCCTGGCGCGTGCCGAGGCGATCGCCGCCATGGCCGCCGAGAGTGCGGACGGGTAATAGTGCGGACGGCAATGAGGTCAGGACCGGTGAACGTGAAGCCGGCAGGTGCAACGAAAGGACGGAAGACATGATCAAGCTGGTTGCGGGGCTCGTGCTTTGGTGGGGTGGCCATCAGTGGAAGCGGCTGCTTCCCGGCCTTCATCGTTCGATGGGGCTGGCCGCGAAGGGGGGCTCGGCCATCGTGATCCTCGCGGGGCTGGTGCTGATGGTGGCCGGCTATCGCGCTTCGCCCTTCGCGCAGCTGTGGGAGCCGCCCGCCTGGGGGCGCCATGCCAACAATCTCCTGATGCTGCTGGCGATGATCGCCGTCGGCCTCGCCCATTCGAAGGGGGCGTTTGCCGCCCGCATCCGCCACCCGCTGCTGACGGCCGCGCTCCTGTGGTCGCTGGCGCATCTTCTCGTGCGGGGCGATCTGGCCGCCCTCATCCTGTTCGGCGGCGTCGGCCTCTGGGCGCTCGTCGAGCGGCTGTCGCTGGCGGGGGAGGGTATCGCGGCCAAGGGTGGGACGAAGCGTGATCTCGTCGGCATCCTCGCAGGCGTCGTTCTTTATGGGATTGTCGGATATGTGCATGGAATTATCGGTCCGAGCCCATTTCCGGGCTGATATTTGATTCATTTGTGCAAGCATCTGCCTCGGATCGAGCATCGAGGGAACGCAGGAGGACAGGGAGAAAGGGATGGTCAAGACCAGTCCGGGCCGCTTCTTCGAGGATTATCGCGTCGGCGAGACCATCCGTCATGCGGTGCCGCGCACCCTCTCGGGCGGCGAGCGCGCGCTCTATCATGCGCTCTATCCCGAGCGGCATGCGCTGTTCTCGTCCGACGAATTCGCCCGTGCCCACGGCCTGCCGGCCGCGCCCCTTCACGAGCTGATCGTCTTTCACACCGTCTTCGGCAAGAGCGTGCCGGACATATCGCTCAATGCCGTGGCCAATCTCGGCTATGCCGAGGGCCGTTTCCGCGCACCGGTGTTTCCGGGCGATACGCTCAGGGCCGAAAGCGAGGTCATCGGCCTGCGGCAGGCCTCGAGCGGCAAGGCCGGGATCGTCTGGGTGCGAACGCGCGGTTTCAATCAGCACGATGCCCTCGTGCTCGATTATGTGCGCTGGGTGCTGGTCAGGAAAAATGATCCGAATGCTCCCGCGCCGGAGCCGGTCGTGCCCGAGCTTGCCGCCGTCGTGCCGCCCGAAAGCCTCGTCGTGCCGGCAGGGCTCGACTATGCCGATTACGATTTCGCGCTTGCGGGCGAGCCCCATCGCTGGGGCGATTATGCCGTCGGCGAGCGGATCGACCATGTGGACGGCGTGACGGTCGAGGAGGCCGAGCACATGCTGGCCACGCGGCTGTGGCAGAACACGGCCAGGGTCCATTTCGACACCGCCAGCCGCCCTGACGGGCGCCGCCTGATCTATGGCGGTCATGTGATCTCGCTGGCCCGTGCGCTCAGCTTCAACGGTCTTGCCAACGCCCAGCCGATCCTTGCGATCAACGGCGGCACACATGCCAATCCGTGCTTCGCCGGCGACACGATCCACGCCTGGTCGGAAGTGCTCGACAAGGCGCCGCTCGACGCGCCGGGCATGGGGGCGATCCGGCTGCGGCTGGTGGCGGTGAAGGGCCCGGCCGCCGATTTCCCGCTCAAGGACGAAGCCGGAAGGTATCGCCCCGAAGTGCTGCTCGATTTCGACTTCTGGGCGGCGATGCCTTTGTGACCGCAGACGGCACTTTCGCCCGATATTGTGATCACAAAACCCCGCGTCAGCGGAGAAGGGGTTCCGGATTCAGGAGCGCTTCCTGCCCTGCATCCCCGCCCCATGGGCATCCTGCTGATTTCACGGTGGCTTTTCACTGTCATCTGCATCCCGACCCGGATGTTGCCGCGCACCGACTCGGGATGGGCGGTCATGGGGGATGGCAAAGGGGGTGGCAGGATTTGTGATCACTATCCCCGAGTGTGTGATCACAATCTTCCGGTCAGGCGGTTTTCTCCCATGAGCGCGGCAAAAAAGACTGGAAACGAACCGTCTCTCCTGCAATGGATGATGTGCATGCCGGCCGCCGGCCCGAGCGGCCGCATGCCGACCCGAAAGGCAGCCCCGCCCATGCGTGCCGCGCGCCGATGGGCGGGGCGGCATGCCCCTTCGGCGGCGTCCGGTTTCCTTCGGCGTCGCCGTTGTCGGCCCACAACGAGACGGAGCCCTCCGGCACGCCCCTGCCGGAGGACGCAGGAAGCGAGGTGTGCGATGACCACCAGCGAAGAACGCGGGCCCCGGCGGCCGCTTTCTCCCCATCTGCAGATATATCGTCTGCCTCTCACGGCGAAACTGTCCATCACCCACCGGCTGACCGGCGTCGCTCTGGGCGGCGGTCTCCTGCTGGTGCTGTGGTGGTTCACCGCCCTGGCGATCTCGCCGCGCTATTTCGCGCTGGTGGACGGGATCCTGAGCTCCACCATCGGCGGGCTCGTGCTGCTCGCGGCGGTGTGGGCCTTCTGGTTCCACTTCCTCAACGGGCTGCGCCATCTTGTCTGGGACACGGGGCGCGGCATCGAGAACCGGGCCGCCGAACGCAGTGCCTGGGCGGTGATCGTCCTGTCGCTGCTGCTCACCCTCGTCACCGCCCTAGTCGCCTGAGGAAAGCGCCATGACCCGTTTCATCACCGATCGCAAGAAGGTTCACGGTCTCGGCTCGGCCCGTTCGGGCACATTCCATTGGTGGCAGCAGCGGCTGACGGCGCTGGCACTCGCCGTGCTCGGGCCGATCTTCATCTTCCTCTTCGCCCGTGCGCTCGGCGCCGGCCCGGAGGCGGCGCTCGCCACCTTCCGCCACAGCGCCTTCGGTGCCTTCGTCGCCTTCGTCACCCTGCCGGTGGTGATCTGGCATTTCAAGCTCGGCCTGCAGGTGGTGATCGAGGACTATGTGCATGAGCCCGTCCTGCGGACCACTCTGCTGATCCTCAACACCCTCGGAAGCATCGGGCTGATCTTCTACGCCATACTCATCGTCTGAAGCACGCCTTGCGGAAGGGGGCCCGCGGCCCCGTTCGCTGCGCTCCATCGACTGGAGGTTCCATGTCGGACTATCAGATCCATCATCACCATCACGACGTTGTCGTGGTCGGCGCCGGCGGCGCCGGTCTGAGGGCCACGCTCGGCATGGCCGAGCAGGGGCT
This sequence comes from Albidovulum sp., assembly GCA_015487815.1. Taxonomy (GTDB): domain Bacteria; phylum Pseudomonadota; class Alphaproteobacteria; order Rhodobacterales; family Rhodobacteraceae; genus WFPA01. The sequence goes on from WFPA01000101.1 coordinate 10,851, forward strand.
CAAGACCGCCTGCGTCACCAAGGTCTTCCCGACCCGCTCCCATACCGTCGCCGCACAGGGCGGTGCCGCCGCGGCCCTCGGGAACATGGGGCCCGACAACTGGCAGTGGCACATGTACGATACTGTCAAGGGCTCCGACTGGCTCGGGGACATCGACACGATCGAATACGTCACCCGCCACGCGCCCGAGGCCATTGTCGAACTCGAGCATTACGGTGTGCCCTTCTCGCGCACCGAGGACGGCAAGATCTACCAGCGGCCCTTCGGCGGCATGACCTCCGAATTCGGCAAGGGGCCGCCCGTCGCCCGCACCTGCGCCGCGGCCGACCGCACCGGCCACGCCATGCTGCACACGCTCTACGGTCAGGCGCTGAAGCAGAAGGCCGAATTCTTCATCGAATATTTCGCCATCGATCTTCTGATGGACGAGGACGGTGCCTGCCGCGGCATCCTCGCCTGGAAGCTCGATGACGGCACCATGCATGCCTTCCATGCCAAGATGACCGTGCTGGCCACGGGGGGATACGGCCGGGTCTATTTCTCGGCCACTTCGGCCCATACCTGCACCGGCGACGGGGGCGGCATGGTCGCTCGGGCCGGGCTGCCGCTGCAGGATCTCGAATTCGTGCAGTTCCACCCGACGGGGATCTATGGTGCCGGCGTCCTCATCACCGAAGGGGTGCGCGGCGAGGGCGGCTACCTCACCAATTCCGAGGGCGAGCGCTTCATGGAGCGCTACGCCCCGACCTACAAGGACCTCGCCTCGCGCGACGTGGTCTCGCGCTGCATGACGATCGAGATCCGCGAAGGCCGCGGCGTCGGTCCCAACAAGGACCACATCCATCTCAATCTGAGTCATCTGCCGCCCGAGGTGATCCATGAGCGGCTGCCGGGCATCGCCGAGAGTGCGCGGATCTTCGCCGGCGTCGATGTCACCAAGGAGCCGATCCCGGTCATCCCGACGGCCCATTACAACATGGGCGGCATCCCGACCAACTATCACGGAGAGGTCATCAACCCCACCAAGGACGACCCCGACCGCGTCGTCCCCGGGCTGATGGCTGTGGGCGAGGCGGCCTGCGCCTCGCTGCACGGGGCCAACCGCCTCGGCTCGAACTCGCTGACCGACCTCGTGGTGCTCGGCCGGGCCGCGGCCCTGCGTGCGGGCGAGGTGGTCGAGAAGGGGGCTGTTCCCGAAGCCCCGCAGAGCGAGATCGACAAGGCGCTGGCCCGCTTCGACAAGCTGCGCCATGCCGATGGCGGAACACCCACGGCCGCGCTTCGGCTCGAGATGCAGAAGACCATGCAGAACCACGCCGCGGTCTTCCGCGACGAGGAGACCCTGCAGGAAGGCTGCCGCAAGATCTCGGATCTGTGGGGCGGGCTCGACGATCTCAGGGTCTCGGACCGGTCGCTGGTGTGGAACTCCGATCTGATGGAGACGCTCGAACTCACCAATCTCATGGCCAACGCCATCGTCACCGTCCATTCGGCCGAGGCGCGCAAGGAGAGCCGTGGTGCCCATGCCCGCGAGGACTACCCCGAACGCGATGACGTCAACTGGCGCAAGCACACGGTCGGCTGGGTGGATGAGTCGGGCAGGGTCACACTCGACTACCGTCCGGTTCATACCGAGCCGCTGACCCCGCCTGAGAAGGGCGGCATCGACCCGAAGGTGATCGCGCCGCAAAAGAGGGTCTACTAACGCAGATGCATGTGCGGTGACCGCCCGGGGCCTCGGCTCCGGGCGGTTTTCGCTTGGGCCGAGCCGGGCTGCGCTGCTAGAGTGGCCCCCGGAGCGATGCGCCGAAAAGAGGCGCCGCGAAGGGGCAGGCAAGAGGCAGGCAGATGCGCAAATGGCAGATCCGCCAGTTGCAGGAGCTGGCGAGTGAGATCGTCCTGAAGCTTCCCGAGTGGAGTCCGTTGCGCTGTGCGGGGGAAGGGGGCGGCGAATTCTCCCTCGGGGTCGACCGGTCGATCTTTCCCCATGTGGTGCGGCATTTCGAATGGCAGCTGGCGGACCAGGCCGCCGCCATGACCACGTTGCCGGCCGGCCGGGAATACCACCTGATCGACATCGGCGCGAATATCGGGCTGTTCACGCGCCAGGCGATGGCGCGGTTCCCGCTCGTGCGCTCGGCCAGCTGCTTCGAGCCCGCGCCCGACAATCTGCGCCACCTCAGGCGCAATCTCGCGCCGCTGCCCGCGGCCGACATCCACGCATTCGGACTCCATGCCGAGGAAGGAACGCTGACCTTCCACATCGATCACGGCAATGCCGGGAACTGCTCCTTCAACCCGGCGGCGGTGGCCGGGCGGCCTCATTCGGTGGTCGAAGTGCCGATCCGCCGGCTTGATGATGTGCTGTTCGACGAACTGCTGCGCCCGGAGCAGAAGTCCCGGCGGCTGATCTGGAAATCCGACACACAGGGGCTCGACGAGCTGCTGATGACGCAGATGAGCGACGATTTCTGGTCGCGGGTCGATCTGGTCTTCTTCGAGGGTTGGCGGGTCGAGAAGCCCGACTGGGACCGCGACCGGCTGGCGGCGATCATCGGGGCCTTCCCCCATGCCTATCAGAAGCCGCGGGGCGGGATGGTGGCGGAGGTGGGAACGGCCGAGATCATCGACTATCTCGGCGCCACCGATCGCCGCTGGAGCGACTTCCTCCTCACCCGCGCGCCGCTGGCGCTGCCCGAGGCGGCCTGAGCGGCTCCGGCTTCGCGGGGCGCACCACCACCTTCGGCCGGCGGTCCGGGATCAGAAGTCGAGCCGTTCGCCGACCATATCCCGTCACATCCGGGGCCGCGCCCGGGGCGGGGGGTCAGAAGTCGAACCGCTCGCTGTCCCAGCGGGCGAAGAGCACGTCGCAATCGGCGGCGTCGGGCCTGATCGGCTTGAGGAAGTCGTAGATTTCGAAGCCGCTCCGCCCGAGCTCGGCGACGAGTTCCGAGAATCGGTAGCCGCCCTTGTAGCGGCGCTTGACCGAGGCTTCGGCAATGACGAACTCGGTCTTTTCGAGCGCCTTGCGGGCGCCGCGGAGCACCTCGAGTTCGTAGCCCTCGGTGTCGATCTTGATGCCGAAGGGCGCCTTGCGGTTCCGGGCGATCTGGTCGAGGGTCTTCACCGGCACCTCGCGGCTCTCCCAGGCGCTGAACTGTTCGGCGTTGCGCGGCGCGAAGTCGAGGGCGCTGGCGCGGCTGTGACGCACCTTCGCCTCGGTCGAGGGGATGCGCAGCGTGACGGTGCCCGGCCTGGCGCCGAGGGCGCAGCATTCGAACCTGAAGTCGATCCGCCCTTCCCAGCGTCTGACCTTCTCGGCGCTCTCGGCCAGGGGATCGATCAGGACGAAGCGGGCGTCGGGGAAGGCCTGGTAGAGGAAGGGCGTGCCCTGATCGACGCCGATGTCGAACACGGTGGCGGGGGCGAAGCCATAGCCGGCGAGCACCTCGGCCCGCGGGCGGGAATATTCGACCGAGATGCCCTTGCGCTCGAGTTGGCGCAGGAGGCGCCGCGGCCGGTCGGCGAGGCTCTCCCCGGCCCCTTCACGGGGTGCGAGTTCGACACCCATCGCCCTGAGAAGCTTCACGAAATCCCTTGGACGCGCACGCGACATGACTCAGGCTCCTACCGTTTGGACAGGGGGTGAGGCCGTCTCGGCCGCAAGCTCCTCGAGCAGCTTCCC
>WFPA01000102.1 GCA_015487815.1 Albidovulum sp.
CGGGTCCGGGCGGAGGATCGGGGGCCGGCAGGCGGGAGCGCACCGGCGCCTATGGCGGGATCTACATCGCCGCCTCCCTCGGCTGGGGCTGGCTGGTCGAGGGGCAGCGCCCCGATGCGTGGGATCTTGCCGGCGCCGCCCTCTGCCTCATGGGCGCCACCCTTATCATCACCGCCCCGCGGGGGTGAGCCCTGCGACGGGGTGCAGGCGAGGCACAGAGCAATCGCGGCTTCGTCTTCCGCCGGCCGGCCGCCTACTCCCACCAGCGGTCGATGGCGGCGATGGCGCTGTCCGAGAAGCCGAAATGGTGGGCGATCTCGTGCACCAGAACATGGGTGACGATCTCGCCGAGGGTGACATCGCCCCGTTCGGCCCATTCGTGGAGGATCGGCAGCCGGTAGAGGCGGACGAGATCGGGGCGGGTCGGCTGGTCGGCCACAGAGCGTTCGGTAAGGGGAATGCCGTCGTAAAGCCCCGTCAGCGCCAAGGGGTCCGCAATGCCGAGCGCGTCCAGCACTTCCTCGTCGGGCCAGTCCTCGACGAGGATGGCAAGCCCCTTCGTGCGGGCGCGGATCGGCGCGGGCAGGGCATGCAGCGCCCGCTCGGCGATCTCCTGCAGCACGTCGGCATCCGGTGCGGCGAGGGCGGACCAGTCGAAGGGAGGCGGTGGTGGATGGGGCATGGCGGCGGCTCTCCTCCTGGTGCCCGTTTTCCGGTGGGGCGGGGCGGCTCTTCCCGGCCGTGCCGCCTGACGCCGGTGCCAATATGGACAAGGGCGGTGCGATATGAAAGAGAGACGCCGCATGAAAGCCGCGCCGCACCCGGCCCGGGCGGCGCGCGGCAGCGGCCCCGGCCTGCAAATGCGGGCCGCCACACCGGCCACCAAGCATCGGTCCCGAGGAGAGTTCCATGACCGTGACCCGTTTCGCCCCTTCGCCGACCGGCCATCTGCATGTCGGCAATCTGCGCACCGCACTCTTCAACTGGCTGGTGGCCCGCAAGGGGGGCGGCAGCTTCATCCTGCGCTTCGACGATACCGACCCCGAACGCTCGAAGCAGGAATATGTGGACAGCATCCGCGCCGATCTCGACTGGCTCGGCCTCGGCTGGGACCGGGAGGAATTCCAGTCGAAGCGGCTCGACCGCTATGCCGATGCGGCCGACCGGTTGCGCGCGATGGGGCGGCTCTACGAGGCTTTCGAGACGCCTTCCGAACTCGAGCTCAAGCGCAAGAAGCTGCTGAACATGGGCCGTCCGCCGATCTATGACCGCGCGGCGCTCAAGCTCACTGACGAGGACAAGGAGAGGCTGCGGGCCGAGGGGCGGCGCGGCCACTGGCGCTTCCTGCTCGATCGGGAACGGGTCGAGTGGGAAGACGGCATCCTCGGTCCGGTGTCGATCGACGCGGCGTCGGTGTCGGACCCGGTGCTCATCCGCGGCGACAGGCAGGTGCTCTACACTCTCGCCTCGGTGGTCGATGACATGGAGATGGGCATCACCGACGTGGTGCGCGGCGCCGATCACGTCACCAACACCGCAACGCAGATCCAGATCATCCGCGCCCTTGGCGGCGAGCCGCCGCGCTTTGCCCATCATTCGCTCCTGACGGGCCCCGAGGGCGAGGCGCTCTCCAAGCGGCTCGGTTCGCTCTCGATCCGCGAGCTGCGGGAGGCCGGTATCGAGCCGATGGCGCTCCTTTCGCTCCTCGCCCGGCTCGGCTCGGCAAAGCCGATCGAGCTATTCGCTTCGCTCGACGAGCTGGCAGAGGGCTTCGATCTGGCCGATTTCGGCGCGGCGCCGACCCGCTTCAACCCGGCCGATCTCGGCCCGCTCACCGCCCGACATCTCGCCTCGCTGCCTTACGAGGCGGTGGCCGACCGGCTGGCGGAGGCCGGCATTCCCGAGGACATCGCCCCGGCCTTCTGGCAGGTTGTGCGCGAGAACCTCACCCGTTTCGACGACGTGAAGGACTGGTGGGAGATGATGAGCGAAGGCGCCGAGCCGCTCGTCGCCGAGGAAGATCGCGATTTCGTCGCCGAGGCGCTCGCGCTTCTGCCGCCGCCGCCCTATGGCGCCGAAAGCTGGAAGAAGTGGACGGCAGCGGTGAAGGAAAGGACCGGCCGCAAGGGCAGGGCGCTCTTCATGCCGCTGAGAAAGGCGCTCACCGGCCGCGACCATGGCCCCGACATGGCGGTGCTGATGCCGCTGATGCAGCGGGTGAAGGCCCTCGAGGCCCTGCCTGCGGGGGCGGCGGGAACGAAGGGTGCGGACGGGCAGAAGACCTCCGGCGGGGAGGGCTGAGGGAGGCGGCCGCCTCTCGGGGCGCGTGGCGGTCCGGCCGGCCGGGGCTCCTTTCATCCGCCGGCGGGCGATGCGTGTCATGCCGTTCGCCGGAATGGAGTTCGGGGAATGGGGCTCAGGGGCGGATGCGGCGAAGGCCGAGAGCATCGAGACGCACGTCGATCAGCCGGGTGAGGGCCGGGGACAGGGTCTGGGCGCGGCTGTAGAGCGGGCGGGCGCGGTCGTCGATCAGCGGGCGGTTCCATCCGTCGGTGGTGGCGATGAAGTGATCGATCCCCGCGACGCCGAACAGGGCGTGGTAACCCGCGAGCACGCAATCGAGATAGCTCAGGAGGATCGGGTGCTCCCCGCTCTCGGCCAGGTCGGGGTCGATGCGGTAGAGCACCGGCGCTCCGGCGGCGGGCGAAACGGTGCCGAGAGGGGCGATGGCCGCCGGTTGCCACAGATAGGCCCGCTCGCGCCGATCGAGCGCTTCCCAGCCATCCGCGGGCACGGCCAGCACCCCGTCGATCGTGCTTCCCGGTGCGGGCGCGACCGAGAGGAAGGCCGCTCTCCTGAGGCGGGTTCCCTGCCAGAGGCGCCGCCAGCCCGAAAGCCGCGCAGGCAGGGCCGGCCTGTGTCCGTGGGTCGCAAGATTGACCAGCGAACCATAGCCGAAGAAGGAATCGCGGGCCGGCGCGGAGCCGGGTTCGGGCGCCGGACGGGCGCGGTCGGGGAAGGACGGCAGAGGCGCGACGGTCATGGGGGGAGAATGGCGCAGGGCACTTTCCGCGACAAGGGGCGGCATGACTGCCTTGCCCCTTGCGCCCGCGGCGCAAGGCCTGCTGCTTCCGAAAGAGCGGCAGGACCTTTCCGCTCCCCGGCCGGCGGATGCCTGAAGCCCGCGGAGCCGCCTTCTTGCAGGCGCCCACGGCCGGTCGCAACCGGGCGCGCGTCCCGATCGGCCGTGCGCGAAAGGGCCCCGAGCGGTGCGGGGCCGGCAGAAGCGGCAAGGAACGCTCGAGCGTGGCGAGTGCCCGTGCGATGAAGGGTGAAGGCCCTGTTTCCCCTGCCGGCACGGGTCGCGGACAGCCCCCCGCAGCCGGGAGGGTGGGGTCTTCCTTCCGCTTCGTGGACATCGCTGGAAGATATGCCCTGATTGCCGATTTCGTCTTGCAGGGTCCGGGTCGGGTCGGTAACATTCGCGCGACAGGTCAGGGAGAACCGGCTTCGCCGGTGCCGAAGGAGCAACCGCCCCGGAAACTCTCAGGCTGAAGGACCGGCCTGTCCACATAACTCTGGAGAGAGGCCCGCCCGACGGGTCCGCCGAAGGGATAACGATCTCAGGCAAAAGGACAGAGGGGGCATCGCTGTGGCGCCTGCGGGCGCCTCATGTGGTGCCGACGGTGTCATCCCACCGGCCGCACCGACCTCGACAGGGAGGACAGGGATGGCCGAACTCAAGAAAACACCGCTTCATGAGCTGCATGTCGGGCTGGGTGCCCGCATGGTGCCCTTCGCCGGATGGGAAATGCCGGTGCAGTATCCCGCGGGCGTCATGGCCGAGCACCGCCACACCCGCGAGGCGGCCGGGCTCTTCGATGTCTCCCACATGGGCCAGGTGGCGATTCGCCCGCAGGGCGGCGGCGGCTGGGAAGATGTTGCCGCCGCGCTCGAGACGGTGCTGCCCCAGTCGGTGCTGGGGCTGAAGGAAGGGCGCCAGCGTTACGGTTTCCTGACCAACGAACGGGGCGGCATCATCGACGATCTGATGTTCGCCAACCGTGGCGATCATGCCTTTCTGGTCGTCAATGCCGCGCGCGCCGAAGTCGATCTTGCCCATCTTCGGCGGATGATCGGCGGGAAGGTGGAGATCGAGCCGCTTGCGGGGCGGGCGCTTCTGGCCCTTCAGGGGCCGAAGGCCGAGGCCGCACTGGCGCGAATTGCGCCCGGGGTGCGGGAGATGCGCTTCATGGACGTGCGGGCGCTCACCCTCGATGTGGTCGGCGGCGTGCCGGCCCTCGTCTCGCGCTCGGGCTATACCGGCGAGGACGGTTTCGAGATCTCCCTGCCGGCGGACAGGGCCGAGGCCGTGGCCCGGGCGCTTCTCGAGATGGAGGAGGTGGCGCCGATCGGGCTCGGTGCCCGCGACAGCCTGCGTCTCGAGGCAGGGCTCTGTCTTTACGGCAACGACATCGACGAGACGACCACTCCCGTCGTGGCGGCGCTCGAATGGGCGATCCAGAAGCCGCGGCGGCGCGGCGGCGCCCGGGCGGGCGGATTTCCGGGGGCCGAGGTGATTCTCGATCAGCTCGAGACAGGGGCGCCGCGGCGGCGGGTCGGCCTTCTGCCCGAGGGGCGGGCGCCGATGCGTCAGGGCACGCCGCTGCGGCCCGAGGGCACAGCCGGGTCGCCGGTCGGCTCCGTCACCTCGGGCGGTTTTGGTCCGACCGTCGAACGCCCCGTGGCCATGGGCTATGTGCCGACGTCGCTTGCCGAGACCGGCACGCGGCTCGAGGGCGAGGTGCGGGGCAGGTGGCGGCCGGTCGTGGTGGCCGATCTGCCCTTCGTCCCCCATCGCTACAGGAGATAGCCTTTCGCGGGGTGCTGCCCATCCCTGCGCGGCTTGAGCGCGACAGCTCCGGTGAAAGGCCGGAAAGAGAGGCCCAGGAGAAAGGAACGAGAGATGCTGATCGTGAAATACACTCCCGAGCATGAATGGCTCGAATACAATGGCGAGGTCGTGACCGTCGGCATTACCGAGCACGCCGCCGAACAGCTCGGCGACGTGGTCTTCGTCGAGCTGCCCGAGGAAGACACACCCGTCACAAAGGGTGACGAGGTGGTGGTGATCGAGAGCGTCAAGGCCGCGGCCGACATTCTCGCGCCGATGGACGGGGTGATTACCGAGGTCAACCCCCTGCTCGAGGACGAACCCGAACTGGTGAGCAAGGATCCTCTCGGCCAGGGCTGGTTCTTCAGGATGAAGCCCAACGATCCGGCCGATCTCGACCAGTACATGGACGAGGCCGAATACAAGGCCCACATCGCCGGCGGCTGAGGCGGCGACGCGGGGCACGGCCCGGCCGGGCGAAGGGCCTCGTTGCCTGCCCGGCCCGGTTCCGGGCCTGCCGCCCAGTCCGCCGGCCGCGGCCCCGGCCCGGCCCCCTCGTCTTTCGCCCTCGTCTTTCGATGGAGAGCCTGCCCGATGTCCTGGACTCCGAGCGATTACGACCCTTACGATTTCGCCAACCGCCGCCATATCGGCCCGTCTCCGGCCGAAATGGACGAGATGCTCGCACGCGTCGGCGCCGGAAGCCTCGATGCGCTGATCGACGAAACCATCCCGCCCGCGATCCGCACGAAGGTGCCGCTCGACTTCCCGCCCATGGCCGAGCATGAGGTGCTGGCCCGCATCCGCGAGATCGCGGCGAAGAACGAGGTCTTCACCTCGCTGATCGGCCAGGGTTTCTACGGCACCATCACCCCGCCGGTGATCCTGCGCAACATCCTCGAGAATCCGGCCTGGTATACCGCCTACACCCCCTATCAGCCCGAGATCAGCCAGGGGCGGCTCGAGGCGCTGCTCAACTACCAGACGATGGTGGCCGATCTGACCGGCCTCGAGATCGCCAATGCCTCGCTCCTCGACGAGGCGTCCGCCGCCGCCGAGGCGATGACCATGGCCCGCAGGGTGGCGAAGTCGAAGGCGCCGGCCTTCTTCATCGACGAGAACTGCCACCCGCAGAACATTGCCGTGATGAAGACGCGGGCGCGGCCGCTCGGCATCGAACTCGTGATCGGCGACCCGGAGCGCGATCTCGACCCGGCGGCGGTCTTCGGGGCCGTCTTTCAGTATCCCGGCACCCATGGCGGGATCCGTGATCTGACCGACGCCTTCGCCGCCCTGCATGAGCACAGGGCCGTCGGCATCGCCATTGCCGACCCGCTGGCACTCATGCTTCTCAAGGCGCCGGGGGAGATGGGGGCGGACATCGCCGTCGGCTCGACCCAGCGCTTCGGCGTGCCGCTCGGCTTCGGCGGCCCGCATGCCGCCTACATGGCGACGCGCGAGGCCTACAAGCGGGCGATGCCGGGGCGCATCGTCGGCGTCTCGCGCGACGTGCACGGCAAGCCGGCGCTCCGCCTTGCCCTCCAGACCCGCGAGCAGCACATCCGCCGCGAGAAGGCCACCTCCAATGTCTGCACCGCCCAGGCACTCCTGGCGGTGATGGCCTCCTTCTATGCCGTTTATCACGGGCCCGAGGGACTCAGGGCGATCGCCGAGCGCATCCACCGGCATGCCGTCACCCTTGCCGCGGGGCTCGAGGATGGCGGCTGGGCGGTGGAGCCGGCACATTTCTTCGACACGATCACCGTTCATGTCGGGGAGCGCCAGCGGGAGATCCTTGCCGCCGCCCGCGAGCGGCGGATCAACCTGCGCAGGGTCGGAGAGGATCGCATCGGCATCAGCCTCGACGAGCGCACCGACGAGCGGATCGTGCAGGACGTGCTTGCCGCCTTCGGGATCGACAGCGTGCCCGGGATTGCGCGAGAGACCCATCGCCTGCCCGAGGGGCTCATCCGCACCTCGCCCTGTCTCACCCATCCGGTCTTCCACATGAACCGGGCCGAGACCGGCATGATGCGCTACATGCGCAAGCTGGCCGATCGCGACCTCGCCCTCGACCGGGCGATGATCCCCCTCGGCTCCTGCACGATGAAGCTCAACGCCGCGGTCGAGATGCTGCCGCTCTCCTGGCCCGAATTCGCCGACATCCACCCCTTCGTGCCGGAGGACCAGGTGGCGGGCTATCGCGAGCTCATCGACGATCTGGCCGGGGTGCTGTGCGAGATCACCGGCTATGACGCCATGTCGATGCAGCCCAATTCGGGGGCGCAGGGGGAATATTCCGGCCTGATGACCATTCGCCGCTACCATGAGGCGCGGGGCGAGGGGCATCGCAATGTCTGCCTCATTCCGATGTCGGCCCATGGCACCAACCCGGCTTCGGCGGTGCTGGCGGGCATGAAGGTGGTGCCGGTGAAGACCACCGAGCGCGGCGACATCGACATCGCCGATTTCCGCACGAAGGCCGAGACGCTGAAGGACGAGCTGGCCGCCGCCATGATCACCTATCCCTCGACCCATGGCGTCTTCGAGGAGACGGTGCGCGAGATCTGCGACATCACCCACGAATGCGGCGGGCAGGTCTATATCGACGGCGCCAATCTCAACGCCATGGTCGGCCTCGTGAAGTTCGGCGAGATCGGCGGTGATGTCAGCCATCTCAACCTGCACAAGACCTTCGCCATTCCTCATGGCGGGGGCGGACCGGGCATGGGCCCGATCGGCGTCAAGGCCCATCTCGCGCCTCACCTGCCGGCCGATCCGCGTTCGGGCGAGGAGGGCGCTGTGGCAGCCACGCCCTTCGGCTCGGCCTCGATCCTCACCATCTCCTGGGCCTATGTGCGGCTGATGGGCGGCGAGGGGCTCACCCAGGCGACGAAGGTTGCCATCCTTTCGGCCAACTATCTTGCCGCCGCCCTCGAGGAGGCGGGCTATGACGTGCTCTACAAGGGCCGCGGCGGTCGCGTGGCCCATGAGTGCATCCTCGATACCCGCCCCTTGAAGGATCTGGCCGGTGTCACCGTCGACGACATCGCCAAGCGGCTGATCGACAACGGCTTCCACGCCCCGACCATGAGCTGGCCGGTGATCGGCACGCTGATGATCGAGCCGACCGAATCGGAGCCGAAGGAGGAACTCGACCGTTTCGTCCTGGCCATGAAGGCGATCCGCGAGGAGGCCGACCATATTGCCCGAGGCGAGTGGGCCCCCGAGAACAACCCGCTCCGCAACGCCCCCCACACCGCCGAAGACGTGCTCAGAGCCGACTGGGACCGGCCCTATTCGCGCGAGGCGGCGGCCTTCCCCCCTGCCGCGCCCCGGCCCGACAAGTACTGGCCGCCGGTGGGGCGGATCGATCAGGTCTGGGGCGATCGTCACCTCGTCTGTGTCTGCCCGCCGATGGAGGATTACGCCGAAGGGGCGGGCTGAAGGCCGCGGGGGCGGTTTCTTCCTGTTGTTTCGTGCCGGCCGCGGACGCCCTTGAACCGCCCGCGGCCGCTCCCATATGCGTGAAGGCGAATATATCAGCGCCTAGACGGCAGGCCGCCGGGGGCCGCGGGGCGCAGCACCAAGGAGAGACGGAATGAGCGACAGGATGAAGCTGACCTGCCTCAAATGCGGCACGGTCAACGGGTTTCCGGCCGACAAGCTCGGGGCGGGGCCGAAATGTTCGAATTGCAAGACGCCGCTGGCGGACGGGCGGGTGATGGAGATCAACCCGAAGATCCTCGACAAGGCGGCCAGGAATGATTCGCTGCCGCTGGTGGTCGATTTCTGGGCCTCCTGGTGCGGTCCGTGCCGGATGATGGCACCCGAATTCGAGAAGGCGGCGCGCGAGCTCAAGGGCGTGGCCCGTCTCGCCAAGCTCAACACCGAGAAATATCCCGACATCTCGATGCGCTTCAACATCCGTGGCATTCCCTCGATGCTGATCTTCCGCAACGGGCGCGAGATCGCCCGCCAGGCCGGGGCGATGCCGGCGGCGGGGATCGTCCAGTTCGTGCGCAACAATGCCGGCAGGCGCTGAACCTGCGGGCAGGAGGGCGGCCCGCGCACCCTCGGGAAAGGGGCCTGAGGGCGGCGCGTCCGAGGGCGCATCCGCAAGCATCATGGCCTCCGCCGCGGCGGAGGCCTTTCCCGTTTCGTGCCGTCAAATGCGCCCCTCCCCCTTGACAAGCCGCGCCGCAAACGACAGATGGAGCCGCGACGGGGCCGTAGCTCAGATGGGAGAGCGCAGCATTCGCATTGCTGAGGTCAGGGGTTCGATTCCCCTCGGCTCCACCAGTTCCTCGCCCGATCCGATCCATCATCCGCGCGCCGGCAAGGCGGGAGCGCCATCAGCCGCGGGGCCAGCCGTGCCGGCCGGCCATCGTCGCCCCTTGTGGACAGCGCGCGCGCCGGGCTGTAATGGAAGGCGAATGGCTCCGGC
>WFPA01000103.1 GCA_015487815.1 Albidovulum sp.
AAGGTCGAAGCCGGGGTTTCATAGACTTCCTCGGGGGTCCCGATCTGCTCGACCTCGCCGGCATTGAGCACGACGATACGGTCGGCCAGCGTCATCGCCTCGACCTGGTCATGAGTAACGTAGATCGCCGCCGTGCGGAGCCGCCTCTGCAGCTGCTTGAGCTCGAGGCGCATCTGGTTGCGCAGCTTGGCATCGAGATTGGAAAGCGGCTCGTCAAAGAGGAAGATCGCCGGATCGCGCACGATGGCACGGCCCATGGCGACGCGCTGGCGCTGCCCGCCCGAGAGCTGGCGCGGCTTGCGGTCGAGATATTCCTCGATCTGGAGAATGCGCGCAGCTTCGGCAACCTTGCGCTCGATCTCGCCCTTCGGCAGACCGCGGTTCTTCAGGCCGTAGGAGAGATTGCCCCGCACCGTCATGTGCGGATAGAGCGCGTAGTTCTGGAACACCATGGCGATGTTGCGCTCGGCGGGCTCCACATCGTTGACCACGCGACCGGCAAGCTCGATTTCGCCTTCCGTCACGTCCTCGAGTCCGGCAATCATCCGCAGGAGGGTGGACTTGCCGCAGCCCGACGGGCCGACGAAGACCACCAGCTCCCCCTCCTCGACGGCGACATTGACCCCCTTCACCGCCAGGGTGCCGTTGGGGTAGCGCTTGACCACGTTGCGGATGTCGAGTGTCTTCATTTTTCGGTTTCCACCAGTCCCTTGATGAACATGCGCTGGAAGATGACGATGACGAGCCCCGGCGGCAGCATGGCCAGAATCGCCATGGCCAGCGCCTCGTTGTATTCGGGGATGTCGGCACCGATATAGACCTGCAGCACCTGCTTGATGCCGCGAACGAGCGTGAAGTAGTGCTCGTCGGTCGTGATGAGGATCGGCCAGAGATACTGGTTCCAGCCGACCACGAACATGATGATGAAGATCGCCGCCATCATCGTCTTCGAAAGCGGCACGAGAATGTCGATGAAGAAGCGGAAGGGCCCCGCCCCGTCGATGCGGGCCGCCTCGACGAGCTCGTCGGGCACCGAGCGGAAGAACTGCCTGAAGTAGAAAGTGCCGGTGGCCGAGGCGATGAGCGGCAGTATGAGGCCGGTATAGGAGTTGAGAAGCCCCATCTGCTGCACCACCTCGTAGGAGGGCAGGATCCGCACCTCGAGGGGCAGAAGCAGCGTCGAGAAGATCACCCAGAAGAAGAAGGTGCCGAGCGGGAAGCGGAAATAGACGATGGCATAGGCCGCCAGCATCGACACCACGATCTTGCCGACGGCAAAGCCGATGCCGAGGATGGCCGAGTTCATCGCCATCAGCGCACCCGTCACCTCGCCCGAGAATCCACCCTTGTAGAACAGCACGTTGCTGTAGGTCTCGAGGAACTTGCCGCCCCAGCCGATCTGCATGCCGTGATTGTGGATATAGACCCGGTCGTAGCTCGAGGTGGTGATGGCCACGAGGATCGGCCCCATCATGATGATGACGCCGACGATCAGCACCAGATGATCCCTCAGGCGGTCACGATACATGGCTCACATCCTCGTTTCGCAAGGCTCACTTGTAGTGGATCCGCCGCTCGAGAAGGCGGAACTGGGCGATGGTCAGCACCAGCACCAGGATCATCAGGATCACCGACTGGGCCGAGGAACCGCCGAGATCGTTTCCGCGGAAACCGTCGAGAAAGACCTTGTAGACCAGCGTCTTGGGGTTGTTCCCGGGTTCGCCCTTCACCATCAGGTCGATGATGCCGAAGGTTTCGAACAGGGCATAGGTGATGTTGATGACAAGGAGGAAGAAGGTCGTCGGCGCCAGAAGCGGGAAGATCACCGTCCAGAAGCGGCGCACCGAGGAGCGGCAGTCGATGGCCGCAGCCTCGCGTACCGAATTGGGAATCGACTGGAGCCCCGAGAGCACGAAGATGAAATTGTAGGGGATCTGCTTCCAGGTGGCGACGATCATCATGGCGATCGCCGTATCCCACCAGTTGACGCCGACCTTCATCTTGTGCCCGAAGAGACCGACGAAATCCACCAGCGGGCCGATATGCTGGTCGAACAGCATCACGCCGATGAGACCGGCCACCGGCGGCGCGATGGCATAGACCCACATCAGGACGGTCTTGTAGGCAGACCGGCCGCGCAGCACGTTGTCCGCCGCCACCGCGAGCCACATGCCGAGGGCCAGCGAACCGAGTGCCACGATCAGCGTGAAGATGGCGGTGAACCAGGCGGCGCGGCGATAATCGGCCGACGTCAGCGCCTCGAAATAGTTCTCGAGGCCGACGAAGGTGCGGGTGCCGAAGAAGGGATCCTCGAGAAAGAAGGAGGACCAGATCGCCTCGGCCGCCGGCCAAAGGAAGAAGATGGCGATGATCGCCATCTGCGGGAGAAGCAGGAAATAGGGAGTAAGCGGCGAGTCGAAGCGTGACGACTGCATGTTGGCTGTGCTCCGCTGAAAACTGTGCCGGATCGGCCTCTCGTCTGCCCGTCAGACAGGAAGAACCGGGGGACAGCATCCCCCGGTTCCTTCCATTTGGCAAGGCTTCAGCCGCCGACGGTGCGGGCAAACTTGTCGAGAAGGGCGTTGGCCTCCTTCTCGATGGTGGCGAAGGCCGTGTCGACGTCGGTTTCGCCCGAAATGATCCGGCCGTATTCGCGGTTCATCACGTCGCGGATCTGCACATAGTAGCCGAGACGATAGCCGCGGGTCCACTTGCCGGGCCGGTCGTTGAGCTGCTTGATGCCGATCTCGGCGGCCGGGAAGCGCTCGTAATGACCGTCCTTCTTCGCCAGCTCGTAGGCCGCGTTGGTGATCGGCACATAGCCGGTCTCCTTGTGCCAGTAGTACTGGATCTCCGGCGAGGAAAGGAACTTGAAGAAGTCGGCCGTGGCCTTGTTCTCCTCGGCCGGCTTGCGCGAGAGCGCAAAGAGCGCCGCGCCGCCGATGAAGGTGCGGTAGGGCTTTTCGGTCACCTTCTTCCAGTAGGGCAGGAAGGTGGCGGAGAAGGGGAAGTTGGTGGATTTGAGGAGGCCGCCGAAGGAACCCGACGAACCGAGCCACATCGCCGCTTCGCCCTTCTCGAAGGCCGCCTGGTTGTCGCCCCAGCCGGTGCCGTAATAGCCGAACAGGCCATTGTCGATCCAGTTCTTGAAGCGGCTGAAATGCATCCGCATGTGCGGATTGTTCACGAGGATCTTCGTGCCCTTCACCCCGTCGAAGCCGTTGTTGTTGGTGGCGAACTGGAGGTTGTGGCGCGAGTGGAAGTTCTCGGTGAAGATCCACGGCAGATGCGACTGGCACATCGGCACGTAACCGGCCTTCTTCAGCGCCGGGGCCGTGACCTCCTCGAACTCCTCCCACGTCTTCGGCGGGGTGACGCCGGCCTTCTTCAGCGCCTCCTCGTTGTAATACATGATCGGGGTCGAGGAGTTGAACGGCATGCCGATCATCTTGCCGTTCGAATCGGCATAGAAGTAGCGCACGCCCTCGATGTAGTCGTTCGGGTCGAAGGCAACGCCGGCCTCGGCGAGAAGATCCTCGGCGGCGACCACCGCGCCCTTGGCGGCGATGATGGTGGCGGCGCCGGCATCGAACACCTGCGAGATGTTCGGATGCTCGCCGGCGCGGAAGGCGGCGATGGTGGCGGTCAGCGTATCCTCGTAGCCGCCCTTGTAGACCGGCGTGATCTTCTCGGCGTCCTGGGAGGCGTTGAAGCGGGTCGAGATCTCGTTGACGACCTCGCCGAGCTTGCCGCCCATGGCGTGCCACCACTGGATCTCGACCGGGCTTGCGGCCTTCACCATCGAGATGCCGGGAAGCGTGCCGGCGGCGGTTGCAGCCGAAACGGCCAGGAATGTTCTGCGATCCATGGAAAGTCTCCTTGCGTTCCCCGATGCGGGCGAGTTTTCGTTCCTCTACCTGTTACCTGTCGGGCCGGGTCTGGGCTCATGCGCAAGCGCGCATGAACCTGCGCCCCTGCATCTTCCGGCAGAATGTTGCCCGCGTCACACCCCACCGGAGCGATGCAGATCCTTCTTATAGGCAGGTCATTTTGTCGCAAGAATTTTTTTCGTTGCCGCAGCAGTTTTTCGAAAAAATGAAAAAATGCCCCGATTTTTCAGATGGTTGAGATTTCTATTCTCGCAGACACATATCTTGGGATGAATTTTACCGGATATTCCAAGGACTTGACATGACAAAAGCTTGCGAGCGCACGGATTGTGCGAATCGACACGGCGCCACATACCGGCCTGTGACAGACAGAGGGCGATATTTGCGCCTGCGGCTCTCTCGATGGTGGAGGGACCGGCCGGAACAGATCACGGTCGCCATGAGAAGAGCGCGGCTGGAGCAAGAGAACATGGCAGATGCAGCCTGATCGGACGGATCGGGAGAGGGAAAGACGAATCACCCGCGACCGGAATCGCCTGCCTGGTGGGCGAACGGCTTTCCTCGAAAGTCGGGACCCGTGCCGCAGGAGCACTGTTTTCACGGTCAGGCAGTCATTCAATGACCTGGCGCGGCGCCGGATCACGCCCCTTCCGCGACGTCATCTTCCGGGGGCCGGCCGAAACGCCCGGATGGCGTGCCCTTGACGGGAACCGGGCCGCGGATCGGCGCACGGCTCGCATTCGGCTCGGGAGCAGGACCATCTGCGCCGCCCCGTTCCGGCGTCGCCACCTCCAGCACCGGTGGCTCCTCGAACTCGAACCGCTCCAGCGCATGGGCCCGTTTCCCCGCCTTCTGGGCCGAAATGCGGATATCGTCGATATCCTTCGCCGCCAGCGAGAAATGCCGGTCGAGGCTCTCCACCCGCTTCCCCAGCCGTTCGACATCCTTGTTGAGCAAACCCAGCTCGCGCCGGATCAG
>WFPA01000104.1 GCA_015487815.1 Albidovulum sp.
GGGGCGGACCGTTTCCCCGGACGCCCCGTGCGGCGCGTCGGACCCCACCCGCATGTCCCGGGCGGGCGCGACGGCGGACCGGACCGGCCGGGGTTCGGGGCGCGGCCCGGGACGGGGCGGAGTGCCCTTGTCCGCCCTCTTCGTGCCTTCGGGCCTCTCCGTGTCCCCGGGCCTCTGCGGGCCCTTCGGCCGCAGACCGGGCAGCAGCGGACGCGGACAGGGGCGAAGCGCGCGCACCGAACGGGCGATGCCGGTCCGCAGCACCATCACCACCTGCCCGCCGGCACCGCAGGGGGCCGTCTGCGCCGGCGCCGGCCCACCCCCGGCAATCAGACCGGCAAGAAGGAAAGCACACCCCGCGGCCGCCACCCGTCGCCCGCTCGCCCCGCTTCGCCCTGCCCTGCCCCTCTCCAGCACCCGCCGCACCCTGTAGAGCCTCTCGCTTCGCACCGGACGCGGTCCGGGCGCGCACCCCGTCGGCTTCCGCCTCCCCTTCCCTATCACGGGCGCATCCGTTCCCGCCAGCGCCGACAGCGCAAGGGACGGGCCCGGGTGCGGACGATTTCCCCCATTGTCATTGCCTGCAAGATGCCATTAATGTGGACGGGCCTGCAGGCAGATCCTGCAAGCACGCAAGATTTCGGGTCTGAACGGGTATCAGCCACAACCGTTGTCCCGCGACAGCCTCGCCAGACGATGCTTGTGACGCGGTCCCCGACAGAAGTTCCCGAGGCCCTCTCGGGCCACCCCGTCCGGGGGGCAAGCCGGATCGGATTTCGCCTGCCGCCCTGCGGCATCAGGAGACAAACCGCGATGATCGGCGTTGACGCTGCCACATCCATGCACGGAGACGAGATGCCGAAGGCCGCTGCCTGTGCGGCTTCGCCAGCCTCGCGCGCCACGCCCATCGCCCGAAGAAGGACTGCGCGTTCCCTCCATCCCGAAGCGGGCCGCCGGCCGGCCCGGAGCCGGGGAGGGACGACAGGATACGACACACCATGGTCAAACGCATGCTCATCGACGCCACCCACCCGGAGGAGACCCGGGTGGTGGTTCTGGACGGAGACAAGGTCGAGGAATTCGACTTCGAATCGGTCAACAAGCGGCAGATAGCCGGCAACATCTACCTCGCGAAGGTCACCCGGATCGAACCTTCCCTGCAGGCGGCCTTCGTCGATTACGGCGGCAATCGCCACGGTTTCCTGCCCTTTTCCGAGATCCATCCCGATTACTATCAGATCCCGAGGGCCGACCGCGAGGCGGTGATCGAGGCCGAGGCCGAGGAGCGCGAGGCCCGATCCGAGGCCCGGGCCGAAGCGGCCGAGGAAGCCGCTTCCGGCCCCGCGCTCGAGGAGGTCGGCGAGGAGGATCGGGCACCGGCCGCGGAAGAAACGGCCGAGATACCGGCCGAGATACCGGCCGAAGCGAACACCGCCGCCCCCGGCGAGGGGAGCGCCGGTGAAGGCACGACGGACGCCGCCGAAGAGCCCTCTCCGACCGCTCAGGCCGAGAGCATGGCGGCCGAAACAGTCGCCCGCTCCGCCCCCGTCACCGAGGGCGAGGCGGCGGCGGTTGCACCGGAGGCCGAGGCCGGTGCCGAGGCGACCGCCCCGTCCCCCGAGACCGGAGAGGAGGCGGAAGCGGGGCGGGCGGACGAATCCGTTGCCGTGCCCGGCATGGACGTGATCGACCTTGCCGAAGACGGGGAAGCACCGCTGGCCCGGCCGCTCGGCTCGGCCGGTGCCGATCTTGCCGAAGAGGCGGAAGCCGCACCGAAGACGGCATCTCCGGCCGAAGCCGAGGCCCGCACCGCCGCCCCCGCAGAAGGCGCCGAGGCACAGCGCACGCGCAAGCCGCGCCGGCGCTACAAGATCCAGGAGGTGATCAAGGTCCGGCAGATCATGCTGGTGCAGGTGGTCAAGGAGGAGCGCGGCAACAAGGGTGCGGCGCTCACGACCTACCTGTCGCTGGCCGGCCGCTACTGCGTGCTGATGCCGAACACTCCGCGCGGCGGCGGCATCTCGCGCAAGATCACCAATGCTGCCGACCGCAAGAAGCTCAAGGCGATCGCCGACGAGATCAAGCTGCCCGACGGCTCGGGCCTCATCATCCGCACCGCCGGAGCCAAGCGCACCAAGTCGGAGATCAAGCGCGACTACGAATACCTCCTGCGCCAGTGGGACCAGATCCGCGAGCTCACGCTCAAGTCGATCGCCCCGGCGCCGATCTACGAGGAAGGCAACCTCATCAAGCGCGCCATCCGCGACCTCTACACCCGCGACATCGAGGAAGTGCTGGTCGAGGGGGAGAAGGGCTACCGCACCGCCAAGGACTTCATGCGGATGCTGATCCCCTCCCACGCCAAGAAGGTGAAGCACTATACCGACCCGGTGCCGCTCTTCGCCCGCTACCAGGTCGAGAACTACCTCGCCTCGATGTTCAACCCGACGGTGCGCCTGCCCTCGGGTGGCTACATCGTCATCGACACCACCGAGGCGCTGGTGGCGATCGACGTCAACTCGGGCAAGTCCACCCGCCAGGGCTCGGTGGAGGAAACCGCCCTCAAGACCAATCTCGAGGCCGCCGACGAGATCGCCCGTCAGCTCAAGCTGCGCGATCTGGCCGGGCTGATCGTCATCGATTTCATCGACATGGACGACCGGCGCAACCGTGCGGCGGTGGAAAAGCGGCTCAAGGAGCGGCTCAAGGGCGACCGGGCGCGAATCCAGGTCGGGCGGATCTCGTCCTTCGGCCTCCTCGAGATGAGCCGCCAGCGCCTCCGGCCGGGGATGCTGGAAATGGTCTCCCAGCCCTGCCCCCATTGCCACGGCACCGGCATCATCCGCTCCGACGAAAGCCTCTCCCTCGCCATCCTGCGGCAGATCGAGGAGGAGGCCGTCAAGGGCAAGCACGACATGATGACGGTGACGGCGCCGGTTTCGGTGGCCAACTACCTCATCAACGAGAAGCGCAGCCACATTCTCGGTATCGAGGAACGCTACGGCATCACGGTCAGGATCGACGCCGACCCGGGCCTCGTCCCGCCGGACTACCGGGTCGACAAGAGCCGGGGACATGCGGAAACGGCAACGCCGTCGAAGCCGGTGGTGTCGGTCGATACCGCTCTTGCGGGGCCGACCAGCGTCGTCGAGGAAGTACGCGAGGAGATCGGCGCGCCGGAGATCGACGGGGCAGCCGAGAGCGAGAGCGAGGGCAACGGCCGCAAGCGCAAGCGCCGCCGACGCTCGCGCCGCCGCGGGCGGGGAAATGCCGCGAACGGCACCGGGAACGCCGCCACGGCCGGAGCCGAGAGCGGCGGTGGTGAGAACCAGGACAGGACCGTATCGTCGGCCGAGAGGGAAGGCGGTTCGCAGACGGACGCCGAACCCGCCGGCGAACAGGCCGAAAGCTCCGCGCCGCGGGAGGGCGCTCCCGCCCCTGTGGTGGAAGCGGCTTCCTCCGGTGAAAGCGGCGGCGGCAGTACCGCGGTGACGGAGCCTGCCGAAGCCGCGAGCGAAGGGGATCCGTCGGCGAACAAGGTTGCGACGGAGGAAACCGCAGCGACCGATGAGCGCGCCACCCCCACGGACGGGGACGCAGCAGGCGGGGCGGAAGCGACGACC
This sequence comes from Albidovulum sp., assembly GCA_015487815.1. Classification (GTDB taxonomy): domain Bacteria; phylum Pseudomonadota; class Alphaproteobacteria; order Rhodobacterales; family Rhodobacteraceae; genus WFPA01. Next base: position 3,624 of record WFPA01000104.1, read on the forward strand.
GGAAAGCCCGCCAGGCCCCGCCGACGGCGCGCGCCCCGGCGGCGCAAGGGCGCATCCACCGACAAGAGCGCATCCACCGACAAGGGTGCACCGGCCAGCAAGATGGCGCAGGACGAAACCCGGAAGGAGCCGGCTGCTCCCCGGTCGTCCACCGTCCCCGATGCCGATGCGGCAGCGACCACGACGCGCGAAACCGGCCCCGAGGCGGCAAGGGGAACCGGCCCGGAAGCATCTGCGACGGAGTCGGACAGGACCGACCAGACCGCCACCGACGGCCCGGCCGAGAACGCCCGGCAGGCGGTGGTCGGGAAATAGCCGCCCGCAGTTCCCTCCCGCTGGCCGCACGGCCCCGGCAGACGGCCGGCCCTCTTGCGAATCACCCCTGCTTTCCGGCGAGGTCATGCAGCCATGACCTTGCCGGAGATGCGGCGGCATGAAACATTGATTCGCAATGCGTTCTGCCGGTTACGGGAAAAGCGCGCACGGTAACCTTCCGGTTACCTTTGCTCGCCAGAATATGGGGAAGGCCATCCGCAGCCCGCTGCGGATCACGAGGAAACGGCGGCACGGAACCCATTTCCCGCGCCCGGTGAAGAGGAGATGAAAATGCCGATCATCACATCCCTGAAACGGCTCACGGCCCGCCTCATGCGGATTGCCGGCCTGGTCCTCGCCCTGCTGGCACTGGCATTCGCCGGTGCGGCAGCCGCCCAGGAAGAAGCCGATCTTGTCATCGCCGATGCCAACGGGCAGCTCGTCAAGAGCTATACCGTCGATGATCTCGCCGCCCTCCCCCAGCACAGGATCGTCACCGGCAACGAATTCGTCGAGGGCAAGGTCACCTTCGAGGGGCCGCGGGTGCGGGATGTGCTCAAGGATGCGGGTATCACGCCGGCCCGGAAAATGACCTTCATCGCCCTCAACGATTACGCAGTGCAGATCCCGAGTGCTGAATTCGCGAAATACGATCCGATCCTCGCTCTCAAGGCAAACGGCAAATGGCTCTCGCGCCGCGACAAGGGGCCGATCTGGATGATCTACCCGATGGACGATTTCCCCGAACTGCATGACCCGGTCTTCAACAGCCGGCTGATCTGGCAACTGGCGCGCATCGAGAACAGGTGACGCGGCAGGGCGCCATACTGCGCTGGCTGGGCGTCGGGATCATTCTCGTCGCCCTCCTGGCGTCGGCCTATGGAATGGTGCTGGTGGAGCGCAACATCGCCGCGCTCAGGGCATCGGCAAAGGAAAACCTGCTGTGGTCGGCCCAGCGGCTCGAGGTCGAGCTTCTGCGTTTCGAGAAGGCGCTGGTCGATTTCGTCGCCGGCAATGGCGCCACACCACGAACGGTAAACAAGCGGTTCGATATCCTCTGGTCGCGAACCGACCTTCTGCGCCATGGCGACATCGGCCGCCGGATGCAGCAGTATGATCCCGGCGAAAGGGTGATCGGCGGGCTGTTCGAGGCGCTCCGGGCCCACGAAGCGGAAGTCGTCTCCCTCGCTCCGGGTGACAGGAAGACGGCGCGGCGGCTGCTGGCGGCATTCCAGCCTTTCGAGGCGCAGCTGCGAACCCTCTCGCGGGAAGTGCTCCATGGCGAGGAGGCCCGCATGTCGGCGCTGCGCGAGAACCTTCTCGGTTCGGCTCGCATCAACACCGTCCTCAACCTCGTGATCGGCATTGCCAGCGTCATCATGCTGGTGCTGTTCTGGCGGGAATCGAACCGCATGCGCCGCCTCGCCGCGCTCAATGCGCGCCTCCTGGCCGAGGCCGAAGCCGCCTCGGCCGCCAAGTCGCGCTTCCTGACCATGATGAGCCACGAACTGCGCACCCCGATGAACGGCGTGCTCGGCCTTCTCGCCCTGGTGGACAGGGCCCGGATGCCACCCGCAAGCCGGCGCCTGCTCGAACGGGCCGAAGCCTCGGCGCGGCAGATGAGCAACCTTCTTGCCGACATCCTCGATTTCTCCTCCCTGCAGGACGACCGGCTCGAGAAGCATGACCGTCCCTTCTCGCCCCATGCCCTGGCGGAGGCCCTTGCCGCCATCTTCGACGTGGAGGGACGGCTGGGCCGGGACGACCGCAGGTTGACGATTCGCGTCGCTGCCGACATGCCTTCCTGCCTTTGCGGTGACGAGGCCCGGATCCGCCAGATCTTCACCCATATTCTCAGCTACCTCAACGAGACGGCCGGCACGCGCGATCTTCGGCTCGATCTTGGCTGGACCAAGGAGGGCCTCGCAGGCGTGGTCAGCTTCTCCTATGCCGGCGAGAAGGCCGACTGGCGCCCCGATTACATCTTCGAGGAACAGGACCGGCCCACCGCCCCCCCGGAGAACCGCTTTGCTTCCGACGCGCTCGGCCCGGCCATCGCCCGCTCCCTGATCCGCCATCTCGGCGGACGGAGCCGCTACCGAAGAGCAGGATCGCGCAACATCGTCGAGATCACCCTGCCGGTCGAGCCCTGCCCCGACACTCCCGCCGCAGCCACCGACGGCATGGCACCGGGAGGCGCGGCCGCCGATGACGCGGCACCGGGAAGCGCGCCACCGGCACCATCGCCCCGGCCCCCCGACGGGTCCGCACCCTCCCGCGAGATGACCGAGCCGGCGACCGCCGACGCCGGGGCCGGGCCGGCGAAACCTCCCCCTCGCGCAGCTCTTCTCTGCCAGACCGGCTTTCTCTCGACTGCCCTGGCCGGGGCGCTGCGCCGGCATGGCTTCGACATTTCCGGGAATGACGAGAGCTGCCCGGATGTCGTCTTCATCGAGGCGGACAGGACCGACCTCCTCGAAGCCGGCCAAGCACTCGGGGCGCGGTGCAAAACGGCCCTTCTCGTCATGCTTGTTCCCGATGGCGCCGAAACGGGTGTGCCCCCGCCATCCGGGGTGGATCTCGTCCTCGGGATCCCGCCGGACCCGACCGACATGGAACGGATCCGCATGATTGTCGCTGCCCGGCGGCAGCGCGCCGATGCCTCCGCCTGAGACCGGGAAAGGCGCTACCGATTGTCAGGATGCGAAAAGGTCAATTTCAGGTTGAAATGCCGCACTGCCTTGTGTCACCATTGACCCGCCCGGAGCCTGCGCACCGGCACGGCGCGGCCAGCGCAACCGGCAACAACCCGCTCCGAGCGCCGAACTGCAGGCGGCACGGGCGTGAAGACGCAGGACGGGCCGCACCGCTGCGCAGGGAGCCGAACCGTCGGTCCGGACCCGCCGCAGCCCGTGCGGTGAGCATGTCGGCCCCGCATGCGGAAGGGCGAGTGGTCGCCTCGGCCGGGCACCACGGAACCTGCCATCGTGCCCGAGACGACCACCGGAGAGCGGTCCTGATCGATGTCCGAAGGAAAATGCCATGAGAAAGGCGCATGATCTGGCAGATGCATCCGCTCCCGCGGGACAGGGAGCCGCCGGTGGCTCCCCTTCCTTCGGGGATGATCTCTCGCTGCTTTCGCATGATCTGCGGAGTGCCCTGTCCGACATTCTCGGGGGGCTCGGACTCATCGATGACACGCTTCTTCCCCCTGCCGAGCGGCTGCAGCTGCAAAGGGCACGATCGGCGGCGAAAAGCCTCGTTCCGCTGGTGGATACCTGCCTTGCCATTCGCGGCTCCGGGAAGGAGGGTAAGCCGCGGGCGGCGGTGCGGACGGATCTTGCGCAATTCCTCCGGGAAATCGCCGCCAGATGGAAAGGACGGGCGACGGAGAAGGGGCTTGGCTTCCGGCTCGATAAGGGGGCGGATCTGCCTCCCGTCATCCATTGCGACCGGGACGCCCTCGACCGGATCCTGGCCAATTTCCTGTCCAACGCCATCAAGCATGCCGGACAGGGCGAGATCGTCCTCGGGGTTGATCGGATGGACAGGCGGCATCTCCGCTTCACCGTGGCGGACAACGGCCCCGGCCTCAGCCCCGAGGCACGCGAAAGACTGTTCGAATACCATGGCCGCCCGGCCGACAGCCCGAAGCCGGGCGAAGGGCTCGGGCTGTTCATCGCGCATGAGCTGGCCCGGCGGATCGGCGGCTCGGTATCGGTCGAGAACCGGTCCGAAGGCGGTGTCGTCGCCAGCCTGACCCTGCCGCTCGCCCCGCCGCGGGAAGGCACCGCGGAAGGGCGCCGCGCCACCTTCAAGGCACTGCCGGATCTGAGCGGTCTCAAGGTGCTGGTGGCCGAGGACAACGCCACCAACCAGATCGTCGTCACCCAGATGCTGGAGACGCTCGGCGCCGCCCCCGCTCTCGCTGCCGACGGGATCGAAGCCCTCGACCTCGTGCGCCGGGAGAGTTTCGATTTCGCGCTTCTCGATATCGAGATGCCGCGCATGTCGGGGCTCGAACTCATCCGCACGATCCGCCAGATGACGGGTCCGGCCGCGCGCATGCCGCTCATCGCCTTCACTGCCTATGTCATGCCCGAACACAGGGCCCGCATCCTCGAGGCGGGGGCCGACGGCATCATCGCCAAGCCCCTTACATCCATCGCCGAATTCGGTGCTGCCATCGAATCCCATATTGCCAGGCACCGCGGAAACGGCGCCGACGCGGACGGAAGCAAGGGTGCGGACGCGGCTGTTCCTGCGCCCGGGGCCGGGAACGGCAAGGCCGCACCGGATGACGGCGGCGGCGCACGCCCTGCCGGGCCGCGCCCGTCACGCATCCCGAACCTTTCCCCCTCTTCACCACCGGCTTCTTCCGCAATGCCGCAGGCGGAAAACGAGCGGCTCGGCAGCCGAACCGGCCCGGAGACGACGACGGGCCGGACGGCCAGCCGCGCTCCTCGCGAAAGCACCGCTTCCCCTCCGCTCTCCGATCAGCGCGCCCCGACGCTCGCAGCCGGAACCGCCCCGGTCAATCGACGGACCTTCGAGATGCTGCTCCAATCGGTCGGAGCTGCGACGGTTCCAACACTCCTCGAGAAGCTTTCGGAGGATCTCGCCGCCTGTCATGAGGCGCTCGAGACGGCCGTTGCCGCCACCGACCCGCTCGCGGTGCGGGAACAGACGCATATCCTCATGTCCCTCGCCGGCGCGGTGGGCGCCCGTCCGGCCCAGAGCCTCGCGCGGCAACTCAACGCGGCCGCGCATCAGGAGGATGCCGCCGCCATGGCGAGGCTGGGCAATGCTTTGCTGAGTCAGCTGCGCGAACTGCGAGCCTTCATCGCCGAGATGCCGGGCGCACCGAAAGAGTGAGAGGCGGAGCGCTGACGGTGCTGGACGCTCCCGCCGTCCCGGGTGCCAGCCGCGGTCGTCGCCGTCGGCGTCGGCGTTACCGCTGCCCATGCGTGTTGCACGCTGACGACAACCGACGGAACAGCCCGGCCCCGACGCTCGACAAGCCGCCCGTGGCCATCCTCCCCTCGCACCGTGATCGTCGCATGAAGCCGGCCGCGCGCCGATGGACGGGCGGTGCCCGACGCAAGGGGCCGGCGTTCCCGCGAGCCGGGGTTTCCCTCCGAAACCGATGCGGCAATGGCGCAGCGGAAGAGTTGCCCCTCGGCCCTTCGGGCCGGCCTGTCCTGGCGGCGGGGCACGAGCCGACCCGGCATGGCGGCACGGGCCGTCTCGGTCGCGATGATGGCTGCAGGGGCTTGACCCGGACATGTGGGGAAGGCCATCACGAGGCAACGCCCGCACCACCCGTCGGCCCGTGCCGGGGGCGGCGCGTTCCAGCACGGCCGCGAACGCGCCGCGGCCATCACATCCGCTCAGGAGACGCCCATGACGCCCGCCATCGACACCCCACGAAACGGAGCGCCGGCACCGGTGGACCAGCCTGGCGACACGGCGGCGCAGACCGGCGACGGGGCGCGCCCCGCCCAGCCGGTGATCGAGGTGCGGGATCTGCACAAGCGGTTCGGCGACCTCGAAGTGCTCAAGGGGGTCGATCTCGCCGCCCGCAAGGGCGATGTCGTTTCCCTGATCGGCTCCTCGGGTTCGGGCAAGTCCACCCTCCTGCGCTGCATCAACCTCCTCGAGAACAGCCAGAAGGGCGACATCATCTTCGAGGGCGAGCCGGTGCGCTGGACCGGCAGCGGCGAGGAAAGGCGGCCCGCGGACCGGGCGCAGGTCATCCGCATCCGCACCAACCTTGCCATGGTGTTCCAGCAGTTCAATCTCTGGGCGCATCTGACCATTCTCGAGAACGTCATGGAAGCGCCGATATCGGTGCTGGGGCAGAAGCGGGACGAGGTCGAGGAACGGGCGCGGCGCTATCTCGCCAAGGTCGGCATCGCCGACAAGGCGGACGCCTATCCGGCGCAGCTTTCGGGCGGGCAGCAGCAACGCGCCGCCATTGCCCGGGCGCTGGCGATGGAGCCGCGGGCGCTTCTCTTCGACGAGCCGACCTCCGCGCTCGACCCCGAGCTCGAGCAGGAAGTCGTCAAGGTGATCCGCGACCTCGCCGGAGAAGGGCGGACGATGATTCTCGTCACCCATGACATGCGCCTCGCAGCCGATCTTTCCGACCATGTGGTGTTTCTCCACGAGGGACGGATCGAGGAGGAAGGCCCGCCCGACGCTCTCTTCGGCACCCCCGAATCGGAGCGGCTCCGGCAGTTCCTCAGCCATGTCGATTTCTGAGCGCCGATCCTGAGCGCGGAGGGCCGACAGGGATTTCGGGCGCTTGGAGAGCCGGACCGAAGACCTTGCCGCACAGCCCGCTTTTCCCCGGATGCGCCCACGCCGTGCAGCCCGTTCCCCACGCCCCGCTCGGCCCGCCAGCCCCGCATGCCGGTTTCCCCGTGTCCGACGGGTACCCCCATGTTTTCCCTGCCCGATGGGTTCCCCCTCCACATGCCCGACGGGTTTCCCCATCTCCGGTTCGTGCGTTCAACTCCGCCCACCAGCTGCCGGAACAGGGATCCTCGCCGGAGAAACAGGCCCTCATGGGCGCGGCCCCCATCCCGATCGACCGCCCGGCAGCACAGCCACGCCCCCGCAGGGCGGTCGGGGAACGCGCTGCCGTTCATGCCGACAACGGAAGTCCCACGCGACCGGGACGGGTAGTTCGCACATGCCGGCCCGTCGGAAGGCGGGCGCGGCAACGCCCGGCGCGCAAAGGCCCGGCACCGCCCCGTGACAGCCCCCACGCATGCGGACCGTTCACGCAAGCCGCGTCATTCCAGGTCCGTCCCGGCTCCGTTCATGCCCGTTTCCTTCCGCATGCCCCCCCGCTCACGCTCATTCAAGCGACAGGGAGACCCGCGGCATGGCCGATGCCATGCGGCCCTCGTGGCCCTCGTGGCCATCACGTCATCACCGCATCCCTTTCCATCCTTCCGGCATTGCCTCCATCCTTCCGACATTCCAGCGACGGGCCGCCGCTTTCGACCGCCTCCCCCGCCCCGGCCGACGGCTTCGCGCCGGTCGCCCAAGCTTCCGCATGTTCCGCGGAACCTCTTGGCCCGACTGCTTCGCGAGGGCTCAGCCCACCCGCTCAGGCGCCCATGCTTCCGCGGCTGGGCTGGAGCACCGGTGGTTCCCGCCCGCATCGGCAACCGCCCATCCTCCGGCCGGCGACACTTCACCGCCCGCGCATGGTGCCGTTCCGCCGCCGCGCATGGCACCGGTCGCCGCGGCCCGTCCGGCGCAGGGACGGCTTCCCGCACACCATCGCACCCGTCCTTCGTGCAGCCCGCGAAGTTGACGAAGGGAAATGGCCGACGCCGAGCCGGTTTCCCGCCGACCACAGCACCACCGCCACAACGCACCGCCACACCACTCCACCGCCAATCGGACCGCTCACCGGCGGCGCCGGCCACCCACGCGTCCTTGTCGCGTCACCGCCTTCCGGCAGGCCGCCGCCTCCGCCGGCACCACCTTCCGCTCGGCCGACCCGGCCCGATCGGCGCCGCCCGCAGGCTGACCCTGCGTCATCCGTTCCCAAGATGGCACGGGAAATGCTAACATCGCGTTACCGCAACCCGGGAAACACCCACTCGGAAAAAGACAGGGAGCAAGAAAATGAAGAAAATCCTCATGATTGCCGCCGCTCTTGCCATCGGCGCCGGCATGGCCTCGGCCAAGACCATCCGCATGGGCACCGAAGGGGCCTACCCGCCCTACAACTTTATCAACGACAAGGGCGAGGTGGACGGTTTCGAGCGCGAGCTTGGCGACGAGCTGTGCCGCCGCGCCGGCTATGACTGCGTCTGGGTCACCAATGACTGGGATACCATCATCCCCAACCTGATTGCCGGCAACTACGATACCATCATGGCCGGCATGTCGATCACCGCCGAGCGCGACAAGGTGATCGACTTCACCCAGGAATACCTGCCGCCGGATCCTTCGGCCTATGTCGCCCTTGCCGGCAGCACCCCCGACCTCAAGAAGGGCGTGATCGCGGCCCAGACCGGCACGATCCAGGCAGGCTATGTTCAGGAGAGCGGCGCAACGCTGGCCGAATATGCCACGGCGGACGACACCATCGCCGCCGTGCGCAATGGCGAGGCCGATGCCGTGCTGGCTGACAAGTCCTTCCTCGAACCGATCGTGAAGGAATCGAAGGGCGAGCTCGTCTTCGTCGGCGAGCCGCTCTATATCGGCGGCGGTGTCGGCATGGGGGTGCGCGAGTCGGATACCGAACTCAAGAAGCGCTTCAACGACGCCATCACCGCGATGAAGAAGGACGGCTCGCTCAACAAGCTCATCAGGAAGTGGTTCGGCGACAAGGCCAAGACCTTCGACTGACGGGCGGGGCCGAGGGCGGAAGATCCCGCCGCTGTCGGCCTTCCCAAACGAAGGGGCGGCTCCGGGGAGCCGCCCCGCTCATTGAAGCCCGATCGGGCGGGGTGGCGACACCCCGTCCACATACGGACCGGGGCACGCGCAGGCAGGCCGGCGGGGGCATCGCTCTCCTGCCGTCCGACCGGCAGGGCGCCCTGCGGACGGCCCCGCACGGGGCGGGGCGACAAAGGCACGAGGCACGATGTTTTCCTTCTGCACCGATCCCGCAACCCTGCCCGACTGGCAATGGTGGGCCTGCTATCTGACCACGGGCAAGCACCTTGCCTTCTACGCCTCCTTCGGCACGGTGCTGCTGCTTCTCGCCCTCGCGGCGCCCGCGGCGCTGGCTCTCGGTCTGGTCGGCGCCCTCGCGGCCCGCTCGCCCAACCCGCTCCTCGCCTGGCCCGGAAAGCTCTATACCTCGATGGTGCGGGGCGTGCCCGACATCATCTTCTTCCTGTTCGTGCCGCTCGCTCTCGACCAGCTCTTCGAGATCGTCCGCCACAAGATCAAGTGCCCCGACTGGGGTCAGCCGATCTGGCAGGGCAATGATTTCGTCGTCTGCCCCGCAGCCAAGCTGCCGCTCTCGAGCGCGCCCCAATGGGTCCATGAGGTCTATGGCTTCACCCTCGCCCTCATCGCCTTCGCCATCGTCTTCGGTGCCTTCGCCGCCAACACCCTCAAGGGGGCGATGGACGCGGTGCCGAAGGGGCAGATCGAGGCGGCCGAGGCCTACGGCTTTTCCCGCGGGCAGATCATCCGCCGCATTCTCCTGCCGCAGATGTGGATCTACGCCCTGCCCGGGCTCGGCAATCTGTGGCAGATCCTGATCAAGGCGACGCCGCTGCTGTTCCTCCTCGGGGTCGAGGACGTGGTCTACTGGGCCAAGGAGCTGGGCGCGTCCAAGACCTCCGCCTTCGCCTATCCGCATCCCGACTGGCGGCTGTGGTATTTCCTCGCACTGCTGGTGTGGTATCTCGGCCTGACGAAGATCTCCGAGGCCGTCTTCGCGCGGCTCAATGCCCGGGTGAGCCGCGGCATCGTCACCGTCAACGGGGGGAACGGGGCATGATGAGCTGCTCGGACGCGATCCTGGCCTACGGTCTGAGGGCGATCGGCATCGGCGAGCGTCTGCTGCCGAAGCACGACATCGGCCTGTGCGAACAGGTGGTGCTGATCGGCTCGGGGCTGATCTGGAACATCTATTTCGCCTTCTTCGCCCTCCTTCTCGGCTTCTTCCTCGCCACTGCCATCGCCCTGGCCAAGGCCTCCGACCGCTGGTGGCTGCGAAAGCCGGCCGAATGGTTCATCTTCCTCTTCCGCGGCTCGCCACTCTTCATCCAGTTCTTCTTCGCCTACGAGCTCTTCGTCCTGCTGCCCAAGGTCGGCATCGACATTCCCCTCGGCTTCACCACCATCACCGTCGAGACCCGCTGGCTGACGCGCGCCTGGCTCGGTGCGCTGATCGTGCTCTTCCTCAACACCTCGGCCTATGCCGCCGAGATCTTTCACGGCGCGCTCCGGGCCATCCCGAAGGGAGACATCGAGGCGGCCGACGCCTACGGCCTCTCGGGCTGGCGGCGTTTCCGCCGCATCATATGGCCGACCATGCTGCGGCTTGCCTGGCCCTCCTACACCAACGAGGCGATCTTCCTCACCCATGCCACCACGCTGGTGTTCTTCTCGAGCTTCCCCGCCTGGCGCCAGGAGGGCGACGCGCTCTATTACGCGTCCTATTTCGCCGAAAAGACCTTCAACCCCTTCGTGTCGTATCCGATCGTGGCGGTCTATTTCATCGTCCTGACGCTGACGATCATCTTCCTCTTCGGCCGCATCAACCGCCGGCTCAACCGCCATCTGCCCCGGGCCGAGCGCGCCCGGCTGCGGATCCGCCCCCGCCTGCTGCGCTGAAGGCGGCGGCGACGGACCGGTGACGGAGCCGCACCACGTCCGCCCCCGTTGACGGGCCGACCGGCAGGGTGGCAGATGGGGGGAAAGCCGAGGATGCCCCATGACCGCCACGCCCCCGCCCCCCGACATGGACACGATCCGCGCCTGGCGCCGCACCCATCCCGCGATCGGCTCGCTGCGCGTCGCCGTGGCCGATCTCAACGCCATGGCCCGGGCCAAGCGGCTGCCTCTCGATGCGCTCGAAAAGGTCTGGTCGGAGGGCATCCGCATGCCGCTCTCGGCCGGCAATCTCGACATCTGGGGCGCCGACATAGAGGACAGCCCCCTCCTCTTCGAAAGCGGTGATGCCGACGGGGTGGTGCTGCCGACGGGCCGACCGCCGCTGCCGATGAGCTGGCTCGCGCGGCCCGCGGCCCTCATCCATGGCTGGTTCTTCGAGGAGAGCGGGACGGGGGCGCTCCGCCCCTTCGCCGGCGACGGCCGCCAAGCGCTCCTGCGGGTGCTCGACCGCTTCCGCGCCCGTGGCTGGCACCCCGTCATCGGCAGCGAGATGGAGTTCCACCTCCTAGCTCATGGTGCCGAGCCGCCGGAACCCGCGCTCTCGCCTTCGACCGGCCGCCCCTTCCGCTCCTCGGAGATCCTGTCGCTGAGGGAGCTCGACGCCGTCGACCCCTTCCTCTCGGCCCTCTATGACAGCCTGGCGGCGATGGACGTGCCGGCAGGGGCCGCAATTGCCGAAAGCGGCACCGGCCAGTTCGAGATCGACATCACTCATCAGCCCGACGCCCTCAAGGCCGCCGACGACATCTGGGCCTTCCGCCTCGCGGCCAAGGGAATTGCGGCGCAGCATGGCATGACCGCGACCTTCATGGCCAAGCCCTGGCCCGACCAGCCGGGGAACGGGCTTCATTTCCACGTCTCGGTGATCGACGAGGCCGGGCGCAACATCTTCGACGACGGCAGCGCCGAGGGCAGCCCGCTTCTTCGGGCCGCCATTGCCGGCATCCTCGCGGCCCTGCCCGATCTCGCCCTCGTCTTCTTTCCTCACCGCAATTCCTGGCGACGGATGCAGGAAGGCAGCCACGCCCCGACGCGGGCGACCTGGGGGCGCGAGAACCGCACCGCCGCCATCCGCATCCCCGGCGGTCCGGCCGCGGCCCGCCGCCTCGAATTCCGTGTGGCGGGCGGCGACGTGAACCCCTGGCTTGCCCTCGCGGCTCTTCTCGGGGCGATGCTCGCCGGGATCGAGAGCGGGGCGACGCCACCGCCGCCCGTGAGCGGCAATGCCTACGCCGCCACCGAGGCACCGCTCCTGCCGCGCGACTGGAAAGGGGCGATCGATCGCTTCGCAACCAGCCCGCATGTGGCGGGGATCTTCGCTCCGGAGCTGATCGACGGCTATGTGCGCTGCAAGCGACAGGAACGGGCCCGCTTCGAGAAGCTGATCGCCGAGAAGGGCAATGCGGCGGCCGACGCGCTCGAATTCTCCACCTACCCCCACCGGCTGTGAAGGCGACGCTCAGCGCAGCTTCGGCGGCCGGTCCGGGTCGCCCCCCGGCATGAGCGGCAGATCGGGGCTTGCCAGCGGGATCGGCCGGAAGCCCGGCCCTTCGGGGCCGGCTCCGCAGGTGAGAGTCAGCCGCGCTCCCTCGGCCAGAAAGGCGGCGGCGATGCGAAGGCGCTCGCGAAGGGCGGCCTCGTGGGGGGCGGGCAGCCCGGCAAGGTGAAGATGGGCGTCGGGCCCCGCCGCATCGGGTCGGGGCGTGTCCGCGACGCCGAGCCAGGCACCGCCGAGGATCCCGGCTACCGGCGCCAGCGCCGCATCGAGTGCGTGATGGAAGGCCGGCGGCAGTTGCGACGGATCGCCCCCCGGTTCCTCATCGGGCGGCGCCGTGACCACCTGCCCGATCCGGGCGAGCGAGGCGAGCCAGCCGAGCTCCCCCGCCGTCAGCAGATGGGGCGTCTCGGATCCCGGGTCGAGCACCACGCCGGTATCGCGGCTTTCAAGGAGCGTTCCCAGCGCCCGGAGCGGCAGCCAGACCACTGGCCGCGGCGCCCCGCCCGCAAGCGCGGCCTCGTCGCTGTGCACGAGGAGGAAGCGGCCCGATGGCGTGTCGATGCTCTCTGGCGCGAGATCACCCTGCGCATCGGCCGGCATGACGACATCGAGAAGCGCGAGACGGGCCAGCAGCATCATCCGCACCGCCTCGTCCTCGGGGTGAGCAGCGAGATGACGGATGAGAGGAGCGAGAGGTGTTGCGGTCATGTCGTGCTGTCCCTTCCGGAAGATGAAGACGCCCTGCCGGCGCGGGCCAGTTCCTCGGCCACGCGTGCACGCAGATGGGGCAGAAGCTCGGCCTCGAACCAGGGGTTGCGCCTGAGCCAGCCGGTGTTGCGCCACGAAGGGTGCGGCAGGGGAATGATGTCGGGCGCAAAGTCGCGCCAGGCGCGGACGGTGTCGGTCACCGAACGGGCGCGGCGCCCGAGATGCCATTTCTGAGCGTGGCCGCCGACAAGAAGGGTCAGCCGGACGCCGGGCAGCGCCGCCAGGAGCGGCGCGCGCCAGCTGCGGGCACAAAGGGGAGGCGGCGGCAGATCGGCCTTCCGCGCGTCATAGCCCGGAAAGCAGAAGGCCATGGGCACGACGGCGATGCGCTGCGGGTCGTAGAAGGTGACGCGGTCGATCCCCATCCACGCCCTGAGGCGCTCCCCCGACGGATCGTCGAAGGGCAGGCCGGAGCGATGCACCCGCATGCCGGGCGCCTGCCCGGCCACGAGGATCGGCGCCGTCGGCGAGGCCCTGAGCACCGGCCGCGGCATGTGGGCGGTGGCGGTGGTCGCAAAACGGTCGGCGCAAAGCCGGCAGGCGGCGATGCGGGCCGCGATTTCGGCCAGGGCGCCCTCCTCGGGGACGATGACAACCCCCGTCCGCGCGGATGGATCCGCTTCATCGGGCAAAGACGGTTTCATGGCGCGAGCTAACCGGGACGGGCGGCAAGGTGCAAGCCCCGTCGGCGGGGGAATGCGGGCGCCCGTGTCGGGCAGACGGAAGGAAAGTCCATCCGGCCGCCGCGGCTTCCTCCAGCCCGCCGCTCTCACGGCAACGGCAAAGGGCGCCCCGCGGGGCGCCCTTCCACATGTCTGTCGGCGGGTCTTCCCTGGCCGCTCAGAGCGTGCCGGCAGCGTAACGCTTCGCCATCTCGTCCATCGGGATCGGCTTGATCTTTGAGGCATGACCGGCCGTGCCGAAGGCCTCGAAGCGCTCGCGGCAGACCTTTTCCATCGCCTCCATGGCGGGGATCATGAACTTGCGCGGATCGAACTCGCGCGGCTTCTCCTTGGCTACCTTGCGGAACTGCCCGGTGGCGGCCATGCGCAGGTCGGTGTCGATGTTGACCTTGCGCACGCCGTGCTTGATGCCGCGGACGATCTCCTCGACCGGCACGCCGTAGGTCTGGGGCATCTCGCCGCCGAACTCGTTGATGATGTCCTGAAGCTCCTGGGGCACCGAGCTCGAGCCGTGCATCACGAGGTGCACATGGGGGATCTTCTCGTGGATCTCGGCGATGCGGTCCATGGCGAGGATGTCACCCGTCGGCTTGCGCGAGAACTTGTAGGCGCCGTGCGAGGTGCCGCAGGCGATGGCGAGGGCATCGACCTTCGTCTGCTCGACGAAGTCCTTGGCCTGGTCGGGGTCGGTCAGAAGCATGTCCTTCGAGAGCTTGCCCTCGGCGCCCGAGCCGTCCTCCTTGGCGGCCTCGCCGGTCTCGAGAGAACCCAGAACCCCGAGCTCGCCCTCGACCGAGGCACCGACCCAATGGGCCATTTCCGAAACGCGGCGGGTGATGTCGACATTGTATTCGTAGGAAGCCGGGGTCTTGGCGTCGGCCTCGAGCGAACCGTCCATCATCACCGAGGTGAAGCCGTAGCGGATGGCCGAGAGGCAGGTGGCCTCGTTGTTGCCGTGGTCCTGATGCATGACGACGGGAATGTCCGGGAACATCTCGACCAGGGCCTTGATCATGTGCTGGAGCATGATGTCGCCGGCATAGGAGCGGGCGCCGCGCGAGGCCTGGATGATCACCGGGCTGTCGGTAGCCTCGGCCGCCCGCATGATGGCGAGGCCCTGTTCCATGTTGTTGATGTTGAAGGCCGGCACGCCGAAATCGTGCTCGGCAGCATAATCGAGAAGCTGGCGAAGGGTGATGAGAGGCATTGGGCGTCTCCTTTCGGATCGTCGGGTTCGCGGATCGTTGGACTCGTCTGTCGGAATGCGGAAGGGGGCGGCCGCGCCGCCCCCCTGCCCCGTCAGAGGAACTGCGCCATGGCCACGGCGGTGTCGGCCATGCGGTTCGAGAAACCCCACTCGTTGTCATACCAGGAGAGGATGCGGCAGAAATTGCCGTCCGTCACCTTGGTCTGGTCCATGTGGAAGACCGAGGAACGCGAATCGTGATTGAAGTCCACCGACACGTTCCTGTCCTCGGTATAGCCGAGAACGCCGTTCATCGGCCCGTCGGCGGCGGCGCGGATCGCCTCGTTGATCTCCTCGGGGCTGGTCTCGCGGGCGGCCTCGAACACCAGATCGACCACCGAGACGTTGGGCGTCGGCACGCGGATCGCCACGCCGTCGAGCTTGCCCGCAAGCTCCGGCAGCACCAGACCGACGGCCTTGGCCGCGCCCGTCGAGGTCGGGATCATGGAGAGCGCCGCGGCACGGGCACGGTAGAGGTCCTTGTGCAGCCGGTCGAGGGTCGGCTGGTCGCCGGTATAGGAGTGGATGGTGGTCATGAAACCGCGCTTGATGCCGATGGCGTCGTTGAGAACCTTGGCCACCGGGCTCAGGCAGTTGGTGGTGCAGGAGGCGTTGGAGACCACCATGTCCTCGGCGGTGAGGGTGTCGTGGTTCACGCCATAGACGATGGTCTTGTCGGCCCCCGAGCACGGCGCCGAGACGAGGACGCGCTTCGAGCCGTTCTCAAGGTGCGCGGCGGCCGTCTCGCGGCTGGTGAAGAGGCCGGTGCACTCCATGGCGATGTCGACGCCGTCCCAGGGCAGCTCCCGGGGATCGCGGATCGCCGTGACCTTGATCTTGCCGCGACCGATATCCATCCAGTCCTCGCCGGTGGTGATCTCGCCGGGGAAACGGCCGTGGACGCTGTCATAGCGCAGAAGATGGGCGTTGGCCTCGACCGGGCCGAGATCGTTGATGGCGACGACCTCGATGTCGTCTCGGCCCGATTCGTAAATTGCGCGCAGCACGTTGCGGCCGATGCGACCGAAGCCGTTGATGGCGACCTTGACTGTCATTGTCTCTCTCCTGTTCCTCGTCTCGTTCAGATCAGTTTGCGGGCGGCCTCGGCCACCTTGTCGGCGGTGATGCCGAAATGCTCGAACAGGGCCGGAGCCGGTGCCGAAGCGCCGAAGCCCTTCATGCCGACGAAGGCGCTGTTCGGGCCGAGCACCTCGCACCATCCCTGCGCCACGGCAGCCTCGACGCCGACGCGCGGTGCTGTGCCGAGAACGGCAGCCTTATATTCTTCCGGCTGGGCGGCGAAAAGCTCGAAGGAGGGCAGCGAGACCACCGCCGCGCGGATGCCCTCGGCCGCGAGCTTCTCCGCCGCATCGAGCGCCACCGACACTTCCGAGCCGGTGCCGATCAGCGTCACGTCACGGGCCCCGGCCCCGCCCTCGACCTCGCGCAGCACATAGCCGCCCTTGGCGGTAAGGTTCTCGTCGGCGCTCTCGCGCACCGTCGGTACGCCCTGGCGGGTCAGCACCAGCATGACCGGCGTCCTTTCGGATGCCAGCGCGATCTCCCAGGCCTCGGCCGTCTCCACCGGATCGGCCGGACGGATGACGGTGAGGTTCGGCATGGCGCGGCAGGCGGCGAGATGCTCGACGGGCTGATGGGTCGGGCCATCCTCGCCAAGGCCGATCGAATCATGGGTCATGACATAGATCACCGGCTGTTCCATCAGCGCCGAAAGCCGGATCGCCGGGCGGGCGTAGTCGGAGAAGACGAAGAAGGTGCCGCCATAGGGCCGGAAGCCCTTGTGCAGCGAGATGCCGTTCATCGCCGCGGCCATCTCGAACTCGCGGATGCCGTAATGGATGTAGTTGCCGGCATACGCGCCCGGACGCACAGGGGTCATGCCGGAGGTCAGGGTGTTGACCGAGCCGGTGAGATCGGCCGAGCCGCCGACCATGTTGGGCACGGTGGCATTGATGACCTCGAGGGCCATTTCGGAGGCCTTGCGAGTCGCTACCTTCGGCTTCTCGGCAACGAGCTTCGCCTTGTGCCCGGCCATGCGGTCGGCCAGATCCGCCGGGATCTCGCCGGCAAGATGCGCGTCGAACTCGGCGCGCTTCGGCGAGGCGGCATGGCGCGCTTCCCAGGCCTCGCGGGCGGCACGGCCGCGGGCGGCGACACGACCCCAGGCAGCATAGACCTCCTCGGGGATGACGAAGGGCGGCCACTTCCAGCCGAGCGCCTCGCGAGCAGCGGCGATTTCCTCCTCGCCCAGGGGCGCACCATGCACCTTGTGGGAGCCGGCCTTGTTGGGGGCGCCCTGACCGATCACCGTCCTGCAGGCGATGAGGGAAGGCCGCGGGTCGTTGCGCGCCTCCTCGATGGCGGCGGCCACGGCTTCGTTGTCGTGCCCGTCCACCCGGATCGTGTGCCAGCGGGCAGCCGCGAAGCGGGCGAGCTGGTCGGTCGATGTCGAAAGATCGGTCGAGCCGTCGATGGTGATGGAATTGTCGTCCCACAGCACGATCAGCCGGCCGAGCTGCAAATGGCCCGCCATGTCGATCGCCTCGTGGGAGATGCCTTCCATCAGGCAGCCGTCGCCGGCGATGACATAGGTGAAGTGATCGACGAGCTCGTCGCCGAAACGGGCGTTCATCATCCGCTCGGCGAGCGCCATGCCGACCGACGTGCCAAGCCCCTGGCCGAGCGGGCCGGTGGTGGTCTCGATACCGGCTGCGTGGCCGTATTCGGGATGTCCGGCAGTGCGGTAGCCGAGCTGACGGAAATGCCTGAGCTGCTCCATGTCCATGTCCTCGTAACCGAGGAGATGGTGAATGGCGTAAAGCAGCATCGAGCCATGCCCGGCGGAAAGCACGAAGCGGTCGCGGTCGGGCCAGTCGGGCTTCGTCGGATCGACATCGAGGAAACGGTTGTAGAGCACCGTCGCCACGTCGGCCATGCCCATCGGCATGCCCGGATGGCCGGAATTGGCGGCCTGCACCGCGTCCATGGCCAGGAAGCGGATAGCATTGGCCATCAGCTTCTCGTCGCCGGTTTCGATCTTGACCTGTTTGTTCATGGCACCCTCGATGGATGGTTGGGGAGGTGGCGCTCAGCGCGCCCGCTTGGCCTGCTCGACGAGGCGGTGGATCATCGGCGTGAAGATAAGCTGCATCGCCAGATCCATCTTGCCGCCGGGAACGACGATCGAGTTGGCCCGGCTCATCCAGCTGTCATGGATCATCGACAGGAGATAGGGGAAGTCGATGCCGGTCGGGTTCCTGAACCGGATGACGAGAAGGCTCTCGTCCGGGCTCGGAATGTCCCGCGCGATGAAGGGGTTGGAGGTATCGACCACCGGCACGCGCTGGAAGTTGATGTCGGTCTGGGAGAACTGCGGACAGATGACGTGCACATAGTCGTGCATCCGCCGCAGGATCGTGTCGGTCACCGCCTCGGTCGAGTAGCCGCGGGCGGCCTTGTCGCGATGGATCTTCTGGATCCATTCGAGGTTGATCACCGGCACGACGCCGATCTTGAGATCCACCTTGTCGGCGATGTTGATGTCATCGGTCTTCACCGCCCCGTGCAGCCCCTCGTAGAACAGGAGGTCGGTGTTCTCGGGAAACGGCTCCCAGGGAGTGAACTCGCCGGGCGGCACACCGTATTTCTCGGCCTCCTCGAGATCGTGCACGTAATGGCGCGTGCGGCCGGTGCCCTGCCTGCCGTATTCGTCGAACACCGCTTCGAGCTCGTCGAGCAGGTTCGCCTCGATCCCGAAATGGGAAAAGTGCGGATTGCCGAGCGCGTTCTGGCGGGCGATTTCCTCGCGCATGCCCTTGCGGTCGAACTTGTGGAAGGCATCACCCTCGATGAAGGCCGCCGTGACACCCTCGCGGCGGAAGATCTGCTCGAAGGTGCGCTTGACGGTCGAGGTGCCCGCCCCGGAGGAACCGGTCACCGAGATGATGGGATGCTTGGTGCTCATGGGGTGCTCCTTGTGCACGAAATGGGAGGATCCGCCCGCCCCGCCATCCGGGGCGCAGGCGCGCCGGCTCAGGCGCGGAAGAGACCGCGCTGGTTGAACAGGGCCGAGGTCTCGCGCTCGGGCAGATCGTGATAGGTGGCGACCCGCGTCACCTCGTCGGCCGAACCGAAGACGAAGGGGGTGCGGGCATGGAGGCTGTCGGCCTTCTGCCCGAGGATCGGGTCGCAGCAATCGGTGGCGAGCCCGCCGGCCTGTTCGATGAGGAAGGCGATCGGCGCGCATTCATAGACCATGCGCAGCCGGCCGCGCTCGTAGCCGGGGCGGGCATCGCCCGGATAGAGGAAGATGCCGCCGCGCGAGAGGATGCGATGGGTCTCGGCCACGAGCGAGGCGACCCAGCGCATGTTGAAGTCCTTGTCGCGCGGCCCCTCCTTGCCCGCCAGGCAGTCTTCGATATAGGCCCGGACGGGACGCGACCAGTGACGCATGTTCGAGGCGTTGATGGCGAATTCCCGCGTCTCCTCCGGCAGCTTCATCCGCTCCTCGACGAGCACGAAGCGCCCCGTGTCCGGGTCGAGCACATAATACTGGGTGCCGTTGCCGAAGGTGACGACCAGCCCGGTCTGCGGGCCGAAGATGACATAGCCGCCGGCAATCTGCTCGCTTGCGGGCCGCAGGAAGGAGGCCCGGGCGTCGTCCTTCGCCTCGAAGATCGAGAAGATCGTGCCGATCGAGACATTGACGTCGATGTTCGAGGAACCGTCGAGCGGGTCGATGGCCAGGGCGAAACGGCCGGCGGAGTCGATCTCGACGACATCATCCTGCTCCTCGGAGGCATACCAGCGCACGCCGGTGCCCCGGAGCGCCGCCATGTAGGCCTCGTCGGCCTCGACATCGAGCGCCTTCTGGGTGTCGCCGCCGGTATTCTCGCCGACCGCGGCACCGAGCGCGCCGGCAAGCGGACCGCGGGCGATCTTGCGCGCCAGCGCCCGCGCCTCACCGGCGAGCGCGGCCATGACCGGTTGCAGCTCCCCGGGAATATGAGTCGTGTCGATCACGTCCTCGGCGGTATACGTCGTCATGTCGTCTCACTCCCTGACTGCGCTGCCATGCCCGGCCGAAGCCGGAAGCGGAGATCTCGTCCCGGCCGAAGGCCGGATCGGCCGCCCCGTCCGCGATCTCGCCCCGCGAGCAGGGGCATGGCCGCATGTTCGGTCTTGTCATGGCAAAAAAGCGCAGATAAGAAAATTTAAAAAGGACAAATATGTGTTAGATAATTCTGAATGGCCAAGATCGAATCCTTGACTTTCAAGCAGTTGCGCGTTCTCGGCGCCATCGCCGAGTGCGGCAGTCTGTCCGGGGCCGCCCAGAGCCTCGGCCTCACCGCCCCGGCCATCCACGCCCAGCTGACCCAGCTCGAGACGAATCTCGGCGTGCGGCTCGTCGATCGCGGCGGCGGCGCTCCCGCGCGGCTGACCAAGGCCGGCGAGGTGGTGCTCAGGGCCCAGCGGACGATCGACGCCGTGCTCGGCCAGACCATCGAGAGAATCGACGCGCTGGCAAAGGGCCATGAGGGAGTCGTCACTCTCGGCGTGGTCTCGACCGGCAAGTATTTCGCCCCGCAGCTCGTGGCGCGGCTCAAGGAAGCGATGCCGGGGATCGCCGTGATGCTCAAGGTCGGCAATCGCGGCGAGATCATCTCGATGATGCAGCAGGGGCTGATCGATCTTGCCATCATGGGCCGGCCGCCGCGCGAGCCCAAGGTGGTGGCCGAACGCATCGGCGCCCACCCGCATGTGCTGATCGCCCCGCCGGGCCATCCGCTGGTCGGGCGTGGCAACATCGACCCCGACGAGATCCTGGCCGAAACCTTCCTCGCCCGCGAACCGGGATCGGGCACGCGGATCCTGATGATGCGCTATCTCGACCGCATCGGCGGCGGCATGCCCTACGAGGTGGTGGAGATCGGCTCTAACGAGACCATCAAGCAGGCGGTGATGGCCGGGCTCGGCATCGCCCTGATCTCGCTCCATACCGTCACCGAGGAACTCAAGGCCGGGCGGCTTGCAACCATCAGCGCCGACGGGCTGCCGATCATCCGTCAGTGGTATCTGCTGCAGCGTGCCCATGAGCCGCTCTCGCCGGCCGCCCAGCGGGTGCACGACTTCATCGCCGGGGAACGGGGCCGCTTCCTGCCCCATGTCTGAACTCCGTACGCGTGCATGCGCTCCGATCCGATGGCCACACCATATGCGCCCATCGGCTGAACTTCGTGCGCGTGCATGCGCTCCATGCGCAGCTTCCGTGCGTGAGCCGGCCCCGACGGGCATCGCCCCGCGGGATGGAAAGGGCGGGTGAACGGCGGCCGCCCGCCACCCGATGCTTGATGCGCGGTCGGGAGAACATGGCCCCGAGCGGGGCAGTCATGCCGACGGATGCGGAAGAACGCGACCGACAGGTTCCCCCTCGGCGCGACCCGCCGGATCTCGACGCCTTCCCGCTCGACACCCCGACAGGAGCGTGACCGGCGGGATCCATTCGGCGCGGACAGCCCTCCGCGCACCTGCCCGGATCATGCACGCGCCACCCGTCCCCTGCGCCCGATGCGGGGCGCGCCCGGGGACCGATCGGCAGGGCACTCACCTCGTGAACGTCCTGCCGCAAGGGATGCCCGCGCGGCTCCCGGAACGGGACATGACCAACGGCCCTTCGCACTCCGGTGCGCCACCGCGACAGGCGGGAGACAACCTTGCCGGTCCGGCAGCCGGGACATTCACCGGCACCTGCCCCCCTCGCCGACCGGCGGCTGCCCCTCAATCGTGACGCGGCCAGCGACCGGTGATCTTGCGGGCCGCATGGGCCGGGAAATCCGGTGACCATTCACGCCAGGAGCCGGGCACGAGGAACTCATGGGCCAGATGGCCGAGAAAGCCGCGGCGCAGCGTCTCGTCGGGGTGGAAACCGGGCAGCGAGGCCAGGGCTGCGTCGAGCGCGCCGGGGTCGCGCGCCGTGAGCACCAGCCCCGGCAGGGCGAAGATCGCCTCGCCGAGCACGATCACCTTGCGGCCCAGCACCAGCGCCTCGATGCCGACGGTCGAGTTGATCGTCAGCACCGCATCGGCCCGGCGGATGAGCTCGGGGGTGCGGGCGCCATTGGCGAAGATCACCCGCGGATGAGACGGCACCTTCCCGGCGATCGGCCGTTTCCAGCTCGGGTGCTCCTTGATGACGAAGGTGACATCGGGATTGCGGTCGGCGGCGGCGACCAGCTCGGCATGGAAGTGCCCCATGTCGCGGATCCAGGGCGAATGACGCAATACCTGCACGTCGCTCGGCACCTGGAAGGGCACGAAGACGAAGCGTTCGGGCAGCGTCGCCTCTGCCGCATGGCGCAGCTTGGCCGCCCGCTCTCCCACCGCACGGGGCAGAGCCTCCTCTGCGTATCGTGCCGCAGCCTGCCGGTAGAAGGCCGGATCGCGCGGCAGGCAGGCCGCGGCATTGATGCCGCACGGGTCCATCTGGAAGGTGCCGGGCAGATGGCCGTTCTCGAGAAAGAGCCGCGGCAGCCGCCGCTTCGCCGCCTCCTGGGCGAGAATGATCTCGGGATATTTCGAACCGTTGAAGACCAGGGAGACCGCCGGGTCGGGCCGGGCGGCCTCGGCCTCGAGCGTCCCGGCGATGGCGTGACGCAGCCCGAGCGCCTCGAGCCGCTTGACCGCACTGTAGACAGCCAGCACCGGCGCATGGTCGAACAGCCCGGGCAGCCGGATCGCCCGCCGGCGGATGTTGAGCCAGACGGCCGCGCGGTCCTCGGCCCGGGGCCGGAAGAGCGCGCGGGCGATCTCGCCGAGCCCCGCCCCGACGCCGCGGCGACGCAGAAGGGCTCCGAGCCCCGCCAGCGGGCGGAGGGGCAACGTCGTGCAGCGGGGTCCGAGCCCCTCGGCGATGGCATCGAGCGTGTCGGTGCCAAGGCGCAGAAAACGCAGGCGGGCCGGGTCGGGCTTCACCTCCGCCTGTACCGCCCCCTGCCCTGCCGCCCGTGCGCCGGCGTCCCCTGTCGTCATCCGTTCCATGCCCCCTGCGATAGCGGAGCGCGGCGGGCGGCACAATCACCCCGCCCTTTCCTCGGCCTGAAAGGCCTCTCGGCGGAAAGACCGGCCGCGCCGCGCAACCGGCTTCCGCCAAGGCGCCGCATCTGCAGTGCATCCGGCCCGCGGGTGGCCCTTTTCCCGCTTGACGGGGACGGAGCGCGCCCCTAAATAGCCGTCACGCGCTTCGAGGGGGTGCATGAGCGGCTGTAGCTCAGTTGGTTAGAGTACCGGCCTGTCACGCCGGGGGTCGCGGGTTCGAGTCCCGTCAGCCGCGCCATCTTCTCCTGGCATCGCCCTCCGCTCGCCGCTTCCGGCCGAAAGACCGTTCCCGGAACATCCCCTCACCGATGCATCCCTACGCCACGGGCCGGGGAATGCCCCTGAGGCGGGCAGCTTCGGGCGCATCGCCCAGGATTTACAGACAGAACAAGGGAAAAGGCGGAAGCAGAACTGCCCCGCCTTTCTCCATTTCTCCATTGCGGCCCGGTTGATGCCCCCGATGCGCGCTGCAAGCGCCCGCCCGGCGGCTCAGCCGATCGCGTCGGCCACCGTGCCGTGGCGACATCTTTTCCCGTTTCCTGACAGCCTGCGGCGAACCCGTTCGCGGCCTCAGATCGCCGCGCCGTTCGAGTGGTTCCCTGACGATCTTTCAGATGTCCGTGCTTTCAGGCGGCCGTGTCCGTCTCCGGCCTCAACTCTCGGTGCCGGGACGGTGAACATGCACCGAGCAGGGCGCATGGCGCACGACACGCGCGGCCGTCGAGCCCAGAAGCAGATCGGCGAAGCCGGGCCGATGGGAGCCCATCACCACGCAGTCATAACCGCGCTCCTCGATCTCG
>WFPA01000105.1 GCA_015487815.1 Albidovulum sp.
AGATCCGCCCCGCCGCCGAGAAGCGCGGTTTCGCCGAGACCCGGCTGCTGACCCATTGGCGCGAGGTGGTGGGCGCCGAGATCGCGGCCATGTGCCGCCCCGTGAAGGTGAGCTATGCCAAGGGCGGCTTCGGCGCCACGCTCACCCTGCTGACGAACGGGGCGTTCGCGCCGATTGTCGATGCCCGCCGCGAGGAGATCCGCGAAAAGATCAACGCGGTGCATGGCTACAACGCCATCAGCCGCATCCGCGTGACCCAGAGCGCGGCCGAGATGCTGTTTGCGCCCGAGGCCCCGCCGCCCGCGAAGCCGGCCCCGCCCGGGGACAGGCTCCGTTCACTTGATCGCGAGCTCTCTTCCATCGAGAATGAAGATCTGCGCAAATCGTTGCGAAAGCTGGGCGAGGCGCTCCTGGCCGAGAAGGCTGCCGGTGCGACCGGCGGCCAGCCCCGGAAAGACAGGCCGCGCCAGCCGGGAAGACGGAACGGGCAGCCGTGAAGGGCTGGCCCCAGACACGGGAGAGACGCATGAATCGCCGCACTTGGATCGCCTTTGCCGCCGCCCTGGTGGTGGGGAGCATGATCGCCTTCCTCCAGATGGGGCAGAACGCCTCGGCCACGGCCGTTCGGGGCACGTCGCTCACCCCGCCGCTTGCGAGGACGGCCGGCACGCAGGAGGCCCCGGCGGGCGAGGCCGCCAAGCCGCAGGCCGTGCGGGACTTCTCGCTCGGGGACGAGAACGCTGCGCTCGAGATCATCGAATATGCCTCCTTCACCTGTCCCCATTGCCGGCGCTTCCATGAAGAGGTCTTCCCGAAGCTCAAGGCCGAGTACATCGATGCGGGCAAGGTGAAGTTCACGCTGCGCGAGGTCTATTTCGACCCCTACGGCCTCTGGGCCGGAATGCTCGCCCGCTGCGGCGGCGGCGAGAAATACTTTCCGATCGTCGACATGATCTTCCGCAAGCAGTCGGAATGGACCCGGGGGGACGGACCGGCGGCCGTGGCCGAGAATCTGCGCAAGATCGGGCGGCTCGCCGGTCTGCCGGACGAGGAAATCGATGCCTGTCTGCAGGACGAGGCCAAGGCAAGGGCGATGGTTGCGGCCTATCAGGCGAACGCGACGCGCGACGGCATCAACGGCACGCCCACCTTCATCATCGGTGGCGAGAAGGTGCCCAACATGGCCTGGCCCGATCTCAAGGAGATCATCGACCGCAAGCTGGCCGAAGCCGGCGGCAACTGAAGTGTCAGCCGGTGCCGGGGAAGAGCCGCTCGAGCGCGGCATCGAGCGGCGCCGGCGCCTCGAGCGCAAGGCGCACCGGCAGGCTCAGCACTTCGTGCCGCAGCCCCGGCGGCAGTCGCGCCGCATCCTTCTCGGTCGTGACGAGCTGCGCTCCTCTTGCCCGTGCCAGCCTGAGTAGCCGGCCGAGAAGAGCCGGCGAAATGAGCTGATGGTCGGCGAGGGCGACGGTGCCCACGAGCCGCGCCCCGAGCCTCTCGAGCGTGGCGAAGAAGCGCGCCGGATGACCGATGCCGGCGAAGGCGAAGACCGGCCGGCCGGTCCAGTCGATCCCCATCTCCACCGGCTTGAGCGCCCCCTCGAGCACCGGCGGCAGCAACCGCCCCCTCTGCCTGTCAAGGAACCGCCGCCGCTCCCCGGCCTCCCCGATGACGAGCAGGAAATCGGCCCGCCCGAGCCCCCGGTCCACCGGTTCGCGCAGAGGGCCTGCGGGCATCACCCGCTCGTTGCCGAAGCCGCGTGCGGCATCGACGACGACGATTACCAGGTCATGAGCGAGGGCGGGGTTCTGGAAGCCGTCGTCGAGAACGATCGCCTCGGCTCCGGCGGCGACGGCCGCCAGAGCTCCCCTGTGCCGGTCATGCGCGACCCAGGTCGGTGCGAAGGCGGCATGAAGGAGCGCCTCGTCGCCGACCCGTCGGGCATCGTGCAGTCCGGGATCGACACGAAGCGGCCCCTTCTCGCTGCCGCCATGGCCGCGGGTGACGACATGCGCCGCCACGCCGCGGGCCGAAAGCCGCTCGAGCAGCGCGATCACGGTGGGTGTCTTGCCGGTGCCGCCCACGGTCAGGTTGCCCGCGCAGATCACCGGCACGCCGACCCGGTGTCGCGGACCGCGGGCCAGCCGCCGTTCGGTGAGCATGCTGCCGATACGGCCGAGTGGCGCGAGCAGTCGCGGCGCGAGCCCGGCGCTCTCGGGCGGACGATACCAGAAGGCCGGGGCCTTCATGCCGCGTCTCCCGCGTCTTCACACGGTGCGTTCGGGGCCGGCAGGGCGCGTCCGAGGGACCGGTCGAGCGCGTCGAGAAGGAGATGCAGCACCCGGTCGGTCACTTCGGCCCCTTCCGAGGAGACATCCCAGGCCTGGGTGGCCATGGCGGCGGCCACGTCGGGCTGGATCGTCTCCTGCACCGCCCGGGCGAGGCTGGCGGCATCCTGCACCTGGCGGCTGCCGCCCCGTTCGAGAAGCCGGGCATAGATGTCCTTGAAGTTCTCGACATGCGGGCCGTGCAGGATGGCCGAACCGAGGGCGGCCGGTTCGAAAGGGTTGTGTCCGCCCTTCTCGACCAGAGAGCCGCCGATGAAGCTCACCGGTGCCAGCCGATACCACAACCCCATCTCGCCGAGCGTGTCGGCGAGATAGACATCCGTATCCGGTTCCGGCAGCGCACCCTGGGTGCGCCGGCGCACCGAGCAACCGGCGGCGCGGATCATCTCGGCGAGATCGGGACCCCGTTCGGGGTGCCGCGGCGCGAGGATGAGAAGAAGCCCCGGCAGTGTCTGCCGCACGATCCTGTGTGCCTCGAGGACGATCTCCTCCTCTCCCGCGTGGGTCGAGGCCGCGAGCCAGAGCGGCCGCCCGGCAAGGGCCGCGACAAGGCGCTGACGCTCGCTCTCGTCGCAGGGCAGGGCCGGGGCTCCTTCCTTGAGCGAACCCGTGACCTCGATCTTGTCGGGTGCGAGACCGAGGCCGAGAAGGCGCCGGGCGCTGTCCTCGTCCTGGGCCAGGACATGATCGAACAGGTTGACGATCCGTCTTGCCGCCCCTTTCAGCCGCCGCCAGCGCCGCGCCGACCGGGCCGAGATGCGGGCGTTCACGAGCAGCATCGGAATGCCGCGCGCATGGGTTTCGAGCATCAGCGCCGGCCAGAATTCGCTCTCGGTCCAGACCGCAAGATCGGGCTGCCAGTGGTCGAGAAAACGCCGCACCGGTCCCAGAAGATCGACCGGCACGAACTGGTGCACCGCCCCCTCGGGCAGCCGCTTTGCGAGAATGCGGGCCGAGCTTACCGTGCCGGATGTCACCAGCAGGTTGAGCCCCGGCCGCTCGAATCGCATCAGCCGCATCAGCTCGACGAGGGCGAGAGATTCGCCGACGGAGGCGGCGTGAAACCACACCAGAGGCCCTTCGGGGCGGGGCAGGGAAGGGTGGCCGAATCGTTCCTCGAGCCGCGCCTTGTCCTCCTTGCCCTCGGCCAGCCGCGCAAGGAGCTTGCGGCGTGCCACGCCCTCGCCTCGGCGGGCGAGCAGCATGTAGAGGGCGAGGGAGGGTGGCAGCATGTCAGCCGAGCTCCTCGGTCGGGCTGTTTTCCTGCTCTTCCTCGCGCAGGCGGTGCAGATGGGCGATGAAATAGCGCATCAGAGCATTGTCCACCGTCGCCTGCGCGTGTTCCTTCCAGGCGGCATAGGCGCTTTCGTAATCGGGGAAGATGCCGACGACATGGATCTTCTCCGGGTCGCGAAACCGCGTGCTTTCGGGGGAGACGAGTTCGCCGCCGAAGACGAGGTGGAGGCGCTGCCGCTTCCTGGGCTCGGTGGCCAGAGGCGTATCGTTCATGCGGAAACTCCCTTTCGGTTCCTGCCGGGCAGGGATGCATCTCATGCGGCTCGCAGCCGCAGGGGCTTCCTAGTCCTCAAAGCCTTCCGGGTGCAACCGTTCAAGAAGTGCTGCGTGCAGGGCTGGGGGAGCGGCGATGACGCCGGGCACGCGCGGCGCGGGTCGGTTGAAGGTGGGGGCGTGCCCGTGCCGGTCGGTCACTTGTGCGCCGGCCTCGCGGCAGATGATGTCGCCCGCGGCGATGTCCCATTCCCAGGCGGGGCGGAAGGTCAGCATGGCGTCGAAGGCGCCTTCGGCCACCAGGGCCATGCGCCAGGCAAGCGAGCTGCGGACATGCCGCACGAGCTCGGGCGGCGGACTTTTCCAGTGCTTGGCCGCAAGGATGTTGCGTGGCCCGAGCACGCGGGCGCCGTCGGGGCTGTGCCGGTTCGAGGCGCGGATCGGGCGTCCGTTGCGCGTGGCGCCGCCGCCCGTGCGGGCGGCATAGGTCGTCCGACGCGCCGGCAGGTGGATGACCCCGGCCGTCGCCCGGCCCGCCTCGACCACGGCGAGAGAGATCGCGAAGCCCGGATCGCCGCGGATGAAGGCACGGGTGCCGTCGATCGGATCGACGATGAAGACCCTTTCGCGCGTGAGCCGCGCGCTGTCGTCCTCATGTTCCTCGGACAGCCAGCCGTATTCGGGCCGGGCTGCGAGCAGCCGCTGGCGCAGGAAACGGTCGATCTCGAGATCGGTATCGGTGACGGGGCCTTGGCCGCCCTCCTTGTCCCGGATGCCGGCGGCATTGCCGAAGGCGGCAAGGGCGATCTCGCCGGCCGTCCTTGCGGCATCGAGCAGGAGCGCGAGATCATCCCCCGGCAATGGTCAGCCCCTCGACAAGCAGGCTCGGCACGCGCCAAGACCGCCAGCGGTCGGCATCGTTGGCCGGGCGGATGGAACGCAGCATCTCGCGCAGATTGCCGGCGATGGTGCATTCGTGCACCGGGCGGACGATTTCTCCTCCTTCGAACCAGAAACCGCTCGCGCCACGCGAATAGTCGCCGGTATTGGGGTTGATGGTCGAACCCATCAGCGCGGTGACGAGCAGCCCCGTGCCGGCCTCGCGCATGAGCGCAGCCCGGTCCGCGTCGCCTTCGGTGAGGCGGATGTTGGTGACGGCAGGGTGCGGTGGCGAGGAAGTGCCGCGGGCGGCATTGGCCGTCGAGGGCAGGGAGAGCCGCCGGCCGGTGGCAAGATCGAGCACCCAGCTTCCGAGAATGCCGTTCTCGACGAAGGCCTTGGGCCGGGTGGCAAGCCCTTCGGCATCGAAGAGACGCGAGGCACCGATGCGGCGGCGGCGCGGTTCCTCGACAAGGTCGATCCCCGCCGGCAATACCGCCTCGCCCATGGCGTCGCGCAGCCAGCTGGCGCCGCGCACGATGGCGTCGCCATTGATGGCGGCGAGAAGATGCCCCGCGAGCGAGGCGGCGACGCGCTCGTCGAAGATGACGGGAAAGGCCCCCGTGGGCGGCTTCCGCGCCCCCAGCATGGCGGCGGCCCTTTCCCCGGCGGTGCGGCCGATCTCTTCGGGCGGCGGCAGGTCTTCGGCGAAGACGCGGCTTTCGGAGCGGTAGTCGCGCTGCATCTCGAGCCCTTCGCCGGCCACGGCCACGCACCAGAGCGAGTGGCTGGTGCGGGCATGGCCGCCGGAAAAGCCGTTGCTCGCGGCCAGGTGGCTGCGCATGAGGCTCCAGCCGGCGCCTGCCTCGGACACCTGGCTGACACCCTCGACCGCCAGTGCCGCCGCCTCGGCCGCCTTGCCGAGATCTTCGAGCGTGGCAGGTGCGGGTTCGGGTGACGGGTCGAACAGCTCGAGCGGCGAAGGGTCGCGTTCGGTCGCCAGCAGCGCCGGCTCCGCCAGGCCGAGGGCCTCGTCGCGCGGTGCTGCCCGCGCCATGGTGACGGCCCGCTCGGCCATCTCGCGCAATGTGGCGGGTGTGACATCGGAACCCGAGACCAGCGCCTGCCGCCTGTCCACGATCACCCGCAGGCCGACATCCACCCCTTCGCTGCGTTCGGCATGTTCCAGCCGCCCGCCGCGCACCTCGATCGAGAGCGAACGGCCCTCGACGGCCAGCGCATCCGCTTCCTCGGCACCGGCGGCCCGGGCGTGATCGACCAGGGCTTCGGCAAGCTCGGAGAGGGAGGGGCGGTCGGTCATCTTCAGATCATCCTCGAGGCGGCATGCAGGAGAAGGCCGACGGCGACGGCGAAAGTTGTCGCGAGCGAGAGCGTCGCGCCCCACGCCCTCAGCCATCGAGGCCTTTCGGGATGGGAAAAGTGAAGACCGTGGAGGATCCGGCCGGCAAGGAGCGTCGTTCCGAAGAGATGCAAGGCGATGTCGGGGGCGCCGAGATGGGCCATGAGCACCAGCATCAGCAGCGTCAGGGGCACGGTCTCGACGAAATTGGCCTGCCCCCGCATGGCCCGTTGCAGGGCGGCGTCACCCCCGTCGCCGAACCAGATGCCGGTGCGTTTGCGCCACAGCAGCACCGTCCATGTCAGCCATACGAGGACAAGGCCCAGCAGGCCGGCATACAGGGCGACGATGACAAGGGGATCGTTCATGCCTTCTCCTCGACAGGGTGGGTGCGCCGCGTCGGAAGGGACGGGCCGGGCACATCCTTATGCCCGGCCCGGATGATTGCAAGCCGTCATTGCTCCGCCTTTCGCAACGGTTCGGTCGTCCCCGTCTGCGGAGGGCTGCGAAGGGCCGTGAAGGAAGGCCTACTGCAGTGGCTGGCCATTGACGACAAGCCCGCCGCCATCGGTGAACTCGATCTCGGAGACGAGCCTGTCACCCTCTCCGGCCGGGCGCGTGAAGACGCCGAGCATGGCGAGAACACCGGTGGCGTCGTCGTCAGAGAGAACACCCATCTGCTTCAGCCGGTCGATGGTGGCGTAGATCCCTTCGAGCTCGAAGGAGAGCTTGCCATGGGGCATGGGCGGCCCGCCCATCTCCACGGCCGAGTTGTCAAGGGTCACGAGGCCGCTGCCCTTCACGAGCGCGCCGAGAGCCTCGAGGAAGAGCTCGTCGAGCGAGAGCGTATCGACCACGACAGGGGTCGGCCCTTCGAAGGCATCCATCGCCGCCGTGTCCATCGGATCGACCAGCCAGCGCATCGCCCCCGAGAGGGCAATGCGCAAGGTCGCCGGGTCACGCGGCATGATCTTCTGCGGATCGAACATGTCCATCAGGGCATCGCCTGCGGCCATGTCCTCGAGAGCGATGGCCAGCTTGTAGGGCTTGCCTGAAGGAGCGGTCGAGAAGGGGAGTTTCGATTCGAAGGACAGCTTCCCGAGCCGCAGCTCCACCGGGGCCGGCAGCTGGGCCGTTTCGAGCGTGAAGGCGATGTCCTCGCCCGACAGGGCCAGACGGAAGATCTCGCGGCTGGCCGCGAAATCGAAACTCGACGGGCCTTCCGACCAGCCGAAGCGGGTTTCCCCTTCCTGCGGCGAAATGGCGACGATCTCGGTTTTTCCTCCGCCGGCCTCGTAATAGACTTCCAGCTCCATGCCTTTCTCGAAGGGGTTTTCCCCTTCCTCGAACGGCACGATCCGCCCGTGGCTCGTCAGGTGAAGCTGCTCGGTGTTGCCCTTTATCGACACCTTGTTGCCGTCGGTATCGGTGAAATTGGCCAGCCAGATGACGCTGCCGGTGATGCCGGTCGTGTCGTAATCGAAGCCGCCCTGCTCGTTGGAGCGGATGAAATAGTCGGAGGTGTTGTCGCGGAAGGTGGTGGTGAGGAGGAACGGCATGGGGTTTTCGCCGATCTGCACCTCGTCCACCATGAGTTCGAGGCTTTCCTGGCGGCTCTGGTAGCGCCGCTCCTTCCCGTCGCCGCTGACGACGATTTGCGATCCGACATGGGAAAGCGTCATCCGCCAGGTGACCGGCTGGTCGCTCTCCTGGTCGATGCCGTGGAAGCGGCCGATGATTTCCGGGTCGAAGGTGATGTCGACCTTGCCACCCTCGATCTCCCTGAAGCGCATCCAGTCGATCGCGATGGTGCCGCCGCCCTTGCCGTCGGGCGGGGCGATGTCGATGCGGATGTCCTTGATCACGAGCGTGTCGCCCGAGCGGGTCTCGCTGCCGATGGAATAGCTGAGACCCGGGGCGTTGAGGAGCGAGAAGATGTCGCCCCGCACGTCGTCGGCGGTGATCTCCGCCCGGACGAGGCCAGCGGTCGAAAGGAAGGCGATGGTGCCTGCGGTGAGGAATCTTGCGGAATGCATGGGGCAAATCCTTTCGTGAAAAGCGGGAGAAAAAGCATGGAACCGCCGCCGCTGAAGGTCAATATCCGTGTCCGCGTCCGCACACGGCAGCCGCCGGCACGGCTCCCTGCGAGGCGGGTGTCGAAGACGGATTGCACTTCGCACGTTGCTCGCCCATCCTGCGCCCATGTCAGCGCAAGGAAGCGTCGGATGGAGGATGGGATGCAAGCAGACGACCTTTCCGGCAGGCGGGTGATGATAACGGGAGCGAGCCGTGGCATCGGCGCCGAGGCGGCGCGGGCCTTCGCACAGGCCGGGGCGCGGGTGGCACTCACCGCCCGCTCGGCCGAGGCAGTCGAGACAATCGCCCGCGAGATCCGCGCGGGCGGGGGAGAGGCGCTGGCGCTTCCTGCCGACGTGGCGGACAGGGAGGCCATGGCCGCCGCAACCCGGCAGGTTGTCGAGTCATGGGGCGGGGTCGATGTCCTCGTCGCCAATGCCGGGGTGATCGATCCCATCGCGCCCCTCGACAAGGTGGATCCCGCGGCCTGGGACCGGCTGATCGACATCAATGTCAAGGGCGTGTTCCATGCCATCCGTGCGGTCCTGCCGGTGATGCTGGCAGCGGGTGGCGGCACGGTGATCACCGTCGGCTCCGGCGCGGCCGAGAGGGCGCTCGAAGGCTGGTCGGCCTATTGCAGCTCGAAGGCGGCGGTGCATCACCTCGCCCGCTGCCTCGATCACGAGATGCGCGGCAAGGGCATCCGTTCGCTGGTGCTCTCGCCGGGCACGGTGGCGACCGACATGCAGCGCCGGATCCGCGAATCGGGCATCAATCCGGTAAGCCGCATGGACTGGTCCGACCACGTGCCGCCGGCCTGGCCGGCGCGCGCTCTCGTCTGGATGACGACCGCGGCGGCCGATCCATGGCTCGGCGAGGTGGTGCATCTGTCCGATCCGGCGGTCCAGGCGGCGATCGGTCTCGGTGGGGACGGGAGCGATGAGTGAGAAGGGGAGCGGCGTCATCCGTCGGCGCGAGGAGGCCGGAGGGCGGCTGCGCTGGATCGTGATCGACCGGCCGGACAAGGCCAACGCCCTCACCCCGGCCATGCTCGAGGCGCTTTGCAGCGAGATCGAGGATGCGGCGCGGTCGGTCGGCCTTGCCGCGCTCGTCATCACCGGCAGCGGCGACAAGGTGTTTTCCGCAGGCGCCGACATAGGCGGGCACGAGCCGGCGATGATGGCGCGGCTGCCGTTGTGGGAGCGGCTTTCGGACGGGATCGCCGCCCTGCCCTGTCTGACCATCGCCGCGATCGGCGGCACGCTGGCAGGCGGTGCCTTCGGCATGGCGCTGGCCTGCGATCTGCGCGTGGCCGTGCCTCATGCCCGCTTCTTCTACCCCGCCCTTGCCCGCGGCGTGCTGCCCCAGCCGGCCGATATCGACCGCCTCACCCGTCTCGTCGGTCCGGGGCGGGCACGGCTGATGCTGATGGCCGGGGCGAAGCTCGATGCGGCAGAAGCCGAGGCTGCGGGGCTGGTCGAGATGGTCGTGCCGCCCTCCGCTCTCGCACAGACGGTGCGCCGGCTGGCTGCGCCGGCGCTCGATGCGCCGCCGGCCCTTCTCGCCGCGCTCAAGCGGCTGATGACAGCGCCGCGCGATGTCACGCTGCGCCAGCGTGCCTTCGCCGCCGTGTATGACGGGGACGAGGCTGCCCTTGCTGCGCTGCGCGCAGGCGCATCGTCCCCCGGCTGAACGAGCCGGTCGGGCGCTCCCTCACAGCAGATGGCCGCTCTTCTTCGCCTTGGTGGCGAGATAGGCGCGGTTGTGGGGGTTGAGGCCGACCTTGAGCGGCACGCGCTCGACCACCTCCACGCCAGCCCGTTCCAGCATCTCCACCTTGGCCGGATTGTTGGTCATCAGCCGCGCCCGGTCGAAGCCGAGCCCACGCAACATCTTCGCCCCGACGCGGAAGTCGCGCTCGTCGTCCTCGAAGCCGAGGCGGTGATTGGCCTCGACCGTGTCGAACCCCTGGTCCTGCAGCGCATAGGCCCGCATCTTGTTGGCAAGGCCGATCCCCCGGCCTTCCTGGTTGAGATAGAGCAGGATGCCTTGCCCTTCGCGGCCGATCTGGTCGAGGGCGGCGCGCAGCTGCGGGCCGCAGTCGCATTTGAGCGAATGAAGCAGATCGCCGGTGAAGCAGGCCGAATGCAGCCGCACGAGAACGGGTTCGGAGCGTGGCGGCGTGCCGATCTCGACGGCGTAATGCTCCTCGCCGCCGTCAGCCGAGCGGAAGACATGCACGCGCCCGGCTTCCGACACTTCCATCGGCAGGCGGGCGGAGGAGACTTCCTCGAGCACGAGATCGGCACTTGCGAGAGCGGCGAGGGCGTCGGCATCGAACCGCGGCAGCGATGCGGGAAGTTCGGCCTTCTCGTCCGTCGGCAGCACGATCACTGCCGGCAGCAGCTGGGCGCGCTTGGCGAGGGTGAGGGCGGTGCGGGCGATGGCAACCGTGTCGGGCGCCTCGTCGCGAATGGCGCGGAACGGCCCCTTGAGCGGTGTGGCGAGGTCGCGGGCCGGATCGGCCACCGCCTTGAGCCAGGCGGCGCCGGCGGCGGGCGGCAGCGCGAGGCGCACCATGTCGCCGTCATAGGCCGGGATGTGCAAGGTGGTGGCGCGGCGGTCGGTGAGGGCGAGAAAGGGCGTGCCCATCTCCCCGAGCGTGGCGATGCGCTCGTGCGAAGCCGTTTCGACCGGCAGCACGATGGCGCGCCGGCCTCCCCGGGTCAGCACGATCGGCAGGCCGATTCGCATCAGCGCCCGGGCCTCGGCGGCCTGTTCCCTCATGTCGGCTTCCAGCGTCATCGCGCCCCTCTTGCCACGCGCTCTTGTAACAATTGCCCGACCCCGATGGCCAGAGCGCCCCTTCAGGGGGGCAGATATGTAACATCCGCATCGATTTCGACACGCCCTCGTGAAGAAGCCGGTCACGCTCTTGCGAACAGGGTGTGAACACCCCATCTTTCAGGGCAAAAGGAGAGGTAAGACCATGCCAGTCGTGAAGAAAATCCTGTTGGTCGATGACGATCCCGATCTTCGGGAAGCCCTGGCCGAGCAGCTGATGCTGAGCGAGGAATTCGACGTCTTCGAGGCGGAAGATGCCGAATCCGCGCTCGAGAAAACCAAGGCCGGGCTCTTCGACCTCGTCATTCTCGATGTCGGCCTGCCCGACATGGACGGCCGCGAACTGTGCCGCGTGATGCGCAAGCACGGCGTGAAGTGCCCTGTCATCATGCTGACGGCACAGGATTCGGATGCCGACACCATTCTCGGGCTCGATGCAGGGGCGAACGACTATGTCACCAAGCCCTTCAAGTTCCCGGTGCTCTTGGCCCGCATCCGCGCGCAGCTGCGCCAGCACGAGCAGTCCGAGGATGCGGTGTTCCAGATCGGCCCCTACATCTTCAAGCCGGCGGCGAAGATGCTGATCGACGAGAACGACCGCAAGATCCGGCTGACGGAGAAGGAGGCCAACATCCTCAAGTTCCTGCTTCGGGCGGGCGACCAGGTGGTGCCGCGGGACGTGCTCCTGCACGAGGTCTGGGGCTACAATGCCGGCGTGACCACCCATACGCTCGAGACGCATATCTACCGGCTGCGTCAGAAGATGGAGCCCGACCCGTCGAATGCGCGCTTCGTCGTCACCGAATCGGGCGGCTACAGGCTGGTGGCCTGAAAGAAGATCGGTTTCGCGGCGATGGGAGGTCGGCCCTCGGGCCGGCCTTTTCGCATGTCCCTGCCGGGGCGTTGTCCCCGCTCTGGCGGTGACGGCGCAGGCATGGTAGCGAGCCCGGAAAAGCCGGAGCCACGCCATGGGCCTTGATATCGCCACCTGGAACATCAACTCGGTGCGCCTGCGCGCGCCGCTCGTGCGGCAGTTTCTCGAGCGCGAGCGGCCTCACATCCTCGCGCTTCAGGAAACCAAGTCGCCGGTGAACCAGATCCCCGACTTTTCCGATATCGGCTATCGCTGGCAGGTCGCGCGGGGCGAGAAGGGTTACAATGGTGTGCTCATTCTCTCACGCATTCCGATCGAACCCGTCCCTCACCGCGATTTCGCCGGCAGGGAAGACGCCCGCCATGTCGCCGCCCGGCTGCCCGACGGCACGATCCTGCACAATTTCTACGTCCCCGCCGGCGGTGATGTGCCCGACCCCGAAGAGAACGAGAAGTTCGCCCACAAGCTCCGTTTTCTCGAGGAGCTGCGCGACTGGTTCCACCACGAGCGGCCCGCTCGCAGCATCCTCGTCGGCGACCTCAACATCGCGCCGCGGGAGGATGACGTCTGGTCCCACAAGCAGCTTCTCAAGGTGGTGTCGCATACGCCGGTCGAGGTCGAGCATCTCGGCGAGGTGATGGAGGCCGGCCGCTGGGTGGACATCACCCGGCAGGACATTCCCGAGGGCAGGCTCTACTCCTGGTGGTCCTACCGCGCCCGCGACTGGGCCGCCTCCGATCGAGGTCGGCGGCTCGATCACATCTGGGCCACGCCCGACATCGCCCCGGCTGGCCACGGCTCGCGGATCCTGCGCGAGGCAAGAGGTTGGGAACGACCCTCGGACCATGTGCCGGTGCTCGCCAGTTTCGATCTCGCGGTGCCCGAGGCGGGCGACATCTGAACGCTTTGCCCTTGGCGAAGTCCTGCGAAGCCCCATATATAAGAGCAAGCGAATATGTCAGCCGGATCCGGCCTCTGGGCGCGACGCCATGGTCGGGCGGCTCAACCAGACAGGAAAGGATCAGAACATGCTTGAGCTTGGGAACGGGGGCGCGAAACCCCAGGGCGACGATCTCGTGATCGACAGCGACGAAACCCGCTTCATGGAGGACGTGCTCGAGGCGAGCAAGGAAAAGCCGGTCATCGTCGATTTCTGGGCGCCGTGGTGCGGTCCGTGCCGCACGCTCGGCCCGGCGCTGGAGAAGGCCGTGCGCGAGGCGGGCGGCAAGATCCGCATGGTGAAGATCAACGTCGACGAGAACCAGACGCTGGCCGCGCAGCTCAGGATCCAGTCGATCCCCACCGTTTACGCTTTCCATGATGGCAAGCCGGTGGATGGTTTCATGGGCGCGTTGCCGCCTTCCGAGCTCAAGAAGTTCATCGAGAGGGTGCTGGCCGAGGCCGGTGCCGATGGCGGGCTCGCGGCGGCGGTCGAAGCGGCGAAGGAAGCTCTTGCCGAGGGCAAGGCGCAGGATGCGGCCGAGATTCTCGAGGCGGTTCTGGCCGAGGAGCCCGAGAATGCCGCCGCGCTCGGGACGCTGGCCCAGGCGAAGATCGCGCTCGGGGATCTCGAGGGCGCCGAAAAGCTGCTCGACGGTGCACCCGCGGCTGCGGCCGATGCTGCGGAGGTCAAGGCTGCGAGAAGCCAGCTCGAGCTTGCGCGTCAGGCGGCCGAGGCCGGGCCGCTCGACGAGCTCAAGGCCCGGATCGAGGCCGATCCCGACGATCTTGCTGCGCGCTACGACCTGGCGATCGCACTGCACGCGGCCGGGGACGTGGCCGGGGCGGTCGATCAGTTGCTCGAGATCGTTTCCCGCGACCGCAACTGGGAAGACGGCAAGGCCCGCGAGCAGCTCGTCAAGATCTTCGATTCGCTGCCGGCCAACGACCCGGTGGTTCTCAAGGGGCGGCGGCGCCTCTCTTCGCTGATGTTCGCCTGAGATGCCTCGCCGCATGCCGACGGCGGCGGATCTGCCGCCCACCCTCCCGCTCTATGCGCTCGAGGGGGTGATTCTCCTGCCCGGCACCGTGCTGCCGCTCCACTTCTTCGAGGAGCGGCACATGGCGCTGCTCGATGCGGCGCTGGCCTCGGAGAACCGCCTGGTCGGCGTTGTCCAGCCGCGCGACGAGACCACCGCATCGCTTCACGCCATAGGTTGTGCCGGGCGGATCGAGAGTTTCGAGGAAAGGGGGGACGGCAGCGCCCATGTGACCCTGCGGGGCGTGTCGCGCTTCCGGCTGTTGCGGACGCTCGGGATGGACGCCCCCTTCCCGAGGGCGGCGGTGGACTGGTCGGACTATTACTACGAACTCGTGGGGGGTGGCGTGAATGCGGGCAGTTATGACCGGGTGGCCTTCGAGGCGCTGGCGATGCGCTATCTCGCCCTGTGCGACATGGCGGTGGACCCGGACGAGATCGCCCGTGCTCCCGACGACATGCTGATCGATTCCCTTGCCCTCATGTGTCCGTTCACACCGATGGAGAAACAGGCCCTCGTCGAGGCGGCTGACCATGCCGAGCGTCGCGAGATGTTGACGACGCTGATGCGTTTCGCGATCACGGAGGGCGAAATGGAGGGGAGAGTGCAATGACCGAAGCGAACGGGCAGGATATCCGGGTCGAGAGCGGAGAGGCACGCCACTACACGAGTTTCGACCCGAAGATGCTCGAGGTGCTGGTCTGTCCGCTGACCCATGGCCCGCTCGAATATGACGCTGCGGCCCAGGAGCTGATCTCGCCCCGGGCCAAGCTTGCCTTCCCGATCAGGAACGGCATTCCGATCATGCTGGTGGACGAGGCCCGCCCGCTCGAATGAGGCCCGGGGGACGGACGATGCCCTTGGCGGTGCGGCGCGTCCCTCAGATCGGCCGGCCCTCGAGAAGCCGTGGCAGCGCACCGGCCAGGCCGGCGGCCTCGCGAATGAAGCGCCGCTTGAGCCCGGGCATCTTGTCGACCACCGCCAGGCCGAGATTGCGGCCAAGGCGCAGGAGGGGATTGTCGTTGGAGAACAGGCTGTCGATGGCGCTCATGGCCAGTGCCGTCGTGGTGTTGTCGAAGCTGCGCCAGGCGCTGTAGCGGTCGAGCACGAGGGGGCTGCCGACATCCTCGCCGCGCCTTGCCGCCTCGACCAGCACTTCGGCCAGGGCGGCGCTGTCGCGCAGGCCGAGATTGAAGCCCTGCCCCGCGAGTGGATGGATGCCGTGGGCCGCATCGCCCAGAAGGGCGAGTCGCGGCGCCGTCATCTTCTCGGCGAGCGAAAGGGACAGCGGATAGGTGAAGCGCTTTCCGGCAAGACGGATCGGGCCGAGGAAGTCACCGAAACGGAGCCGGAGGGCGGCGAGGAATTCGTCCTCTCCGGCGTCCTTGAGCTGTGCGGCAAGAGCCGGTCGCTCGGCCCAGACGATCGAGGAACGATGGCCGCCGGCAAGCGGCAGGATTGCGAAGGGGCCCGCAGGCAGGAACAGCTGATGGGCGATGCCGCCGTGGTCGCGCTCATGGGCGACGGCGCAGACGATTGCCGTCTGCCCGTAATCGCGGCGGATGCGGTGAATGCCGGCACGTCGCGCGGAGGGGCTTCCGCGCCCGTCGCAGGCGACGATCAGCTTTGCACGCAGCGTCTCGCCGCTTTCGAGAACGACATCCGCCTCGTTGGCCGCGACCCGGTGATCGGCCACCCGGGCAGGAGCGCGGATGTCGATGCCCGGCGTTTTCCCAAGCCGCTCGATCAGGGCGCGACGCACCACCCGGTCCTCGACGATCCAGCCCATCGGCCCTTCCTCGATCTCGGCATGATCGAAATGCACCGCACCGAAACCGGCGCCTTCGCCGGGCCGGCCGTCGGCGACCTTGATGTCGAGAATGGGTTGGGCCTCGTCTGCCATCAGGGGCCACAGATCGAGCGCCGCGAGCATCCTCTTGCTGGCGAGGGAGAGGGCGTAGGCGCGGCCGTCGAAATCCTCGGCGGTGAAGATCTCGAGTGGCTGGCCTTCGACCAGGGTTACCGGCAGCCCGGCCCGGGCGAGGGCGATGGCGAGCGTCGCTCCGTTGAGCCCGCCGCCGATGATGATGACGTCCGATTCCATGTCACCTCCGCAGGGTCTTCTTGCAGCCCGGCCCTTCAGGGCGTTATCTGCCCTTCGGGCGGAGAAATGTCCACCACGGTCCGTCGAGGGAGGGTGCAATGGGCGAAGCATGGCTGAAGATGACGGCGGCGGATCTGGGACGGGAGATCGCCGCGGGCCGGATCGACCCGGTGGAGCTGGCCGAGGCCTTTCTGGCCGCGATCGAGGCCCATCCGCTCAAGACGCGCATCTATGCCCGTCTTCAGCCCGAGCGCACCCGCGCCGAGGCCGAGGCTGCACGGGCCCGCCAGAAGGCGGGGCTGCTGGTCGGGCCGCTCGATGGGGTGCCGCTTTCCTGGAAGGATCTGTTCGACACGGCAGGGCTTGCCACCGAGGCAGGATCGGCCCTGCTCGAGGGGCGGGTGCCCGGGAAAGATGCCCGGGTCCTGCATGACGCGACCGAGGCCGGTACGGTCTTTCTCGGCAAGACCCACATGTCGGAACTGGCCTTCTCGGGGCTCGGCTACAATCCGGTGACGGCGACGCCGCCTTCGGTCAATGATGCCGAGGCGGTTGCGGGAGGCAGCTCCTCGGGGGCGGCGGCATCGGTGGCCTTCGGGCTGGTGCCGGCGGCCGTCGGCTCCGACACGGGCGGCTCGGTTCGCATCCCCGCCGCGTGGAACGATCTCGTCGGCCTCAAGACCACCTCCGGGCGTCTCTCGCTCGAAGGAGTGGTGCCGCTCTGCCCCCGTTTCGACACGGTCGGCCCTCTGGCGCGCACGGTGGAGGATGCGGCGCTGCTCCTTGCCGCGCTCGAGGGCGGCAAGCCGGCCGATCTGGCAGATGTCACCCTCGGCGGGCTGCGCTTCGCGGTGCTGACCACGACGGCGCTCGACGATCTGCGGCCCGAGCCCGCCCGCGGCTTCGAGGAGGCTGTGGCGCGGCTTGCCGCCGGTGGAGCCGAGATCGTCGAGATCGAGGCGCCCGAAGTGGCCGAGGCGCTGCCGCTTTCGGGCATTCTCTACACATCCGAGGCCTGGGGCATCTGGGGCGAGACCATCGAGAAGGCCCCGGATCTGATGTTTGCCGAGATCCGCGAGCGTTTCCGCGCCGGGCGCAAACACCGAGCGGCCGATTACGTCGCCGCCTGGCGCAAGCTCGAAGCGCTGCGCCGCCGCTTTGCCGCCCGCAGTGCCGCCTTCGATGCGGTGCTGCTGCCGACCTCGCCGATCCTGCCGCCGAAGACGGCGCGGCTCGCTTCCGACCATGACTACTACGTCACCGAGAATCTCCTTGCCCTGCGCAATACCCGCATCGGCAATCTCATGGGCGGTTCAGCCATCACCCTGCCCACGGGGGTGCCTTCGACCGGTCTGATGCTTCTCGGTCAGCCCTTCGAGGAAGAGCGGCTTCTGCGCGTGGCCAGGGCCGCCGAAGCGGCGCTCGCGACCTGATCTTCGCCCCTTTCCCCCTGCCCGTGGAACAACAAGCTGGACCGAGGGCAGCCGGGTCGGTAAACTCGCCGCAAAGGGGCGCGAGACCCCGAGCGAGGCAGAGATGGCATTTCCCGAGCGGTTGTCCGGCTTGCCGGACTATGCATTTCCACGTTTGCGCAGACTGCTCGCCGGTATCGAACCCGGCGGTGCAGTGGTCGATCTCTCGATCGGTGCCCCCCGTCACCCCTTTCCGGCCTTCGTGCCCGACATCATCGCCCGCACGGCCGGGGATTTCGGCCGTTACCCGCCCAATGACGGCACGCCCGAGCTGCTCGAGGCCATCTCCGTCTGGATCGAGCGGCATCACGGGGCGAAGGTCGCGCCCGACGGCGAGATCATGGCGCTCAACGGCACGCGCGAAGGGCTCTTCAATGCCGGCCTTGCCCTCTGCCCGGAGGAAAAGCGCGGCCGCCGGCCGGTGGTGCTGGTGCCCAACCCGTTCTATCAGGTCTATGCCGTCTCGGCCCTCGCCGCCTTCGCCGAACCTGTTTACGTGCCGGCCACACGCAGTAACGGCTTTCTGCCCGATTACGGCGCCCTGCCGCGCGACTTTCTCGACCGCACCGCCCTGGCCTTCATCTGCTCGCCCTCGAACCCGCAGGGGGCCGTGGCTCCGGAAGACTATCTCGCCGATCTTCTCGATCTGGCCGAGAAGCACGATTTTCGCGTGCTTTCCGATGAATGCTATCATGACATCTGGCGCAGCGCGCCGCCTGCCGGCATTCTCGGCGTGCGGGAGCGCGTCGGGGCCGACCCGGAACGGGCGCTGATGTTCCATTCGCTTTCCAAGCGGTCGAACCTGCCGGGGCTGCGTTCGGGATTCGTTGCCGGTGGGGCGGAAGCGATGGCACGGATCCGCAAGCTGCGGGCCTATGCCGGCGCGCCGCTGCCGCTGCCGATCCAGCACGCCTCGGCCGCCGTCTGGGCCGACGAGGCGCATGTGGAGGAGAACCGCGCCCTCTATCAGGAGAAATACCGCATCGCAGACGAGGTCTTCGCCGGCCTTCCTTCCTACGCACCGCCCGAAGGGGGCTTCTTCCTCTGGCTCGAGGTCGGCGATGGCGAGGCGGCGGCGCGTGAGCTGTGGCGCCGCCACGGCATCAGGGTGCTGCCCGGCGCCTATCTCGCCCGCGAGGGAGAGGGGGGAAATCCCGGCCGCGCCTTCATCCGCGTGGCGATGGTGGTGCCTGCCACGCAGCTGAAGGTGGCGCTCGAACAGATTCGCTCAACGCTTTTCGACAAGTGAGAGGTCCATGGCCTATTCCGGCAGACAGCGCGATCAGATCCTCGACGAGCGCATGTGGGAGGTGATCGAGAGAAGGGGGCGCGAGATGCTGGGCCTTGCCCTCATCGTTCTCGCCGCCCTCCTCGGCCTCGCGCTTGCAAGTTATGCCCCGACCGATCCGGGCTGGCTCAGCGCCACCGGGCGCGAGGTGCAGAACATCCTCGGTCTCGGTGGTGCCTTCGTGGCCTCGCTGGTGATGGTGCTGATCGGCTGGAGCGGCTGGCTTCTGGTGCTGTTTCTCATCGTCTGGGGGGTGCGGGTGATGAAGGGGCGCCCCGCCACCGCCCTTCTCGGGGCGCTGCCCTGGCTCCTGGCGGGGCTTGTCATCGGCGCGAGCTTTCTCTCAAGCCATGCGCCGCCGCAGGGCTGGAGCCAGAGCTTCGGTCTCGGCGGCGTGGTGGGAGACATGATCCTCGGCCTCGTCCTTCAGCTGCTGCCGCTGCCGCTAGTTTGGAGCTATCGGGTGACGACGGTGGCTCTCGGCCTCCTTCTTCTGTGGATCATGGGGCACGCATTCGGAATCGACCGGAGCGAGAGGCGCCAGCTTCTCGTGTGGTTCCTTTATGGTCTGGCTGTCGCCTGGGGCTGGGTGATGGCGGCGTTCGGAGGGCTGTTCCGCGGCGTGGTCGGCCTCGTGCGGTTGGCGAAGCCGCAGGGGCGCACATCGCGCACCGCGCCGGACGAGCCACCCGTCGAACGCACCCGCTTTGCCCTTTTCCGCAACGCACGACCGAGCCGGCAGCGCCACCAGGCGGGCAGGGAAATTCACGTCGGAGGAGCCGGGGACGACAGGCAGGTGATGGCGGGCGATGGCGGGGACGGTGCGCCGGGCGAAGATGTCGATCACCGCATCCGCGCCCGCATCCGCGACATTCTTTCACGCCGCTCCGAACGCAAGGCGGCTTCCGCTGACGCGCCGGAAGACCCGGCGCAGCCCGTTTCGGGGGCCGCGGCGCCGGCAGGGGGGGTGGGTGCGGCAGCGCCCGAAGTGCGTCATGCGCTCCAGCCACCGCCGCTCGAGCGTGCAGCGCCTGCATCTCCCTCGCCCGTGCCCGCACAGCCGAAGGTGACGCCGCCAATGCGCGGCCCCGAAGTTGCTCCGCCGCCGGGGCCGGTGCCCGCGGCCAGAAGCGCCGTCGCCGCCGCCCAGGGCAGGTTGCCGCTCACCGAGGACGAGGCGCCCGCCTACGAGCCGCCGCCCCTTGCCCTTCTGACCGAT
Organism: Albidovulum sp.; assembly: GCA_015487815.1. Taxonomy (GTDB): domain Bacteria; phylum Pseudomonadota; class Alphaproteobacteria; order Rhodobacterales; family Rhodobacteraceae; genus WFPA01. The sequence continues at coordinate 19,953 of WFPA01000105.1, forward strand.
CCGGCCACCATCGAGCGGCATGTGCCCTCGCGCGAGGCGCTCGAGGAGAGCGCCCGGATGCTCGAATCGGTGCTGGCCGATTACGGCGTGAAAGGCGAGATCGTCGCCGTGCGGCCCGGCCCCGTCGTCACCATGTACGAGCTGGAGCCGGCACCGGGGCTCAAGGCCAGCCGCGTGATCGGGCTCGCGGACGACATCGCCCGTTCCATGTCGGCGCTCTCGGCCCGGATCTCGACGATACCGGGGCGCAACGTCATCGGCATCGAACTGCCCAATCCGCGGCGCGAGATCGTTCTTCTGCGCGAGGTGCTGGCCTCGCGCAGATATGCCGACGCCTCCATGCGCCTGCCGCTCGCGCTCGGCAAGGACATCAGCGGCACGCCGGTGGTGACCAATCTGGCCAGGATGCCCCATCTCCTGATCGCGGGCACCACCGGCTCGGGCAAGTCGGTCGCCATCAACACCATGATCCTGTCGCTGCTCTACAAGCTGTCGCCCGAGGAGTGTCGGCTGATCATGATCGACCCGAAGATGCTCGAGCTCTCGGTCTATGACGGCATCCCCCATCTTCTCGCTCCCGTCGTCACCGACCCGAGAAAGGCGGTGGTGGCGCTCAAATGGGTGGTGGCCGAGATGGAGGAGCGCTACCGCAAGATGTCGAAGATGGGGGTGCGTAACATCGAGGGCTACAACAGCCGCGTGCGCGAGGCGCTCGAGCGCGGCGAGATGTTCAGCCGCACGGTACAGACCGGCTTCGACGAGGAGACCGGAGAGCCGATCTTCGAGACCGAGAGCATCCCGCCCGAGCCCTTCCCCTACATCGTCGTCATCGTCGACGAGATGGCCGATCTGATGATGGTGGCGGGCAAGGAGATCGAGGCCTGCATCCAGCGGCTGGCGCAGATGGCCCGGGCGAGCGGCATCCACCTCATCATGGCCACCCAGCGGCCCTCGGTCGATGTCATCACCGGCACCATCAAGGCCAACTTCCCGACCCGGATCAGTTTCCAGGTGACGAGCAAGATCGACAGCCGCACCATCCTCGGCGAACAGGGGGCGGAGCAGCTGCTGGGGCAGGGGGACATGCTGTTCATGGAGGGGGGCGGCCGCATCACGCGGGTGCACGGCCCCTTTGTCTCCGACGAGGAGGTCGAGGAGGTGGTGGCGCATCTGAGGGCCCAGGGCGCGCCCGAATATGTGGCCGACGTGCTCAAGGGCCCTGACCCCGAACGCGAGGATGCGCTCGATGCGGTGCTTGGCCTCGGTGGCAATACCGGCGGCGAGGACGCGCTTTACGACCAGGCGGTGGCGATCGTGCTCAAGGACCGCAAATGCTCGACCTCCTACATCCAGCGCAAGCTTGGCATCGGCTACAACAAGGCGGCGCGTCTCGTCGAGCGCATGGAAGACGAGGGGCTCGTGAGCCCGGCCAACCGGGTCGGCAAGCGCGAGATCCTCGTGCCCGAGGATGGCGGGATCTGAGAAACGGCCGCAGCCACGACAACGTGATGACGCGCGAAGGGTTCGCCCCTTGCAGCGGAGGCGGCGAAAGCCTGTCTTGACCGGAGAGGAAAGGAACATGGGGCCGATTTCGGAATGACGGGGAAACGGACGAAAGGAGCGCGCGGCCTCCGAACCGGCGGATCAGCGGGGCGGCGCGCCGTCATCGCGATGCTTCTTGCGCTCGGGGCCTCCTGGGGGCTGAGCCTTGCCGAAGGACCGGCTTCGGGCCAGACGGCGCCTGCGGGGGCTGCTGTCACGGCCGGGGAAGGAAGCCGGGCCGCTCCTGCCACCGCATCCGGGGTTACCATCGACGACATTTCCCGCGCCATCGAGCGGATCGATACGCTCAAGGCCCGCTTCACCCAGGTGAATGCCGACGGCTCGCTTTCCCGCGGCACGGTGTGGATCCGTCGTCCGGGCCGCGCCCGCTTCGAATACGACCCGCCCGACGAGCTGCTGGTGGTGATCGGCGGCAGCCGCGTCGCCATCTTCGACGATGCTGCTGCAGCCGACCCGACATCCTACCCTCTCAGGGAAACGCCGCTCTGGTGGGTGCTGGGGCCGAAGATCGATCTGGCGAAGACCGCCGAGGTGCGCGACTTGCGCAGCGAAGGCGGTGTCACCCTGGTGCAGCTGGCCGACCGCGAGCGGCCGGAACTCGGCACGATCGAGCTGCTCTTCACGGGTGATCCACCCGAGCTCAGACGCTGGTCGGTGATCGACGAGGCCGGCAATCGCACCACCGTCATTCTCGAAAATGTCGAGAGGGGAGGGGCCATGCCGGACTCGCTTTTCTCGGTCCCGCTCGAGATGGATCGCCGCCGTGAGGCGCAGGGGGGGCGCTGAGGTTTCAGCCGCCGGCGAGGGCGACCCGGGCCACCGCCTCGACCAGCGCCGCGGCGATGGCCGGTTCGGTCAGCGCATGACCTGCCGGCACCATTTCGAGCGTCGCCGCGGGCCAGTCTTTCACCAGCGCCCAAGCGGTGCGGGGCGGGCAGATCATGTCGTAGCGGCCCTGCACGACATGGGCGGGGATATGGGTGATGCGGTGCAGATCGCGCAGGATCTGCCCCTCCTCGATGAAACCGCGATGGATGAAATAGTGATTCTCGATGCGTGCGAAGGCACGGGCGAAGTCGAGCGGCACCGCGCCCTGGGCCGGCGCCTCGAGCGCGGCGAGCCGGCTTTCCCACAGCGTCCAGGCGAGGGCAGCCTCGTCGGCGCGGCGCGGATCCTCTCCGAAGAGCAGCGCGTGATAGGCGGCGATCGGGTCGCCGATACCGCCCTTCCCGATCGGAGCGAGGAATTCCTCCCAGGCCTCGGGGAAGAAGCGCGCCGCGCCGCCGCGATAGAACCAGTCGAGCTCGGCCGCGGTCATCAGGAAGATCCCGCGCAGGATCAGCCGCGTCACCCGCTCGGGATGGGCCTCGGCATAGAGGAGCGACAGCGTCGCCCCCCAGCTGCCGCCGAAGAGCATCCAGCGTTCGATGCCCAGATGGGTGCGGATGCGTTCCATGTCGGCGATGAGGTCGGCGGTGGTATTGTGCTCGACGGCAGCATGAGGTGTGGAGCGGCCGCATCCGCGCTGGTCGAACAGGATCACCCGCCAGCGCCGCGGATCGAAGAAGCGGCGCATGAAGGGGCTGGCCCCGCCCCCCGGTCCGCCATGAACGACAAGCACCGGCAGCCCGTCGGGATGGCCGCTTTCCTCGACATGCAGCAGGTGGCCCCCGCCGACATCGAGCCGGTGAACCGCATGGGGTGCCGTCGGAGCGAAGAGTCGCGGGCGATGGCGGATGCTGCTCGCGCTTTCCATGGGAATCGGCCTATATCCTCTCGGGGGCGGACATGCCCGAGGATAAGGCCGGCCGAGGAGAACATGCAATGACGGGGCTGCGTGAAACAATCGATCCAGCGGAGATCGCCAAGTTCGAAGCCATGGCAGACGAGTGGTGGGACCCGGCGGGCAAGTTCAAGCCGCTGCACATGCTCAACCCCTGCCGGCTCGATTACATCACCCGCCAGATCGCGGGCGAGTTCGGGCGCGATCTTGCAGTGCCACGCCCCTTCGACGGGCTGCGGATCCTCGACATCGGCTGCGGCGGCGGCCTTCTTTCCGAGCCGATGGCACGGCTCGGGGCCAGGGTGGTCGGGGCGGATGCGGCCGAGGGCAACATCCATGTCGCCCGCATCCATGCGGCGCGCGAGGGGCTCGACATCGATTATCGCGCCACCACCGCCGAGGCGCTGGCCGAGGCCGGCGAGCAATTCGACGCCGTGCTCAACATGGAGGTGGTCGAGCATGTTTCCGACCCGCCGGCCTATCTGGCCGCCTGTCGCCAGCTTGTCCGGCCCGGCGGCCTCATGGTGATCTCGACGCTGAACCGCACCCTTAAGAGCTTTGCCGCCGCCATCGTCGGGGCCGAATACGTCATGCGCTGGCTGCCGCGCGGCACCCATGACTGGCGGCGCTTCATCACCCCCGACGAGCTGGCCGCCCTTCTCGAGGGGGCCGGTTTCGAGGTTGTGGACCGCACCGGTTTCGTCTTCAACCCGATCGGCTGGAACTGGTCGCTCTCGGAGAGGGACCTGTCGGTCAACTACGCGATGACGGCCCGGCGCCCCGGCTGAGGGCGGCGCCGGCCCTGCCGCCTTCCTCGGCCTCGAGCAACTGGCGCAGATCGCGCAGGGCCGGCAGGATCTCGCGGATCCGTTCGCGTCCGAGCGCCTGAACGGTCTCGGCGACCACCGCCGCCACCGCCTTGCCGGCCTCGTTGCAGGCCTGCGCGCCGGCGGGCAGCAGGGTGACGAGCTTGCGCCGGGCGTCGTCCCAGTCGGGCCGGATGGAGACGAAGCCCGCCCGTTCGAGCCGGTTCAGAGTGTTGGTCATGGCGCCGCGGCTGACATGGAGAATGCGTGCAAGCTCCGCCGGTGTGCGCTCGGCCCGGGTGGTGGCCAGGTGGTTGAGCACGAGATAATGGCTGAGCTCCATCCCCCGCGGCAGGGCCCGGGAGAGCCTGAGCCGCATCAGCTGGTCGATGGTGGCGATCTCGGTCAGGAGAAGCGTTGCCAGAGGATCACTCGGCACGGGGGTCGGCATGGCCGCATTCCTCGATCACGGGGCCGCTGAAGGCGCGATCATGACCAAGGGATGGCACACGGGCGCGGGCCTTGTCCACCGCGGCCAGATCGATCTCGGCCAGGATGACCTCTTCTGCCGTGCCGCCTTCGGCGAGAATCTCGCCCCAGGGATCGATGACGAGGCTGTGGCCCCAGCTGGCACGCGGGCGACCGGCGGAGACCCTGTGTTCGCCGGTCTGGGCCGGGGCGAACACGAAGGCGCCGTTCTCGATCGCCCGGGCGCGCAGAAGCGTGCGCCAATGGGCCCGCCCGGTGGGCACGGTAAAGGCGGCGGGCACGGTGAGGATGGCGGCGCCCGCCTTGGCAAGGGCACGGTAAAGCTGCGGAAAGCGCAGATCGTAGCAGATCGAGAGACCGATCTTCGCGAGGGCGGTCCGGGCGATCACGGCGCGCTCTCCGGGGCGGAAGCTGAGCGATTCGCGGTAGCTGTCGCTCTCGGAAAGCGTCACGTCGAACATGTGGATCTTGTCGTAACGGGCGCAGATCTCCCCGTCGGGGCCGATCAGGATCGACCGGTTGGCAAGCCGGTCCTCGCCCGGGAGCCTGAGGGCGAGGGAGCCGAGAAGGAACCAGAGCCGGTGAGTCTTCGCGATTTCCCGCGCGCGGGCGAGCATCGGGTCGGCGGCTTCGGTCGTGGTGCGCTCGGCGAGGATGCGGCGCGAGGAGCTGACGATGTTGCTCACCTCCGGGCTCAGGAGGAAGCCCGCACCCTCGTTCACCGCCTCGGCGGCGAGCCTCTCGAGCCGGGCGAGATTGTCGGCCGGTTCGTCGCTGCCGCTCATCTGCAGAAGTGCCACCCGCATGGGCTCAGCCTCCGGGAAAGAGCAGCGGGTCGAGCTTGCCGGCCCTCTCAAGCGCATGGAGCTCGTCCGAACCGCCGACATGGCGCCCGTCGATGAAGATCTGCGGCACGGTGGTGCGTCCCCGGGCGCGCTGGATCATCTCGCGGCGGCGGCCGGGCTCCTCGAGCACGTCGATCACCTCGAAGGGGATGCCCTTCCGCTCGAGCAGTTGCCGTGCGGCGATGCAGTAGGGGCAGAAGGGAGAAAAGTAGATCTCGACCTTCGCGACCCTTGTTTCGGGTGGAATCGCGGCCTCCCGGGGCATGGCGCACCTCCTTGCTGCTTCCTGACGGACAGGGCTTCAGGGACCAGTTAATCATCGAGTGCGGCGGAGGCCAGAGTGGCGATGCAAATTGACGCAGGCGCCGCCGGCGCCAATGCGCGGCAGGCTTCGCGCATTGTCGCCCCGGTGGTGAACACGTCATCGACGAGAAGGACATGCCGGCCCGCGAGCGCCTTTCGAGCCGCCGGGTGAAGGCCCATCGTGCCGTGCTGACGGCGCCGTCGCTCGGTGGCGGGGAGGCGGTGCTGCATCGGCGCGTGACGCACCCGCCTGAGCAGATCGCAGGCACAGGGCTTGCCCGCTAGGCGCGCGAGGTGACTGGCGAGGAGGGCGGCATGATCGAAGCCCCGCGACGCAAGCCGAAATCGCGAACAGGGGATGGGAACGACCAGATCGCACTCCTCGAGAAGCGCCCGGCAGTGCCGGTACATGAGAGTGGCCAGGGTCGGGACCAGATCCTCGCGGCCGTGGTGCTTGCAGGCGAGGATCATTCGTGCCGCGGCGCCCCGGTAGCTGAGGGCGCTGACGGCGAGCCGCCAGGGAGGCGGATCGGCGAGGCAGTCTTCGCAGAGCCCCCTTCCGCCTCCCTGCCCGGGAGCTGGCGATGCGCAACCGTCATGGCTGGTCTCGTCGGAAGGGCCTTGCGACGGGGCGGGATGCAGAGGAGCGGACGGGAGGGTATGGTGTGGTGCTCCCCCGTTGTGCGCGGTGAGCGGCGAAGTGGCTCCGTCGGACCGTTCCTCGTCGTAAAGGCCTCCCCGGGGGATGAAGGAAGGTGGCTG
>WFPA01000106.1 GCA_015487815.1 Albidovulum sp.
AATCATCTGTTAATCATTTCCTGTCATGGATGACATTGCGGGCGGACGGACCGTTCGTTTTCTTCCTCCCTGTTGGACTGGCCGCACCTTCGGGTGCGGCCTTTTTTGCCTGACCGGTGTTTCCCGCACGCCGTTTTCCGCCGCGGAAGGGCATCCGCGCCACCGCCTCTCAACCGCAGAGCGCGGGGTTTCCACTCATGTCAACCTGGGCGTGCCGCTCCCCGTTGGCCTTTCGCGCCTTCACCGATGACAAAACACGCAGATTACTGAAAATACGTGAATAATATTCCTGTTATCCCCGGATTGTTTCCGCCAGAGCGGCATGATCCACCATCGTCTCACAAACTGTTGACCGATGCGTCATCTTGCCCTAGCTTCTTGGCAGCCGGCCGGTCCGGCAGGGAGGAAAGGGAGTGGTTCGGCAAGGAGCCGCTCATGACCACCTCAGGTGGCAAGGGGGCGTCTTCGACGCCCCTTTTCACGTTGCGAGCACCGGCGCGGTGGGGCATGGATAGGTGCGAATCATTCCGCAACGCTTCATCCGGCAAGGTGCATCCATGACGTCGCTTTCCCGCTCTCGCCTTTCACGCAGCCTGATCGTCCTCGGCCTGCTTGTTCTCGCCGCGCCGCTGCCCGTGGCGGCACAGACCAATGGCGGCTCCGACGCCACCGGCTTTCCCGTCGGTCAACCGGCCACCCCCAAGGTCGGCCAGCCCTATGTGCGTGACAGCTTCGCCAAGTGGCAGATCCGCTGCGTCAAGGCGCCCGAGGGGCAGACCGACCCGTGCCTGATGGTGCAGGTCGTCACCGACGGCAAGGGGTCACCGGTCGCCGAGTTCCGCATCCAGCCGTTGCAGGGGGGCGGGCCGGCCGTGGCCGGAGTCGAGGTCGTCACGCCGCTCGGCACGCTCCTGACCGAGAATGTCATCCTCACGATCGACGGATCGACGCCGAAACAGTATCCCTTCCTCTGGTGCGATCAGGGCGGCTGCGTCGCCCGCATCGGCCTGACGAAGGAGGAGCTCGGGAAGTTCCGCACCGGCAAGCGCGCTGTCATCACCATCCGATCGATCGCCAACCCCCAGCAGCCCATCCCGCTGCTTCTGTCCCTCAAGGGCTTCACCGACGCCTGGGAGAGCCTTGCGAAGGCCTCGGGGATGGCCGGCAAGGACGGGAACGGCAAGACCGGCAAATAACGCCCGCCTTCCCGGCGCCCCGCCCGATCCGGCCTTCTTGCGGAAAATCCTTCCGCCGGGGCGGTCTTTCGCGCTATTGTCCGCTAGGTGACCGGCCCGGGCGCGACAAGACGGGGGAGACGATGCAGGACGCGGCAGCGAATTCGGAGCACGAGGCGGGGTTGCCCACGGCCCTGCGCCAAAGGATCCTTGCCGATCCCGGACTCGTCCTCGACGACGAGGAGGTGATGACGGCGCTTCTGACCGCCACCGATCTGCGCCACGGGCTCAATGTCGTCGATCTGCGCGACGTGGCGCTGGCCCGGCTCGAGGAACGCCATGCGCGGATGGTCGAGACCCATCGCATGGTTCTGGCCGCAGCCTATGAGAACATCGCCGGCACGCGGCGGATCCAGCGCGCGATCCTCGCCCTGCTCGAGCCGCTCGACTTCACCACCTTCATCACCTCGCTCGGCACCGGCATCGCCGCCACTCTCGGCGTCGAAAGCGTGCGGCTGGTGCTCGAATCGTCCGCCGCCGGCAGCGATGGCGACCCGCTCACCGATCTGAGCAGCATTTCCGAAACCGTCCGCATCATGCCGCCGGGCAGCGTCGAGGCCGAGATGACGGGCGGGCGCAACGTGCATCCCGGCCCGATCGTGCTGCGCCAGCTCGCGTCCGCCCACGAGGCGCTGCATGGGCAGAAGGCGGAGTGGATCAAGTCCGAGGCGCTGATCCGGCTCGATCTCGGCGCCGGCCGCCTGCCGGCCATGCTCGTGCTCGGCGCGGAAGATCCCCACAAGTTCAGACCGGGCCAGGGCACGGAGCTGCTCGAATTCTTCGGCAAGGCCTTCGAGCGCATCCTGCGCCGCTGGCTCGCCTGAGGCCATGACCTGCAGAGCCCACGCCCCGCCCCTGCCGCCCGACTGGGCCGCGGCCGTGGACTCATGGACCCGCGATCTTGCCACGGGCCGTGGACTCGCACCGCGCACGGTGGATTCCTACCGTCGGGACGTGACGAAACTGCTCTCCTTCCTTGCGCATCATTGGGGAGAAGGTGGCGGCCTTGCACGGCTCGGCGGAATCACCGTGCAGGACATGCGCGCCTGGATGGCCGATCAGCGCCGCCGCGGGCTCTCGAGCCGCGCCCTTGCACGGGCGATCTCGGCCAGCCGCGCCTTCTTCGGCTGGCTCGGGGAGCAACACGGCATCGAGGCCGTCGCCGCACTTTCCGTCCGGGCGCCGCGCTATCGCCGCTCCCTGCCCCGGCCGGTGCCGGCGGGCGACATCAGCGACCTGATCGACAGCACCCGCGCCGGCGACGGACGGCGGCCGCGCTGGGTCGATCTGCGCGATGCCGCTGTCCTCACCCTGCTTTATGGCTGCGGATTGCGGATCTCCGAGGCGCTGGCGCTGCGCCGGCGCGACGCGCCCCTGCCGGAGACGCTGCGGATCCGCGGCAAGGGCGGGCGCGAGCGGCTGGTGCCGGTGCTGCCGGTGGCCCGCAGGGCGGTCGAGACATATCTTGCTGCCTGCCCCTGGCCGCTCGAGGCGGACGGGCCGCTCTTCGTCGGGCTGAGGGGCGGGGCGCTCTCGCCGCGGCTGGTGCAGAAGCGGGTGGCCGAGCTGCGCGCCGCCCTCGGCCTGCCGCCCACCGCCACCCCACACGCGCTGCGTCATTCCTTCGCCACCCATCTCCTGGCGGCAAGCGGCGATCTGAGGGCGGTGCAGGAGCTCCTCGGCCATGCCTCGCTCTCGACCACCCAGGGCTATACCGCCGTCGAGGAGGTGCGGCTGATGGAGATCTACCGGCAGGCACGGGCCAATCTCGAAAGGCGCACCTCCCACCGCCGACACGAAGCCGCCGGCGAGCAACCATCCGCGGAGGAACCCACGCCTTGACGCGCCGAACCCTGGCCATGGCGGTTCATCTCTTCACGGCCACGGGGGCCGTCTTTGCGCTTCTGGCCCTCCATCAGGCGGTCGAAGGGCAGTGGAGCATGATGTTCCTGTGGCTCCTCGTCGCCTTCATCGTCGACGGAATCGACGGACCGCTCGCACGCCGCTTCGAGGTCGGCCGCCATGCGCCGCAGATCAACGGCGTGCTGCTCGATCTCATCATCGACTATCTGACCTATGTCTTCATCCCGGCCTATGCGCTCTTCCGCTCGGGGCTGCTGCCGGGCTGGACCGGATGGCTGGCGGTGATCGCCATCAGCTACGGCTCGGCGCTCTATTTCGCCGATACCCGAATGAAGACGAAGGACAATTCCTTCTCCGGCTTTCCCGCGGCCTGGAACATGGTGGTGCTGGTGCTGTTCGCGCTCGAGCCCCCCTTCGAGGCGACGCTGGCGGTGGTGCTTCTCCTGGTCGCGGCCATGTTCGTGCCGCTCAAGTTCATCCACCCTGTCCGCACCGCCCGCTGGCGGCCGCTCTCGCTTCTTGTGGCCGCCCTCTGGACCTTCTTCGCGATCTGGGCCGCCTGGGTCGACTTTCATCCGGCCCGCTGGGCCCATTGGGGGCTTCTGGCAAGCTCGCTCTACCTGCTTCTTGCCGGCATCGTCCAGCAGATCCTGCACGGTCCCGAAGGGTGAGGCCGGTGCGTGACGGCCCGGGATTGCGGCATCGGTCCGCCGCGCAGACCACATTTCATCGGCCATAGCCAAGGTGGCTCTGCCGCCCCCGGGCCGCGACACCGGCTCTCCGCGAATGCCTCATCACGATGACCGCGGCGGCACCGCGCCCGGCCGCCTTCGCCGGATCGGGATCACATCCCATCCTCGAGCACGATCTCGACCCTGCGGTTGCGCGCCCGGTTCGCCTCGCTGGTATTGGGAACGAGCGGCCGGCTCTCGCCGAACCCCACCGGCCTCAGCCGCGCCGGATCGACCCCGGCCCGCGCCAGCGCCAGCGCCACCACATGAGCACGAAGTTCCGAAAGCACCTTGTTGAAGGACGCGCTGCCGACATCATCGGTATGCCCTTCGATCCGCACCGTGCCGCTGCGCCCCTTGGCCAGACGCGCCACCTTCTCGAGCACCGCGCGCGCTTCGGGGCGCAGCTCCCACTTGCCGAAATCGAACAGCACCCGGTTCTCGAGGGTGATCTTCAGCCCCTCGTCGGTCTTCACGGCACCGAGCTCGGCGGCGAGATCCTCCTCGGGTTTCGGAGCGGCTTCCCTGCCGCTGTAGCCGGCGAGGCGCACACGCCTCACCAGCACCGGCGCATCGGCAAAGGGCACGTTGGTGCCGAAGGTGCGGCGGAAGGTGAGGCTGAGCACGCCGATCGGCGCCGCAGGATGGAAGGGCAGAACCCCGATGCGCCTGCCATCGACGAAGAAGCGGATCTGCCCGCGACGGGCCTCGATGGCGACATGATGATCCGCCTCCGGCTCGAGCCGGGTCTCGAAGGCGAAGCGCCCGTCGAGCGTTCCGTTCGGGTCATCCTTGGCACCGAAGACGGAAGGCTGACCGCCGCGGACGACACCCGCCACCAGCTCATGCCCCGGCGCCTCGCCGATGCGCTCGGCGATTGCGGCCGGATGCAGCGCAAGGCGCAGCATCGGCGCCCCGTCGGCGAAGGGATGGACCACCATTTCGAGGGAGAACTCATCGGGCAGGGGCGGGTCGATCGGCAACCACACCATCGTGCCGTGGGACAGCGGTCGGATCCATATGTGATCGTTGAAGCGGGCACATTCATAGCCGCCCTGCGCAACCCGCCACTCGGCCAGCAATTCGCCCACCGGGCAGTCCTTGAGCCGGCTTTCGTAGATTACCCGGTCGCCGGGCACGAAAGCCTGCCGTGCGTCACCGCCCTCGATCCCGGCCTGAACCGCCGTTGCCAGGAGAGCGATCACGGTTGCCATCACGAGCCCCAGACGCATCTTCCGCCTCCTTGCTCCGTCTTTTCCGTTCCGTTCACCGACATGGGCGCTGTCTTGTCGAAAGATATCGAGCGGACGGGCCCTGTCTTCAAGATGCCACCCTCCACCGCGCCGCCGGCGCCTCAGCCCCCGAGGCGGATCACCACCATGCCCAGCAGGATCAGCGAGGCCGAAAGCCATTTCCCCCGCCCCATCGGATCGCGGAAGACAAAGGCGCCGATCATCATGGCAAACAGGATCGAGCTTTCCCTGAGCGCCGCCACCACCGCCACGGGCGCTTCGGTCATGGCCCATACCACGAGGGCATAGGCCGCGATCGAGGCAAGCCCACCGATGACGCCGAAGGACACAAGACGGGGCCGGATGCGAAAGGCCGCCCTTCCCCGCACCACCCGCATGGTGGCAAGATAGACCACGCCGCCGATGAGCATCAGCCAGCCGACAAAGGCAATGGCATCTCCACCTGCAAGCCGCACGCCGAGGCCGCTTGCCACCGTGTAGGCAGCGGTCAGGGCGGCGGATGCAAGGGCCAGCGGGATCTGCCGCAGCGCCTCGTGGGAGAACACCACACCAAGCGCCATGCCGGCGATGCCGCTTCCCAGAACGAGAATGCCGACGATCTCCGCTGCCGCCAGCTGGTCGGGCAGAAGGAGAAGCGACGCCGCCAGCGCCAGAAGCGGCGCCGCACCGCGGGCCAGCGGATAGACCCGGCTGAGGTCGCCATGCTCATAGGCCCAGGCCAGAAAGAAGCGGTAGAACCCCTGCAACAGCCCGGCGACAAGCAGCGGCCTCCAGGCGTCGGCGGGCGGGAGAGGGCGCAGGAGCGCAGCGACGGCGCCGGTGCCCGCCATCGTCAGCACGAGGATCAGCATCACCTCCTGCGAACGGCCGGTGACCTTCATGGCCGCGTTCCACCCCGCATGGAGCAGCGCCGCGGCCATCACCGCAAGGAAGGCGGCCGCCGTCATGCTGCCCTTCCGCGCCCATGACGGGAGCCCGTAGCCCCGGGCGCATGCAGGTTTCCTTCGATCATGGCGTTCGCTCCCGCAAATGGCCGGCACCGCGCGGCCCACGAGCAGAATCCATAACTTAGCGCAAGCACATGGCGAAGCAAGAATGACGTTGCATCCCTCGCGCGAGAAAGCCGCGAACGCTTCCGAAGGAAAGACGGGGAAGGCGGGCCCGGTCGGCGGTCATGCCGGGCCGATCGCGACCGGCAACGGATGCGGCAGGAGCTGCAGGCACCGCCCCCCAGTCTTCCGTCGCCGCCCGCCCTGCCGCAGGGGAAGGCGCGAGCCAGGCGCTTCTCCCGCGACGCCGGAGACGAGGGGAGCACCCTTCATCATACCGGATCACCGGCGGGAAGAAGATTTCCTGTGCAATTGCCCTCCGGGAGTTGTCCGGCGCGGGCTGCGGCGGCGGACGGGCGGACCGCTTCACCCGAACCGCCGCCGCCTCGCACTCACCCGGCCGTGGCCTCCATGTCGTTCAGCACCGCGTCGCAGCGCCCGCAGACCCCCGGATGGGCATGGCTGCCGACATCGGGCAGGATCTTCCAGCAGCGCAGGCATTTCTCGCCTTCGGCCTTGCGGAAGA
>WFPA01000107.1 GCA_015487815.1 Albidovulum sp.
GGCGCTCGAGAGGGACAACCCCGAGATCGCCGCCTTCAATGCCGAATGCCGCAAGCTCGGCACCTCCGAGGAGGCGATCGAGAAGGCCGAGAAACGCGGTATCGACACCGGGCTCCGGGTGTGCCATCCGCTCGATCCCTCGGTGGAACTGCCGGTCTGGATCGCCAACTTCATCCTGATGGACTACGGCACCGGCGCCATCTTCGGCTGCCCGGCGCATGACCAGCGCGACCTCGACTTCGCTCGCAAGTATGGCTTGCCGGTGATCTCGGTCTTCGAGCCCCTGGAGAAGCCCGAGGGCTGGCGGCCGCCCGAGGAAGGCGGCGAGGCCTACGTGCCGCCGAAGAGCGAGAAGGTGCGCTATCTGCGGCCTGTTGCCGGCCCCGAGATCCAGACCGGGGAGGAAGCGGTCGAGGCGGCGATCCGGCTGGCCGAGGAGCGGGGCTTCGGCCGCGGCGTCACCCGCTACCGGCTGCGCGACTGGCTGATCTCGCGCCAGCGCTACTGGGGCTGCCCGATCCCGATCGTCCATTGTCCGCGCTGCGGGGCGGTGCCGGAGAAGAAGGAGAACCTGCCGGTGCTCTTGCCCGAGGACGTCAGCTTCGACCGGCCCGGCAACCCCCTCGCGCACCACCCGACCTGGAAGCACACCACCTGCCCGCGTTGTGGCGGCAAGGCCGAGCGCGAAACCGACACCATGGACACCTTCGTTGACAGTTCATGGTATTACGCGCGCTTCACCAACCCCCATGCCGAGGAGCCGGTCTCGCTTGCCGATGCCGATTACTGGATGAATGTCGATCAGTATATCGGCGGCATAGAGCACGCGATCCTGCATCTTCTCTATTCGCGCTTCTTTGCCCGGGCGATGCATCTGACAGGTCATCTTCCCGCCAAGAGCATCGAGCCCTTCGAGGCCCTCTTCACCCAGGGGATGGTCACCCACGAGATCTATCTCACCCGCGACGGCAAGGGCCGTCCGGTCTATCATCTGCCCGAGGAGGTCGAGAAGCGCGAGGACGGCGTCTTTCTCAGAGAGACGGGCGAGAAGGTCGAGGTCATCCCCTCGGCCAAGATGTCGAAGTCGAAGAAGAACGTCGTCGATCCGGCCGACATCATCGAGCAATATGGCGCCGATACCGCCCGATGGTTCATTCTTTCCGACAGCCCGCCCGAGCGCGATGTCGAGTGGACTGCGGAGGGGGCCGATGCCGCATGGAAGCATCTGCAACGGGTCTGGCGTCTCGCGGACGAGATCGCGGAGCTCTCCGCGGAAGGCACCCCGGCCGAGAACGAATCGCTCGAGCGGGCGCGGCACCGCACGATCCAGGGGGTGACGGAGGATATCGAACGCTTTGCCTTCAACAAGGCCGTGGCCCGGCTCTATGCCTTCACCAACACCCTTGCCCGTTCGAAGGCCGGGGCGGAGGCGAAGCGGGCTGCCATGCGGACCATGGCACAGCTCATGGCGCCCTTCACCCCTCATATCGCCGAGGAGATCTGGGCCCGGCTCGGCGGCGATGGCATGCTCGCCGGAGCGCCGTGGCCGAAGGCCGACCCGTCGATGCTCGAGGAGGACACGATCACCCTGCCGGTGCAGGTCAATGGCCGCAAGCGCGCCGAGATCACCGTGCCGCGCGATCTGGACCGGGATGCGATCGTCGAGAAGGCGCTTGCCGAGGAGGGCGTGAAACGCAATCTTGACGGACGCGAACCGAAGAAGGTGATCGTCGTGCCGGGCAGGATCGTGAATGTGGTGGTCTGAAACGGAAGGGAAGGGGCGCTCCCCGGCCGCTTCCGGCGGGCGGCGGCGCGCCATGAGCCTGCTCATGGCGGCGGGTGGAGCACTGCTTGCGGCCTGTACGCTTGCCCCGGCCCTCGGCCCCGGAAGCGGTGCCGAGGCACTGCGCGGACGGGTTCGGGTCCATGTCGATGCGACGGGGGATCTCGGCTTCGTTCTTGCCGGAACGGTGGAAGACACTCTCGGCATGTCCGACGCGGCAGCACCCTTCTCGCTCGAGATTTCCGTGCAGACCAGCGAGAGCGAGGCCGGCCGGCTGCCTGATCGCGGCTCGACGCGCCGGCGCATCGTCGGCCGTGCGCGCTGGCAGCTGTTGCGGCGAGGAGGGGAGCGGCCGCTGGCCTCGGGCGAGGTCGCGAGTTTCACCGCCTATGACGTCGCCGGCACGCCGCTTGCCGAGCGGACGGCGCGCCGCAATGCGCGCGCCCGCCTCGGGCGCGATCTCGGCCGGAGGGTGGTCGAGGCGGTGCTTCTTTCCGCCCCGCAGATACGGACAGGGAACGGGGGCGGATGAAGCTCACGGGGCGCGAGGCGCGCAGCTATCTCGAGCGGCCGGTGCCGCGCCCTGCCGTGCTGTTGCACGGGCCCGAGGCCGGAGCCATCGGCTTCGCCCGCCAGAAACTGGTCGATCGTCTTCTCGGAAGCGACCGCCGGGGCGATGACATGGCTCTCGAGCGTCTCGCGGCAGCGGCGCTGCGCAAGGAGCCGGCCCTGCTCGTCGATCAGATGCGCGCTCGCGGATTCTTCGGGGCCGAAGGGCAGCGGATCGTTCTCGTGGAGGATGCGGGCGACGCCCTTGCCCCTGCCTTCGAGACCGCTTTCGCCATGTGGCAGGAAGGCGACGCCATGATACTCGCCACGGCCGGGGCGCTGCCGCCGCGCTCCAAGCTGCGCAAGCTGTTCGAGAGCCACCCTTCCGCCCTTGCCATCGGCATCTATCCCGAGCCGCCGGGGCCGCGGGAGATCGCGGAGCAGTTGGCCGGCAAGGGGCTGAAGGAGGTGGAAGGCGGGGCGCTTCAGGCTCTGGCCGCTCTCGGGGCGGGCATGGAGCCGGGGGAGTTTGCCGGCCTTCTCGAGAAGCTCGCCCTCTACAAGCTCTACGACCCCGTTCCGCTCACCGAGGCGGATGTGGAGGCAATGGCGGTGCCGCCGGCCGAAGCCGAGATGGATGCTGTGCTCGACCTTGCCGCAGAGGGGAGGGTGCAGGAGCTGGCGGCTCTGCTGCCGCAGATCGGAGCGCGCAGCGGTGCGGCGGTGAGCCTTGCCATTGCCGCGGCACGTCATTTCCAGCGGCTTCATGCGCTTGCGTCCGACCCGGAAGGGCCGGGGCGGGCGGCGCAGCGGCTGCGCCCGCCGGTCTTCGGTCCGCGTCGCGACCGGCTGGTACGCCAGGCCGGGCGGCTTGGCCCGGCGCGGATCGAGCGGATCCTGCGCTGGATCGCCGAGGCGGATCTGGCGATTCGTGCTCCCAATCCGCCGCCTGCGGGTGCGCGGATCGAGCGGCTTCTTCTGCGCATCGCCATGCTCGCCCGGCGCTGACGCCTGCGGCAGCCTGCCGCGTCGGGGCGAGATCGCGGAGAAGATGCGCGGCCGGCCGCGGGCATTCATGCGGCACCGCTGGCGTGAAGCGTCGCAGCGGCATGCGAGCGATCCTCTCCCTTCCCGATGCCGCCGTCCCCTTCGGAACCCGCGGGCGGCGTGGTCAGGCGGGCAAGCCTCTCCCGCCTGCACGGGCGGCGCGACGGCGCGAAGCCGGAAGGGCCGCCATCCACGTCGGCAGGGGCGTTCCGCCGGATCAGGCGGCGTCGAAGTCGAGCACCAGCTTGCGGCTCGTTGGTCTGGCCTGGCAGGCGAGGGTGAAGCCGGCTTCGAGCTCCCATTTCTGCAGCGAATAGTTCACAGGCAGCTCGACATCCCCTTCGATCACCTTGCAGCGGCAGGTGCAGCACATGCCCCCCTTGCAGGAGAAGGGCAGGTCCACTCCCTGGTCGTGAGCGGCATCGACGAGGGACAGGGCCGGATCGCTCAGCACGAAGCTGCGCCTGAGCCCGTCCACCACCACCTCGATTTCGACGCCTTCGCGTGCCGCCTCCTCGGCAGCCTCGGAGGGCGGCGCGACGGGCTCGCCCGTCGGGGTGAAGTATTCGGTGCGGATCTTCTCCGGGGGCACGCCCATCCCGGCGAGGCTCTCCTCGAGCGCCCCGATCATCTCGCCGGGGCCACAGAGGAAGACGGCCTCGGCCCCTTCGATGTCGATCGCGCCGGCCCGGGCGAGGCGGGCGAGCTTGTCGCCGTCGATCCGGCCGTTGAGGAGCGGGATGTCCTGCGCCTCGCGCGAGAGGATGTGCACCAGCGAGAAATGATCGGTGTGGCGGTCCTTCAGCGCGTCGAGCGCCTCGCGGAACATGATGGTGGCGGTGGAGCGGTTGCCGAAGACGAGATCGACCCGCCCGCCGCGGCCGAGCACCGCCGGTGCGATCGCCATCATCGGCGTGATGCCCGAGCCTGCGGCGATCAGGAGCACGCGCCTCTCGTCGCCGAGGGTGAATCGGCCCTCGGGCGGCATCACCCGCAGTCGGTCGCCCACGGCAAGCTGCTCGTTGGCGAAGGTGGAGAAGCGGCCGCCGGGCACGCGCTTGATGCCGACAGTGAGCTCCTCGACCGGGCCGCCATCCGCGGGCGGCGGCGTGGCGATGGAGTAGGAGCGGCGCACATTCTCGCCGTCGATCTCGGTCTCGAAGGTGAGATACTGCCCCGGCCGGTAGGAGAATGCGTCCGCCAGTTCGGCCGGCACGATCAGCGTGACGGCGACGGCGTCGGGGGTCAGCCGCTCGATCCGGCCGACCTCGAGTTCGTGAAAGCGCGGTGCCATGGTCTTTCCTCTCTGCCTAGATGCTGGGCGATCCGGGCGCGGAGCCTCAGATGCACTTGAAATGGTCGAAGGGTTCGCCGCAGGCGCGGCAACGGTAATGGGCCTTGCAGGGGGTCGAGCCGAATTCGGAGACCCTTTCCGTGTCGTCCGAACCGCAGCGGGGGCAGGCGACGCGGTCCTGGCCGAAAAGTGCGCGCTTGCCGGCAGCATTCTCGGGCGGGGCGATGCCGAAGGCGCGGAGCTTCTCCCGGCCCTCCTCGGTGATCCAGTCGGTGGTCCAGGGTGGCGAGAGCACGCGCTCGATCCGGGCCTCGAAACCCGCCTTCTCGAGCGCTGCGGCGATGGCCGCCTCGATAAGCTGCGTGGCAGGGCAGCCCGAATAGGTCGGCGAGACGCGGGCGATGGCCACCCCGCCCTCGAGGCGCACCTCGCGCAGGATCCCGAGATCGGCCACGGTCACCACCGGGATTTCCGGATCGGGCACCGCGGCCGCCGCCTCCCACGCCTTGCGCAGAAGGGCGTCCTCGGGCATGCGGTCGATGGTGGCGGCCTCCCGCGTCATCCCCGGCCCCTCACCATTGCGCTCCCGGATAGGCGCGCTGGAGATACTGCAATTCCGCCAGAAGATGGCCGAGCTCCTCGCCGTGAAGGCCTTCGCGGCCGCCAAGGCGCGGATGGGGCCATTCGGGCATGGTCAGGCCGGCCTTGTCGAACACCTCGGCAACGGTCTCTTCCCATTCCGGGCGGATTTCGGCGCGCACGGGCAGTATGCCCTCCTCCTCGGCCACCTTCGCGGCTTCGGAAGAGACGAACAGCTCGTCGAGATAGGGGCGCAGCGCCTCGATCGCCGCCTGCATCCGCCGATGGCTTTCCTCGGTGCCGTCGCCGAGGCGGACGGTCCATTCGCCGGCATGGCGCACGTGATAGCGCATTTCCTTGAGCGCCTTGCCGGCGACGCCCCGCACCACCTCGTCGCCCGAGCCGAGCGCCCGTTCCCAGAAGGGGCGCATGAAGGCGGCGAAGAAGAGCTGCCGGGCGATGGTATGGGCGAAGTCGCCATTGGGCCGTTCGACGAGCAGCAGGTTGCGATATTCCCGTTCGACCCGGAGCATTGCGAGGTCATCCTCGCTGCGCCCCCGGCCCTCGCGCTCGGCGACGGTGGCATAGAGCGTGCGGGCCGTTCCCAGCAGATCGAGCGCGAGATTGGTCAGCGCCAGATCCTCCTCGAGCGTCGGCGCATGGCCGCACCATTCGCCGAGGCGCTGGGAGAGGACGAGGTGATCATCGGCAAGTTCCAGAAGGGCGAGGCGTTGCGCCTCCTCCCTGTCGGCGGGCGGTTTCGCGAATACCATCACATGTGCCCCACTTCTTCAGGAATCTTGTAGAAGGTCGGGTGGCGGTAGATCTTGTCGGCCGTCGGGTCGAACAGCTCCTCGGCGGCATTCGGATCGGAGGCGACGATCTGCGCCGACTGCACGACCCAGATCGAGGTGCCTTCGCCGCGGCGGGTATAGACGTCGCGCGCGGCCTGAAGCGCCATTTCGGCGTCCCAGGCATGGACCGATCCGGCGTGCTTGTGTGCGAGCCCGTTGCGCGGGCGGATGAAGACCTCCCAGAGAGGCATTTCCTTTTCGCTCATGAGATGTTCCTTTCGTCCTTGTCGTCAGGGCCGGCAGGGTGGTGCTGACGGGCAGCGCCGGACGCTGCGACGGCCCGGGGATGCATGCCGAACAGCAGGCAGCGGCTCACTCCGCCGCCATCGGCGCCGCTTCGGAGGCGTGCTTGGCGGCCCAGGCGGCGGCCGCCTCGCGCACCCAGGCGCCTTCTTCGTGAGCCTTGCGCCGGGCCTCGAGCCGGTCGCGGTTCATCGGGCCATAGCCCTTGACCACGCGCCAGAACTCGTCCCAGTCGATCGGGCCGTGATCCCAGCCGCCGGCGCCGTCGTTCTTCTCGGGGTTCCATCTGAGATCGGGGTCCGGCACCTCGAGGCCGAGGAAATGGGCCTGCGGCACGGTGGCATCGATGAACTTCTCGCGCAGCGCATCGTTCGAGAAGCGCTTGATCTTCCACTTCATCGACTGTTCGGAGTGGACCGAATCGCTGTCATGGGGGCCGAACATCATCAGCGCCGGCCACCACCAGCGATTGAGTGCATCCTGGGCCATCTCCTTCTGCTCGGGCGTGCCGCGGACCAGTTCGAGCAGGATCTCGTAGCCCTGCCGCTGATGGAAGCTCTCTTCCTTGCAGATGCGGATCATCGCCCGCGAATAGGGGCCGTAGGAGCAGCGGCAGAGGGCGATCTGGTTCATGATCGCAGCCCCGTCCACCAGCCAGCCGATGGCGCCGATATCGGCCCAGTTCAAGGTGGGATAGTTGAAGATCGAGGAATATTTCGCCGCTCCCGAGAGCAGCTGATCGACGAGCTCCTCGCGGCTGACGCCGAGCGTCTCGGCCGCCGAGTAGAGGTAGAGACCGTGGCCGCCCTCGTCCTGCAC
>WFPA01000108.1 GCA_015487815.1 Albidovulum sp.
AGCGCCACGCAGGCTCGAGCTCGTCGTCCTGTGCGTGAACCGGGACGACGAGAAGGATCTCGCGCCCTTCGCGAAGATTGTCACCGCCGGCCATGCACGGGGTCTGCCTGTCTTCATCGTCGCCGATGAGGTCAGCCCCCGTGCCCTGCACTACCTGCTCAAGCTGGGTGCCGACGGAACCGGTCTGGAAATTGAGGTCCATCACCAGCACCTTGAAGTCGTGTTCCTTGCCCAGGGCCTGCAATTCCCAGGCGAGATTGACCGCGAAGGTCGAGGCGCCGGAGCCGCCGGCCAGCGGATGAACGGCGATGAGGGCGCCAGCCCGGTCCTCGCCAGGCGGGGCGCCGGCAGCGCTGGCGGCGGCGCGGCGCTCCCTGTGCCGGGCGACCGCCTGGGCCAGCTCCCCTTCGGGCATGGGATAGGGCAGGAAATCATCGGCCCCGAGCTTGAGAAGGTGGTGCAGCGCCCGCGGGCTGACCTCATCGGCGACGATGAAGACAGGCAGACCCCGTGCATGGCCGGCGGTGACGATCTTCGCGAAGGGCGCGAGATCCTTCTCGTCGTCCCGGTTCACGCACAGGACGACGAGCTCGAGCCTGCGCGGCGCTTCCTCGAGGCGTTCTTCCGCGTCCTCGAGCAGCACTTCATCCCAGTTGTCACCGGCAACGCTCTCGATTTCCTCGAGCAGAAGGTCGAAGGCTGCCGGATCGCGTGCCACGATCCAGGCCCTGGCCTTCTCTGCCGAATGTCCGTTGCCGATTGCTCCACCATGCATCCCCGCACCCGTTCCTGTTACTCATAGACCCAATTGCGACAAGTGCCGCCGCCCGGACTGCAGGGCAGACCGCTGGCGGAACTTCATGTGAGCAATCTGGAATTGGAGTCAGGCAGATTTGCGGCCCAAAGCATGGCCATTTCTTGACCACTACCGCGAGAATTCCTCTTTTGCGTGCGGGGAGGCAGGAAAGGGCGGTCCAGACCCGTGCCCCTGGCCGCTCAGGCAGTGGGAGGCCTCCCCCGGTTCGGGGAGGAAACCCTTTTCGGATCAGGCAGGTAGGGTGATGCTAGTAAGCGGGTTTGAAGCCGTTGCGGACATAGGCGCCGCCCGCCACATAGGTGCGATAGACCAGCGCGGCATAGCGGGCGTCGGTCGGCAGGTTGCGGGCGTTCGGCATGAATCCGCTGACTTCGGTCACGGTGCGCCGGTTGGCGCGCTCGGGACCTTCGGAATGCACGATCGGGCGGCTCTCGCCATAGGAGACGACAGCGGCCACCTGCTTCGGGTTGACGCCCTGGGAAATCATGTAGCGCACCGCCGCCTTGGCCCGGCGGAGGCCGAGGCGCCTGTTGTAGGCGTCGGAGCCGACCTTGTCGGTATGGCCGTAGACCTTGAAGCGAACCTCCGGATATTGCCGGATCCAGTCGGCCTGACGCCGCAGCACCGCCTTGGCCTCCTCGTCGAGAACGGCCGAATCGAAGGCGAAATGAATCGTGGTCGGAACTTCGCGTTCGAATTTCTTCTGCAGGTCGATCATCAGCTGGGCATCGGCGCCATAGGCCTGATGTACCCGCTGGTTGTAGGCCACGGCCGCGCCGAACTGTCCTTCATCGACGCTTGAACCGGCCTCGATGTTGAGCCAGGCGATGCCGCGGTTGACCGCATCGCCCACCGGATTGGCGCAGGCGGCGAGGAGGGCAGGGGCCAGGAGGGCGGCCATCTGGGCGAGAAGACGCATGGGCTCACTCCATCACGTAGCCGAAGGACCCGCTCGGCGGCTCCTTGCGGGCCGGAAGGGCGCCCGAGCTGCTCTTGGCGACCTTGCGCCCCGAGCGCGCGGCGGGCGATCCGAAGAGGAACAGCTCGGCCTCGGTCGGGATGCGGACGCGGTCAGTCGGCAGGGCAAGGGCGTTGCCCGGCGCCGGATGCACCAGATAGGCGGTGACGATGACGACCAGCTCGGTCTGGCGGCGCTGGAAGCTCGTCGAGCGGAAGAGCGCCCCGAGCACCGGCACGTCCGCGAGCCAGGGCAGCTGCTGGATGCTGTCCTTGAAATTGTCCTGCAGGAGCCCGGCGATGGCGAAGCTCTGCCCGTCCCTCAGCTCGATGGTCGTGGTCGCGCTCCGGGTCTTGAAGGCATTGACCGTGAAGCCGTTGGCCGTGACCTGCACCGTCGGGTCGATCTCGCTGACGGAAGCGATGATCGAGAGGCTGATCAGGTCGTCGTCGATCACGACCGGCACGAAGGTGAGATTGACGCCGAAGGGCTTGTATTCGATGGCGGTGTCGCCGTTCTTGTTGATCGGGATCGGGTATTCGCCGCCGGCGAGGAATTCGGCCTTCTTGCCCGAAATGGCAACGAGGTTGGGTTCGGCCAATGTGCGCACGAGGCCTTTCTGCTCGAGTGCCTCGAGCATCAGGGCGACGCCGGTCGCCCCGGCTCCGAGGCCGAAGACAAGCGTGCCGAACCGCTCGGTGGCCGAGGACAGCGGCGTCGTGGTCTGCCCCGTCAGACGCTGGATGTTCGCATTGGAGGACATCGACCCGGTGGCTGCCCCGAGCCCGCCGCCGGTGGCGCTCTTGCCGTTGATCACGAGCGAGCTTGCCAGCCCCTTGGCCACCGAGCGCTGCATTTCGGCGAAGCGGACCTTGAGCATCACCTGTTGCGAGCCGCCGACGGTCATCAGGTTGGTGACCTTCTCCGGCGCATAGCGTTCGGCCAGATCGAGGGCGAGCTGGGCCTTGCGGGCGCTCGACACCTGCCCCGAGAGCACGATGCCGTCATTGGCGGTGCGCACGTCGATCCGCTCCTTCGGCAGGATCTCCTTCAGTCGCTCCTTGAACTCGGCGATGTCGGGCCGCACCGCCACCACGACATTGGCGATGAGCTGCCCGTTCGGGCCAAGAAGGGTGACATTGGTGCGCCCCGGCTTCTTGCCGAGAAGATAGACCGTGCGTTCGGAAAGGGTGGCGATGTCGGCGATCTCGGGATTGGCGACCGACACTTCCTTGAAGGGGATGTCGCTCTCCATCACCAGCGCGCGGTCAACGACGAGGTTGATGCGGCTCGTCTTCTCGCCCTCCATCAACCGGACGATGGAGCCACTCTGCGCCTGCACCGGCGCCGCGCCGCCTGCGAGTGATAGGGCAAGCCCGAGAAACCCGGCTGCCAAATATGTTCCTGCCCGCATTGTCCTGCCTCGTTCCCAGTTGCCTTGAACGCAACCGTTTTGCAGAGCATGCCCGAAACGGCGCTTCATTGCAACAACAGCCTGAAATCGACCGATCAATCGGCAATATTGGGGCAGGAGAGTTGGCCCCCTCAACATCTGCGCTCATCCCGCCGGAATCTCCGGACCGGCTGCGAACGGGGCCGGCCGGAGCGATTGCACAAAAAGGCCCCCGCCGAAGCGGGGGCAGGGCGGGGGATCAACTCGTCGGATCAATTCGTTCCGGGACAGGGCACTTCGATCACCGAGACCTCTGCGCCCTTGCGGGTGCGGATGGTGCAGACCTTCGGCGCCTCGATCTTCTTCGCTATCTTCGGCTTCTCCCGCTTGATGCCGAGGAAGGCGAGCTTGTCCACCTGCACCGCCTCGGCACCGACGGCGCTGTCGTCGCGGTTGGAGCGCAGCGAGAGCGAGAGCTTGCCGTCGGCCTGGGCCTGGGCGAGAATGGCGATCTGTTCCGGGCTCGCCTCGACGGTCACCGTCCGCGGCACAATCGGCTTGTTGCGGTCCTTGTCGGTGATCTGATCGACGGCGATCAGCCGCACATTCTCCATGATCAGCTTGGTGACGTCGCGTCCGAGGGCCTCGCCGGTCCAGTAGATGTCCACCCGGTCGTCGGGGCGAAGGAAGCCCGAGACACCCGAGGCAACATCCACGCGGATGGCGAAGGCGCGCTTGCCCGCTTCGAGCCGCGAGGCCACGCCGGCATCCTGGCCCGGCTCCGTGACCTTCACCTTCATCAGCGGCTCGCCGGCTTCCATCGCCCGAAGGACGTAACGGGGCTTGTCGTCATAGCCCTCGGGAAAGAGGGTCTTCTCGTTGACGAAGGCGCCCTTCGGCACGGCGGTCTTCGGCCAGGGAACGGCGGCCACGTCCTCGCGCTTGAGAATGTCACCGTAACGCAGCGGCTTCTTGGCGACATACACCTTCACCAGCGGAATCTTTGTCTTGAGCTCCCTCTCCTGGAGCGCGATCTTCCTCTGGTATTCCTGAAACTGCTGCTGGGTGGTATAGACGGCAAAACCGGCCAGCCCCAGCCCCACCACCAGCATAGCCGCAAAGATCATTCTCATGGCACACCTCGCACGTCTGGCCTTCCGGAATTCGGTCCGGGAGCGGACCGCGGCAGGGATCTGCCGGTCGGAAAGGCGGCTCATCCTCTTTGTGGCGGGGGAATATGGCTGAATTGGGCACGGGAGATGACCAATTGATGGAAGATGGCGCGCAATGAGCGCGCCGGGCCGCAGGCCCCTCCGCCGGGCTGCGGCTGCACCTCAGGCGGCGCGCATCCGCGGCATGAGGGCAAGCAGGTGGCGGGTGTAGTCGTGCTGCGGCGCTTCGAACAGGGTCTCGGTCTCCGCGAGCTCCACCAGCTTTCCGCGCTGCATCACGCCCACCCGGTCGCACATCTGGCGGATCACCGGCAGATCGTGGGAGATGAACAGCATGGTCAGCCCGAGCTCCTCCTGCAGGTCCTTCAGGAGGTTGAGGATCTGCGCCTGGATCGAGACATCAAGCGCCGAAGTCGGCTCGTCGCAGACGAGAAAGCGCGGCCGCGTCGCCAGCGCCCGGGCGATGGAAATGCGCTGGCGCTGCCCGCCGGAAAACTCGTGCGGATAACGCAGCGCCGCCCGTGCCCCGAGGCCGACATGCTCCAGGAGGTCGGCCACGATCCGGCGCACCTCCGCCTCGCTCTCGGCAAGACGGTGGAAGCGGATCGGCTCGGCGACGATGTCCCCAACCTTCATGCGCGGATTGAGCGAGGAATAGGGGTCCTGGAAGATCATCTGCATCTGCCGGCGCAGGCGGTTGATCTCCCTGCGGGATTTCAGGGATGTCATGTCCGTGCCGGCAAAGATCACCCGCCCCGCCTCCGGGCGGTAGAGGCCGGTTATGATGCGGGCGATGGTGGACTTGCCCGAACCCGATTCGCCAACAAGACCGAAGACCTCGCCCGGGCGGATGTCGAAGGAGACGTCATCGACCGCCGTCATCCACCGCCGCCGCGACGGGATCAGTGAAGGGCGGGTGAGAAAGCGCATGGTGAGATGCTCGAGCCTGAGGAGCGGACCATCCCCGGCGCCGAAATCGCGGGCCTTGCCGAGCCAGTGACTGGCAAGGTCGAGCTTGCGCGTCGCGGTGCCGGCGCTCTCGATGTATTCGACGAGGGGGAAGCGGTCGATCCGCCGGTCGGGCGGCGGCACGGCGGCGATCAGCGAGCGGGTATAGGGGTGGTCGGGCCGGGTCAGCACCTTGTCCGACGGGCCGACCTCGACGAGGTGCGAGCGATACATCACTGCCACACGGTCGGTGATCTCGTAGATCACGCCCATGTCGTGGGTGATGATGAGCATCCCCATGCCGCGCTCGCGCACGAGACGCTTGAGAAGATCGAGGATCTGCGCCTGGATCGAGACGTCGAGTGCGGTGGTCGGTTCGTCGGCGAGCAGCACTTCGGGTTCGCAGCAGATCGCAAGGGCGATCACCACCCGCTGGCGCATCCCGCCCGAGAACTGGTGCGGATAGTTCTTCACCCGTGTCGCCGCGTCGGGAATGCCGACCTGTTCGAGCAGCTCGACCGCCCGCGTCTTCGCTTCGCGCTCGCTGATCGGCAGATGGGTCAGCATGGTTTCCACCAGCTGTTCCTCCACCGTCATCAGAGGATCGAGCGAGGTCAGCGGATCCTGGAACACCATGCCGATGCGCTTGCCGCGGATGCGGCGCATCGCTTCGGGTGGCAGGATGTCGATCCGTTCTCCCCCGAGGCGGATTTCCCCCGCGGCCATGCGCCCCGGCGGCTCGAGAAGGCCGATAGTGGCATAGGCGACGGTCGACTTGCCGGCTCCCGATTCCCCGACAACGCCGAGAATTTCCCCCGGCTGAAGGGTGAGCGATACCCCCTGGGCGGCTACCACCGTGCCGCGGCGCGATGGAAACTCGACCCGGAGATCGCGGATCTCGAGAAGCGGAGCGTCGCTTCCTGCCGCGCGGGTCGTGGTCGGGCCGGTCACCTGCATCGCCGTTACCTCAGTTTCGGATTGAGCACGTCCCGCAGCCAGTCCCCCAGAAGGTTGACCGCCAGCACGAGAATGATGAGGGCAAGGCCCGGAAAGACGGTGATCCACCACTCCCCGGAGAAGAGATAGTCGTTGCCGATGCGAATGAGCGTGCCGAGCGAAGGCGAGGTCGGCGGCACGCCCACCCCGAGGAAGCTCAATGTCGCCTCGATGATGATGGCAAGCGCCAGCTGAATTGTGGCGATGACGAGCACCGGCCCCATCACGTTGGGCAGGATGTGGCGCAGGAGGATGCGGGCCGAGGGCAGGCCGATCACCTGTGCGGCCTGCACGTATTCCTTGCGTTTCTCGACCATGGTCGAGGAGCGCACCGTGCGGGCATACTGCACCCAGGAGCTCAGGGCGATGGCCAGCACCAGCACGAAAAGCGCCACTTCCTCATGGGCTTCAGGCGGCAGGATGCCCCGCATCACCCCATCCACCAGAAGGGCGATGAGGATGGCCGGGAAGGTCAGCTGGAT
The DNA here is from genome assembly GCA_015487815.1 of Albidovulum sp. Taxonomy (GTDB): domain Bacteria; phylum Pseudomonadota; class Alphaproteobacteria; order Rhodobacterales; family Rhodobacteraceae; genus WFPA01. Next base: position 6,767 of record WFPA01000108.1, read on the forward strand.
GTCGGCGATGCGCATGAGCACGGCATCGGTCACGCCGCCGGCATAGCCTGCGACGAGGCCGACCGTCACCCCGATCAGCATGGCGAGGATCACCGAGAGAAAGCCGACGAGCAGAGAGATCCGCGCGCCGTAAAGGATGGTCGAGAGGATGTCGCGCCCCTGGTCATCGGTGCCGAGGAGATAGCGCGGATCGCCCCCTTCCATCCAGGCCGGTGGCAGAAGCGAATCCATCAGGTCGAGCGAGGCGAGATCGAACGGGTCGTGCGGCGCCACCCAGGGGGCAAAGGTCGCCGCTCCGATCATCAGCACCGTGACGAGGAATGCGGTGATGACGAGCGGCGAGCGGCGGAAGCTCCACCTCAGATCCGAATCGAGGAAACGCGCGAGCGCCGATGGCGGGCGCTCCTCGCCCCGGCCGGCGCTGTCGGGAAGGATGGTTTCGTCAGCCATGCTCAGCTCTCCGTGCGCAGCCGCGGGTCGATGACGACATAGAGGATGTCCACCACGAGGTTGATGACGACGAAGACGAGGGCGATCAGCATGAGGTAGGCGGCCATCACCGGAATGTCGACTTCGGAGATCGCCTGCACGAACAGAAGCCCCATGCCGGGCCACTGGAAGACGCTCTCGGTGATGATGGCGAAGGCGATGATCGCCCCTACCTGCAGGCCGATGATGGTGATGACGGGCACGAGCGTGTTCTTCAGCGCATGGCCGAAATGGATCGCCCGGTCCCTGAGGCCGCGGGCGCGGGCGAAGCGGATGTAGTCGGTCCTGAGCACCTCTAGCATCTCGGCGCGCACCAGCCGCACGATCAGCGTCATCTGGAAGACGGCGAGGGTGATCGACGGCATGATCAGCGACTTGAGGCCCGAAGCGGTGAGAAGCCCGGTGGTCCACCATCCCAGATCGACCACCTCGCCGCGGCCGAAGGTCGGCAGCCAGCGCAGCTGCACGCCGAAGATCAGGATGAGGAAGATGCCGATGAGAAAGGTCGGCAGCGAGACGCCGACGAGCGACAGCGTCATGAAGAGCTTGGCGGTCCATCGCTCGCGGTTGAGGGCGGTATAGACCCCCATCGGAATGCCGATGCCGAGCGCCAGGATCGCCGAGATGATCGACAGCTCGAGTGTTGCCGGGAAGCGCTCGGCGATGAGCTCGGCCACCGGCTTCTTGAGCCGGTAGGAGACGCCGAATTCGCCCTGCGCCGCGTTCTCGACGAAGCGCCAGAACTGGACGATCACCGGATCGTCGAGCCCGAGTTCCTTGCGGATGCGTTCGCGCTCGGCCAGCGAGGTGTCCTGATCGACCATGTTGTTGATCGGATCACCGACGAACTGGAACAGGGTGAAGGCGATGAGCGCCACCGTCAGCATCACGAGCACGGACTGGGCAAGGCGGCGGATGATGTAGAGCAGCATGGCGGCTCCGAAGCGGAGATGGAGATGAGGGCGGGAAGAGGGATGAGGTGGGGGAGGCGGCCTCCGCCTCCCCCTCTGTCAGGCGCGCGGCGCGATCACTCCTTCACGACCACGTTGCGCAGATCCATCACGTTGTCGGCCCGCTGGGCGACCGAGACGCGCTCGCTCACCCCCCAGGACAAGGGCTGCTGGTGCAGCGGGATGTAACCGTATTCCTTCTGCAGGATGGCCGTGGCCTCGTCGATGTAGGCCTGCCGCTTCGCCGGGTCGGTCTCGGCGGCGATCAGGTCGGTGAGCTCGTCCACCCGCTTGTTGCAGTAGCCGCCGATATTGTACTTGCCGCGGTTCCTTTCCTTGTCGCGGCAGACGATCAGGTTCGACAGCACGTTGTGCACATCCATCGAACCGGGCGTCCAGCCGAGCAGGTAGAACGGCGTGTCGTAGCCGCCCGAAGCCAGCACCTTGGCGAAGAACTTGGACTTGGGCTGGGCGAGAAGATCGACCTTGATGCCGACCTTGGCCAGCATCGAGGCCACCGCCTGGCAGATCTTCTCGTCATTGACGTAGCGGTTGTTGGGGCAGTCCATGCCGACAGTGAAGCCGTCGGGGTAGCCCGCTTCGGCCAGCAGCTTCTTCGAGAGCTCCGGGTCATACTTGTAGGGCGTGTTCATCTTCGGATTGTAGCCGTTGACCTGCGGCGCCCACATCAGCCCCGAGGGCCAGCTTGCCCCGCGCATGATCTTGTCGCGGATGGCGTTGAGGTCGATCGCATGGGCGAAGGCGGCGCGCACGCGCACATCCTTGAACGGGTTCTTGCCCTTGACCGAGGAGTTGGTCAGCTCGTCGCGCCACTGGTCGAGGCCGAGGAAGATGGTCCGGGCCTCGGGGCCGGTCAGCGCCGTCACGCCGGGCGCGGCGTTGATCCGCTTCCAGTCCTGAACCGGCACCGGATAGGCCAGATCGATCTGCCCCGAAAGAAGGGCGGCCACCCGCGTCGCCGCCTGGGAGATCGGGGTGAAGATCACCTTCTGGACGTTGGTCCTGGGATTGCCCCAGTAGTTCGGGTTGCGCTTGAGCACGGTTTTCACGTCAGGCTCGCGCGAGACGACGATGAAGGGGCCGGTGCCGTTGGCATGGGTGGTGGCATAGGCGTTCTCGCGCCCGGCCTGGGCCGGCGTGGCGGCCTCGGTGGCGTTGTGCTCGGTGGACCACTCCTTGTCCATGATGTAGAGCCAGGCAAGCTCCCGCGCGAGGGTGGGCACCGGGCCGGGGGTGGTGATCTCGATGGTGTAATCGTCGATCTTGCGGATGTCCTTGATGAGCGAGGCCCGCGCCTTCTGCCCCGATTCCTTCGAGGTGGCCCGCTTCCAGGTGAAGATCACGTCATCGGCAGTAAAGTCCTGCCCTTCCTGGAACTTGACCCCCTTGCGCAGCTCGAAGCGCCAGGTGGTGGGATCGACCACCTCCCATTTCGTCGCCAGCGCCGGAACGAGGTTCATGTCGGCGTCATAGGTGGTCAGCCCCTCATAGACATTGCCGAGAAAGCCGAGGGTGAAGGTCTCGTTGAGCCCGTGGGGGTCGAGAGACTGGGCGTCGGCCTGGAATGCATAGCGGAATTCTTGGGCCGAGGCCGCCGTGGTCAGAAGTGCGACCGCAGCGGCCCCCGCGAGCGCAAGGGAACGCAGTTTCGTCTTCATCATACTCTCCCTGTTGGTTGTCGGCCGCCTGATGCGGCCCTGTGGGAGAGGATACGGACGAAAGCGGAGCGATCAACAGGAAATTGACCGGTTGATCCATTTGCGATCAGCCGGCGAGGGATGTTCAGGGTGCGCTGGGCCGAGGCCGGTGCGGCCGCAGTCAACCGAGACGGTTCAGGAGCCAGAGCACGAGATTGACCACCACCGTCAGCACCACCGAAACGAGGATGGCCGAGGTGACGGGAATGAAGATACGCCCATGTCTGCCCTCGATCAGGATATCGCCCGGAAGCCGGCCGAAGCCGATCTTCGCGAAGAGCGCCCATATCAGCCCGATGGCAATGAGGATGATGCCAAGGATGATGAACATCCTGGCGATGGCCATGCCGGTCATGCGTGCCTCCCCTTCCCCGTTCCTTCTCGGCAATGTGGGGGAGCCGTCCCGCTCGGGCAAGGCCTCGCCTTCGCGTTTCAGACGAGAAACGGGGGAGGCCACGGCCTCCCCCTAGCAGGCGCTTCGCGCTCCCTCAGTCTTCCATCGCCTCGAGCTCGTCGATGAAGCTCGAGATGAGACCGAGGCCCTTCTTCCAGAAGGCCGGATCCGACAGGTCGAGCCCGAAGGGCCTGAGCAGCTCCGAATGGTGCTTCGAGCCACCGGCCTTCAGCATGTCGAAATACTTCTCGACGAAATCCGGGTGTCCTTCCTGGTAGAGCGCGTAGAGTGCGTTCACGAGGCTGTCGCCGAAGGCGTAGGCATAGACATAGAAGGGCGCATGCACGAAGTGGGGAATGTAGGCCCAGAAGTTCTCGTAGCCCGGCATGAAGTTGAAGGCCGGGCCGAGGCTCTCGCGCTGCACCTCGATCCACATGGCGCCGAACTGGTCGGGCGTGAGCTCGCCCTTGCGCCGCGCCTCGTGCATCCGGCTCTCGAAATCGTAGAAGGCGATCTGCCGGATGACGGTGTTGATCTGGTCCTCGACCTTCGAAGCCAGCAGCGCCTTGCGCTGTGCCTTGTCCTCGGTTGCGGCGAGGATCTTGCGGAAGGTCAGCATCTCGCCGAAGACGCTGGCCGTTTCGGCGAGGGTGAGCGGTGTCGAGGCGAGAAGCTCGCCCTGTTCGGCCGCCAGCACCTGATGCACCCCGTGGCCGAGCTCGTGGGCCAGCGTCATCACGTCCCGCGGCTTGCCGAGATAGTTGAGCAGGATGTAGGGGTGAACATTGGTGACTGTGGGGTGGGCGAAGGCGCCGGTAGCCTTGCCGGGTTTCACTGCCGCGTCGATCCAGCCCTTCTCGAAGAAGGGGCGGGCGATGGCCTCCATCCGTTCGGAGAACTCGCCATAGGCCTCGAGCACGATCGCCCTGGCCCGCTCCCACTCGATCAGATCTTCGGGGGCCTCCGGCAGGGGCGCGTTACGGTCCCACACCTCGAGCTTGTCGAGACCGAGCCAGCGGGCCTTCAGGCTGTAATAGCGATGGGAGATCGAACCGTAGCACTCCTTGACGGCATCGGTCAGCGCCTCGACCACTTCGGGTTCGACATCGTTTGCCAGATGGCGCGAGAGCTGCGGCGTCGAGAAGCCGCGCCAGCGGTCCTCGATCTCCTTTTCCTTGATGATGGTGTTCATGATGCGGGAGTAGAGATGGATCTCCTGCTGGAACACTTCGGCCATGGCCCGGGCGCCGGCCTCGCGACGGCTGCGGTCCTTCTCGGTCATCAGGTTGAGCGTCGCCTCGAGATTGAGGGTCTGGCCGTCCACCTCGAATTCGAGCGCGGCCGTCTGCTCGTCGAACAGGCGGTTCCAGGCGGCATGGCCCACCACCGACTGGTCGTGCAGGAAACGCTCGAGCTCGTCGGAAAGCTGATAGGGGCGCAGCTTGCGCAGCCGGCGGAACCAGGGGCGGTAGCGGGCCAGCTCGGCATTCTCCTCCATCAGCCCGTCGAGATGCGCCTCTTCGATCTCGTTGAGCTCGAGCGAGAAGAAGACCAGCGGTGCGGTGGCGACCGTCACCTGGTCCTGTATGTCGCCGTAGAATTTTGCGCGCTCCGAATCGAGCGTGTTCTGGAAATAGCGCAGCCCGGCATAGGAGACGAGCCGGCCGGCGACGTTCTGGATCTTCTCGTAGCGCCGGATGCAGCCGAGGAAATCATCCGCCGAAAGCCCCGCGAGCTTGCCCTGATAGTCGGTGGCAAAGCGCGGCCCCTCCTTCTTCAGCCATGCGAGATCGGCTTCGAGTTCGGAAGAATCGGGCCCGGGATAGAGGTCGGAAAGGTCCCATTCGGGCAATTCGCCGAGCCTGGCGGCCATTTCGAGCTCGGACTTGTCGCGGATGATGCCGGCAGGCACTTCCTCATGGCGGAAGATCTGCGGCAGGATGCGGGCGAGGGCGGTGTTCATGGTCATGGTCCCCATACTGGGCTCCGGCCGGAGCGGCGCGGGCCGTTGCATTGTCCTGCCCCGGCCATCTCGCCGGCCAGGGGCGTCGTTCGTTTCTCCGGGCCAGATAGGCAGCCGGGACGGGCAGGTTCAAGCCGCAATCCATCAATACATATTGATGCATCAGGCCGCAGCACGTCCACCGTCGCCGCTCCACCCTGCCGCGCCCGGCGGGCGGTCGCGCGCCGGGACCTCTTGCGGTGCGGGGCAGGAGGCTTCTTGCGGCGGGTGATGGTGCCGCCATCGGGCGGCATCCGCGGCGTCTCGCAGATCGGGAAGCCGTCGATGAGGGCAAGGAGCGTGCGAAGAGATCGCCGGGCCCTCCCGCGCCCCGTCGAGAGGGAGCCCGGCGCCGCGGCCGGGAAGACGCATTCCCCCGGGGGCTTCGCCGGACGCTTCGTCCGTATCCTCAGAGGCCGGGGCGCTTCCGGCAAGAACGGGGGGCGGCCACCTGCGGGTCCGCAAGAGGGCGGCCTGCGTCAGGGGCGTCATGAAGATGTGACACTCGCCCGGAAGGAGGGCGGCAATGCCTTTCCGTCCGCCGGCCCGAGCACCTTGCCCGTGGGTGAGGATGCCGCTCATGTCGCTGCTTGCTCCTCCGCAGGGGCAGGGCAAGGGCGGTGTTTCGGTGACGCCCGCGTGCATCCGCAGCGGACAGTCGGAACTGTTCGCTTGCCGCCCCGGAAGAGGTGCCGTCGGGGTTGTGACCCGCGAACCCGGTCCGGGTTGCACCCTTCGCGCTTTTCCGGCTCGGCAATGGCGGTCAGGCGGCGGTGGCGGCGTAGTGGCGGCGGATCTCGGCCCAGGCGCGGTTGACGGCGGCGAGCCGGGCATTGGCGAGGCGCACCGCCTCGGTCGGCATGCCGCGGGCGGCAACATGGTCGGGATGCAGCTCGCGCACGAGCTGTCGCCATCGCCGCCGCGCTTCCTCGGGGGGCGTGTCAGGCGAAAGGCCGAGAACGGCGAAGGCGTCCGCCGCCTCCTCGGGGTCGAGACGGGCCTTCATGCATGCTGCTTCGCGTGCGGAAATGCCGAAGATGTCGGCAACGCGCGCCAGAAACCTCTCTTCGCCCGTGTGCAGCACCCCGTCTGCGAGCGCGATGTGAAGAAGGCCGCTGTAGATGTCACGCAGCATGGCCGGCTCATGGCGGAACATGCGGGCGATCTGGCGGGCATAGGCCTCGAAGCCGGCCACGTCCTGCCGGGCAAGATCATAGACCCGGGCCGCGGCGGCCTCGTCTTCGGGGCGGATGTGGAAGATCTCGCGAAAGGCGGTGACTTCCTCGGCCGTCACCCGCCCGTCCGCCTTGGCCATCTTCGCACCGAGGGCGAGGATGGCGATGGTGAAGGCCACCGAGCATTCGGGCCGGGTGCTCACGCCGAGTCGGGCAAGAAGGGCATGCAGGCTCTCGCCGGAAGCGAG
>WFPA01000109.1 GCA_015487815.1 Albidovulum sp.
AGAACACCTTCATGATGTATCTGCCCCGGCTGTGCGAGCACTGCCTCAACCCCTCCTGCGTCGCCTCCTGCCCGTCGGGGGCGATCTACAAGCGCGAGGAGGACGGCATCGTCCTCATCGACCAGGAGAAGTGCCGCGGCTGGCGGATGTGTGTCTCGGGCTGTCCCTACAAGAAGATCTACTACAACTGGTCCACCGGCAAGTCGGAGAAATGCACCTTCTGCTATCCGCGGATCGAGAGCGGCATGCCGACGGTGTGTTCGGAAACCTGCGTCGGCCGCATCCGCTATCTCGGCGTGATCCTCTATGATGCCGACCGCATCAGGGAAGCGGCCACGGCCGAGACCGAGCAGGATCTCTACGAAGCCCAGCTCGACGTGTTCCTCGACCCGAACGACCCGGTGGTGCAGGAACTCGCCCGCGAGGACGGCGTGCCGGAAGAGTGGATCGAGGCGGCGAAGCATTCGCCGATCTGGAAGATGGCGATGGAATGGAAGATCGCCTTCCCGCTGCATCCGGAGTACCGCACGCTGCCGATGGTGTGGTATGTGCCGCCTCTCTCGCCCATTTCCACCGCCGCCTCGGCCGGCCAGCTCGACGAGCGCGACGGCATGCCCGACGTGCGCTCCCTGCGCATCCCCGTCCGCTATCTCGCCAACATGCTGACGGCGGGCGAGGAGGAACCGGTCGTTGCCGCGCTCGAGAAGATGCTGGCGATGCGCGCCTTCATGCGGGCGAAGACGGTGGACGGAGTGACCGACGAGGCGCTGGCCGCCCGTGTCGGCATGACGCCCGACGCGATGGAGGAGATGTATCGCATCATGGCCATCGCCAATTACGAGGACCGTTTCGTCATCCCGACCACCCATCGCGAGCTGGCCGAAGACGCCTACGAGCTCAAGGGCGGCTGCTCCTTTACCGATGGCGGCGGCTGCACGCCGGGCCGTTCGGCGGGCACGCTCTTCGGCGGCGGGCCGGCCTGCCCCCGCACCCGCTTCACCTTCCCGACGGAGGCGCTCAAATGAAACCGATCCGGCTTGATCCGACCCTGAAGGCGCTGTCGGTGCTGCTGACCTACCCGTCCGAGGAGCTCAAGGAAGCCCTGCCCGGCATCCGCGCCATCCTCGCGGCCGACGGACGCCTCACCCGCCGTGCGAAGGCGGAGCTCGGCGAACTCATCGACCATCTCGCGGCGGAAGACCTGTGGGATTTGCAGGCCGAATATGTCGAGCTTTTCGACCGGTCGCGGTCGCTCTCGCTCAACCTGTTCGAACACGTCCATGGCGAGAGCCGCGAGCGGGGCGGGGCGATGGTGGAACTTCTGGAGATCTACCGGCGCGCCGGCTTCGATCTCGCGGCGAGCGAGCTGCCGGACCATCTGCCGGTGCTGCTCGAATATCTCGCCACCCGGCCGGCGGGCGAGATGCGGGAGATGCTCGGTGATGCCGCCCACATTCTCGAGGCGCTGCGCCAGCGGCTCGAGCGGCGCGCCAGCCCCCATGCGGCCGTTTTCGCCGCCCTCGTCGATCTGGCGGGCTCGAAGCCTTCCGCGAAGGCGCTCGAGCCGCTCCTCGCCATCCCCGATGAGGACCCGAACGACCTCGAGGCGATCGACGCCGCCTGGGAGGAAACCGCGGTCGTCTTCGGCCCCGACCCGAATGCCGGCTGCCCCGAGGTGCGCGAGATGCTCGCCCGCATCGACATGGGGGCTGATGCCCCTGCCAAGCCCCATTGAAGGAGGCCCCGATGAACGAGATCCTTTTCGGCATTTATCCCTACATCGCCCTCACGGTGCTGATCCTCGGCTCGATGATCCGCTATGACCGTGACCAGTTCACCTGGAAAAGCAAGTCGAGCCAGCTCCTGCGGCGCCGGCAGCTGATGATCGGTTCGGTGCTGTTCCATGCCGGCGTGCTGCTGATCTTCTTCGGCCACCTCTTCGGCCTGCTGACGCCGATCCGCCTTCTCGACGCGCTCGGGGTGTCCCATTCGGCCAAGCAGCTGCTGGCCATCATATCAGGGGGCGCGGCCGGGGTGATCGCCCTTCTCGGCGGCATCCTGCTGCTGCACCGGCGGCTGGCCGATCCGAGGATCCGCAAGCATTCGACACCGATGGACAACCTGATCCTGAGCCTGTTGCTGCTGCAGCTGCTGCTGGGCCTTCTCACCATCACCGTCTCCGTCCGGCATCTCGACGGCGAGGAAATGGTCAAGCTGATGCGCTGGGCCCAAGGTATCTGGACCTTCGACCCGAATGCGGCGAGCTACATCGCGGATGTGAACATCCTCTTCAAGCTGCACCTGTTCCTCGGGCTGACGATCTTCCTGCTGTTCCCCTTCTCGCGGCTGGTGCACATCCTGTCGGGCTTCTCGGCCCCGGTGCGCTATCTCGCCCGCTCGGGCTGGCAGATCGTCCGCAGCCGGCGCCAGGCGCCGCTGCCGCCGCGGGCACGCCGCCCGCTGCGCAATCCCCGGCCCTGAAGACGAAACATCGCGAATCCCATGCCGCACGCATGGGCAGGGCGGCCGGCCTCCCCCCGGCCGCCCTTTTCATGGAAGAGGGACGACGAGGCAGGAGAACAAAGGCTCCGGCTCCGGCAGCTGCCGGGCCGTCATGGGAAAGCCGACACCTCGGAAACCCGGCAGCACCGCACCAACTTCAGGGCTGCGCAAAGAAGACCACGGGTGAAGGGAAGGGGCCCGGCTCCACCGCCCTTTCCCGGCCAGTGGCAGCGAAGCGGGCCTTGCCGCCCCTCAGTCGCGGTTGAGGCTGTCGAAATTCCCGCCGCGGCGCACGAGATCAACGAGAAGCGGCGAAGGCTGCCAGACAACGGGATCTTCCTCGGCGAAAGCCTCGATATCGGCAAGGATGTTCTCGAGCCCCACCATGTCGGCATATTTCATCGGCCCGCCGCGCCAGCGGGGGAAGCCATAGCCGTGGACCGCCACCACATCGACATCCGAGGGACGCAATGCAATCCCCTCATGCACCACATTGGCGGCCTCGTTGATCATCGCGGCGAGATAGCGGCGGATGATGTCCTCCTCGGTGAAGGCCCCTGTCGGCACGCCCTTGAGAATCCGCTCCGAGGCGACGATCTCGAGCACTTCCGGGTCGGGCTGCCCCTTGCGGCTGCCTTCCTCGTAGCGATACCAGCCGCGCCCGGTCTTCTGGCCGAACCAGCCGCGTTCGCACAGCTTGTCGGCGATGGCGACATAGCGCCGGCGCGGATCGCGGGTCGGCGCGCGGCGCTTGCGGGCGGCCCAGCCGATGTCGAGCCCGGCGAGGTCCGCCACCTCGAACGGCCCCATCGGATAGCCGAAATTGCGCACCGCCCGGTCGATCTCGTAGGGGGAGGCGCCATCCTCCATGATGAAGAAGGCCTCCTCGACATAGCGGTTGTAGATGCGGTTGCCGATGAACCCGTCGCAGACCCCGGCCCGCACCGGCACCTTGCCGAGCCGCCTTGCCAGCTGAAGGCCGGTGGCCACGGCGTCGTCCGAGGTGGCATCGGCCACCACGATCTCGAGCAGCTTCATGATGTGGGCGGGCGAGAAGAAATGCAGCCCGATCACATCCTCGGGCCGCCCGGTGGCGGCGGCGATCTCGTTGATGTCGAGATAGGAGGTATTGGTGGCGAGGATCGCCCCCTTCTTCGCCACCGCGTCGAGCTTGCGGAAGATCTCCTGCTTGACGGCCATTTCCTCGAAAGCCGCCTCGACGACGAGATCGGCATCGGAGAGGGCGCCGTAATCGGTGGTGGTGGCGAAGGCGGCGAGAAGGGCGTCGCGCCTGCCGGGGGTGAGCCGGCGCCGCTCGACATCGCGGGCGAGGATGGCGGCAACGCGCTCGCGCCCTGCCGCGGCAGCCTCTTCGTCGCGCTCCACCATCGTCACCGGCAGACCGGCCTTGAGCATGGCCACGGCAATGCCCGAGCCCATGGTGCCGCCACCGATCACGCCGGCCCGCTCGAGCGGCCGGGGCGTGCCGCGCTCGGCTTCAGGGATCTTGCGCGCCCGCCGCTCGGCGAAGAAGGCATGGATCAGCCCTTCGCGCTGGGGCGAGCGCATGCAGGCCTCGAAGGCCTGACGCTCGAAGGCCATGCCCTCGTCGATCGGCAGTTCGATCACCTTCTCGACGCATTCGACGATGCGGAAGGGGGCAAAGAGCTGCGGCGATTTCTTCTCGAGCCGCGCCCGGGCCGCCGCGCAGGCGGCGCGCCAGCTTTCGGGGTCGGTGAGCCCGTCGGTGCGCGCGCCGGTGGGGCGCAGGGCGTCGGGCCGGCCGGCAATCTCCCGCGCCCACATCTTCGCTTCCTCGAGAAGATCCCCTTCGGCAATGCGGTCGATGATGCCGAGCTCATGCGCCTCCGCGGCCGGCACATGGCGGCCCGAGAGCATCATGTCGAGGGCCTTTTGCGCCCCGACGATCCGCGGCAGGCGCTGGGTGCCGCCGGCGCCGGGCAGGATGCCGAGATTGACCTCGGGCAGCCCGACCTTCGCCTGTCTGTCGGCGATGCGCCAATGGGCGGCGAGGGCAACCTCGAGCCCGCCGCCCAGCGCGGTGCCGTGGAGCGCGGCGACCACCGGCTTCGTGCAGGCCTCGATGCGGTTCACGACATCGGGCAGCCAGGGTTCGGCGGGGGGCTTGCCGAATTCGCGGATGTCGGCCCCGGCGGGGAAGGTGCGGCCTTCGCCGCGGATCACCACCGCCCTGACCGCCTCGTCGGCATCGGCCCGCTCCATCGCCGTCACGAGCCCGCGGCGCACCTCGGCGCCAAGCGCGTTCACGGGCGGGTTGTCCACCGTGACCACCAGAACGCCGTCCTCGAGCTCCTGGCTGACTGCCTCGCGCATCGCTCCCTCTCCCTTTCGACCGCTCCGATCATTCCGTTGCATGTGCTACGAAATGGCGCGGCGCGGTGCAAGGGCGGGCCCGGCAGCCCGGCTTGCGGGGCGGCCGGTGCCCTCAGCCGCCGATCTCGTCGAGCACCCGGGAAAGGGCGGCATCGAGACGATCGACCAGGATTTCGAGCTCCTCGTCGGAGACGATGAAAGGCGGAGCCAGAAGCACGTGGTCGCCGCGCCTGCCGTCGATGGTGCCGCCCATCGGGTAGCAGATCAGCCCCTCCTCGAAGGCAGCCTGCTTGAGCCGGGGGGCGAGGCGCAGGGCGGGGTCGAAAGGCTCCTTCGTGTCGCGGTCGCGAACGAACTCCATGCCGCGGAAGAGGCCGCGGCCGCGAATGTCGCCGACATGGGGGTGCTGGCCGAAGCGGGCGCGCAGCAGGGCGTCGAGCTTCTCGCCCATCCTGCGGGAGCGCGCCGGCAGGTCGCGGGTGATGAGCGCCTCGACCACCGCGCGGCCCGCCGCCGCCGCCGTCGGGTGGCCCATATAGGTATGGCCGTGCTGGAAGAAGCCGCTGCCGCGGTCGATGGCCTCGAAGATGCGGGAGGAGCACATCATCGCCCCGATCGGCTGATAGCCGGCGCCGAGCCCCTTGGCGAGGGTGAGGATGTCGGGCACAATCCCTTCCTGCTCGCAGGCGAAGAGCGTGCCGGTGCGCCCCATGCCGCACATCACCTCGTCGAGGATGAGCAGCACGCCGTGGCGATCGCAGATCTCGCGGATGCGGCGGAAATAGCCCGGCACCGGCGGCACCGCTCCCATCGTCGCCCCGACGACGGGTTCGGCGATGAAGGCCATCACCGTTTCCGGCCCGAGCCGCTCGATCTCGGCCTCGAGCTCGTTTGCCACCCGCTGCCCGTAGGCCTCGAGCGTTTCCCCCGGCATCTGCCCGCGATAGGCATAGCAGGGCGAGATGTGCGACGTCTCGATCAGGAGCGGGTCGAACTGCCGCCGGCGCCACATGTTGCCGCCGGCCGCAAGCGCGCCGAGCGTGTTGCCGTGGTAGCTCTGGCGCCGGGCGATGATGCGGTGACGCTCCGGCTCACCGATCTCGAGAAAATATTGCCGCGCCAGCTTGATCGCCGCCTCGACCGCCTCGGAGCCGCCCGAGACCAGATAGACCCGGTCGAGATCCCCCGGCGCATGGGCGGCCAGAAGATCGGCCAGATCCTCGGCCGGGCGCGAGGTGAAATAGGCGGTGTGGGCAAAGGCAACCTTGTCGAGCTGGGCCTTGATCGCTTCCGTCACCTCCCGGTCGGAATGACCGAGGCAGGAGACGGCCGCACCGCCCGAGCCGTCAAGCCAGCGGCGGCCGCTCTCGTCGATCAGCCAACAGCCTTCTCCCCGCTCGACCACGGGCAGGGAAGCCCTGGTCGAGCGACCGAACAAATGTCCCATCGCTCTTCTCCTGACATGTGCGGCAGGGCGCCGCCCCGCCTGTGTTCAGCCGTTCCTTCCCGGCCCTGTCAGCCGCTCATGGCCCCAGCCTCCTTGCGCCCTCGCGCGCAGCCCTGCCCGGGCTCAGGCCCCGTTCGGGTGACGGACGACATAGACCGACTGTGCGGCATGGCGCACCACCCGGGCCGCGTTCGAGCCGAGGAGATAGTCCTGGAACTCTGGCCGATGGGCACCGATGACGATCAGGTCGGGGTCGATCCGGCGGGCCCGGTCGAGGATCTTGCGGTAGATCGAGCCCATGGCGACATCGGCGGTCACGTCGAAACCATCGAAGCCGTGGGAGGCGATCCAGGCTTCGAGCCGCTCACGAGCCTCGGCCCGGGCCTTCTCCTCGAAATCGGGCGGGAAATAGGAACCGACGATCGGCATGCCGACAT
>WFPA01000110.1 GCA_015487815.1 Albidovulum sp.
GCCCCGGCATTCCCGCCCCGGCCGCCGACGGGCCGGTTGCGTCCGCCTCCTGCGGAGCGGCCCGGAAGAGGAGACACGCACGGAAGAAAGATCTTCCCCTTCCCGCCGCCTATTCCCGCCGCCGATTGCGCATAGCGGCGGGCGCACGCGGGAAGGTGACATTCCGACCCTCGCACGGATCGGCCGCCACCGTCCGGGGAGCGGGGCGCACGGTGCCGAACATGCCGCAAGGACGCCGCGGTCAGCCGAACAGCTCGTGAGCGAATTCCAGCGCCTCGACGAGGACATCGATCTCCTCGCGGGTGTTGTAGCAGGCGAAGGAGGCGCGACAGGTCGCCGTCACCCCGAGATGCTGCATCAGCGGCTGGGCACAGTGATGACCGGCCCGCACCGCCACGCCCTTCTGGTCGAGCACGGTGGAGATGTCGTGGGGATGGGCCGGCCCCTTCATGGTGAAGGAAAAGATCGCTCCCTTGCCCGGCGCCGTGCCCTGGATCTCGAGGAAATCGAGCGCGCCAAGCCGCTCGGCGGCATAGTCCCGCAGCCCGGCCTCATGGGCGGCGATGCGGTCCATGCCGACGCTCTCGAGCCAGTCGATCGCGGCGCCGAGCCCGATCATCTGCACGATGGGCGGGGTGCCGGCCTCGAACTTGTGGGGCGGATCGGCATAGCTCACCGCCTCCTGCGTCACCTCGCGGATCATGTCGCCCCCGCCCATGAAGGGGCGCATCTCCTCGAGCCGTTCCTTGCGTGCATAGAGCGCCCCCGAGGCGGTGGGGCCATAGAGCTTGTGGCCGGTGATGACATAGAAGTCACAACCGATCGCCTCGACATCCACCGGCAGATGCACCGCTCCCTGGCTGCCATCGACGAGCGAGGCCACCCCCTTCTCGCGCGCCGCCCGGCAGATGATGGCGACATCGACCACCGTGCCGAGCACGTTCGACATGTGGGTGACGGCGACGAGCTTCGTGCGCGGCCCGATGGCGTCGATCACCTTCCCCGGATCGAGCGAACCGTCCGCTTCGGGCGCGACCCATTTCAGCACCACCCCCTGCCGTTCGCGCAGGAAATGCCACGGCACGATGTTGGCGTGATGCTCCATCACCGTGAGCACGATCTCGTCGCCCGGCCCGAGATTGGCCGCTCCCCAGGCATAGGAGACGAGGTTGATTCCGTGGGTCGCCCCGGTGGTGTAGAGGATCTCCGCCTCTGTCGCCCCGAGAAAATTGGCGATCTTGCCGCGCACCTCCTCGTAGCGGTCGGTCGCGAGATTGGAGAGGAAATGCAGCCCGCGATGGACGTTGGCGTAATCCTCGGCATAGGCGCGACGGATCGTTTCGATCACCACCTGCGGCTTCTGGGCCGAGGCGCCGTTGTCGAGATAGACCAGCGGCCGCCCGTTGACCTCGCGCGAGAGGATCGGAAACTGCCGGCGGATCCCGGCCACATCGAGCGGCCGGGTCGCGCTCTGTCGAATCTCGGTGTCGCTCATCGGTCTGTCCCGTTCGTGAATGCCGGCCGGCGCGGCCGCGGCCCCGACGCCCTGCCGGTGCTCCGCCCTACCTGCCGCGCTCCCCCCGCTTGTGCAAGGGGCAACCGCCTCATTTCCGAGTATTGTAGTCGGGAATGAGGGTCGTGCAACCACCCGGCCGCCCCATTCCCCTTCGGGGCGAATGGCTCTATATGCGGCGGCATGTGTGCATCCTCCACCAACCCGCCCGAGCTCAGACCCGACATCGCCCCGGCCCGGCGTCCCGAAGCGAGCGCGAACCTCCGCCGCCGCCCCGGCCGGCCGCGCATCGGCATGGTCTCGCTCGGCTGCCCCAAGGCGCTCGTGGACAGCGAACGCATCCTCACCCGCCTGCGCGCCGAGGGCTACGAGATCAGCCCCGACTATGCCGGCGCCGATGCGGTGATCGTCAACACCTGCGGCTTTCTCGATTCGGCCCGGGCCGAGAGCCTCGAGGCGATCGGCGAGGCGCTGCGCGAGAACGGGCGGGTGATCGTCACCGGCTGCCTCGGCGCCGAGCCCGACTTCATCACCGGCGCCCATCCGAGGGTGCTGGCCGTCACCGGGCCGCACCAGTACGAGCAGGTGATCGACGCGGTGCACGAGGCCGTGCCGCCCCGGCCTGATCCCTTCGTCGATCTCGTACCGGCGACGGGGGTGCGTCTGACCCCGCGGCACTACGCCTATCTCAAGATCTCCGAGGGCTGCAATCACCACTGCCGCTTCTGCATCATCCCTGATCTGCGCGGCCGGCTGGTCTCGCGCCCCGTCCACGCGGTGCTGCGCGAGGCCGAGAAGCTGGTCGAGGCCGGCACGCGCGAGCTTCTCGTCATCAGCCAGGACACATCGGCCTATGGCGTCGATCGCCGCCATGATGCGCATGAATGGCGCGGCCGGAACTGGCGGACCCACATCACCGATCTGGCCCGCGGTCTCGGCGAGCTCGGCGCCTGGGTGCGGCTGCACTACGTCTATCCCTACCCCCATGTGCGCGAGCTGATCCCGCTGATGGCCGAGGGCCGGGTGCTGCCCTATCTCGACATCCCCTTCCAGCATGCCCACCCCGACACGCTCAGGCGCATGCGCCGGCCGGCGGCGGCCGAGAAGACCCTCGAGCGCCTCGCCGAATGGCGGGCGATCTGCCCCGATCTGGTGATCCGCTCGAGCTTCGTCGTCGGCTTTCCCGGCGAGACGGAGGCCGAGTTCCAAACGCTGCTCGAGTGGCTCGAGGAGGCACGGCTCGACCGCGTCGGCTGCTTCCGATACGAGAACGTCGCCGGCGCCGCCGCCAACGATCTGCCGGACCATGTGCCCGAGGAGGTCAAGGAAGAGCGCTGGCACCGCTTCATGGAGCTTGCGCGGCGGATCTCGGCCGAGAAGCTGGCCGAGAAGGTCGGGCGGCGCATGGAGGTGATCGTCGATGCGGTCGATGCCGAGGGCGCCGTCTGCCGCACCAGGGGCGACGCGCCCGAGATCGACGGCAATCTCTTCATCGACGAGGGCTTCGAGAAGCTTGCACCGGGCGACATCGTCACCGTGGACGTGGACGAGGCATCCGACTACGATCTGTGGGGGCATCTGGTGGAGGAGGACGCATGAGCATCGTGCGCGAGGTGCAGATCACTTGCCCCGACGAGGAAACCGCCGGCCGCATCGGCCGCGCGGCGGTCGAGAAGCGGCTTGCCGCCTGCGCCAACATCATGGGGCCGGTGCGCTCGATCTATCGCTGGAAGGGGGCGGTGGAGGAGGACACCGAATGGACGCTTCTGCTCAAGACCGCCGCCGGCCAGATCGACGCGCTGATCGCCCTCGTGCGCGAGCTGCACCCTTACGAACTGCCGGCAATCCTCGTCCATGAGAGCGAGACCGACCCCGAGACCGAACGCTGGGTGACGCAGGAGGTCGGCACCGGCAGCGGGCGGCCCCATTGAGCCGCCCCGGCACCGCGACTGCCGCCATGAGCCGCGCTTCGAGAACACCCGTCTTCGAAACCGGCCGCTCTCCGGGCACCGGGCGGCGCGATGAGCTGCACGCCCCGACGGGAGAAGGGCCGGCAGCCATTCCCTTGCGTCACGGCAGACGGGCCCGGCGGCCCACGGTCGCCTCACCGCCCTCCAACCGGCCTTTCACCCCGCAGGGCGCGCATCCGCACATCATCGGAAGGGGCCGGGGCCTCCGCGCTGCCGCGCCCCGCTGCCCGCTGATCCGGCTCTCACCTCGCGTTCCGGGCACCGGGCTGCAAATCCCGGACGCCGCCGCATCCTCGCACAGCGGCCGCGTTCCAGCCAGGCACCGCGTGGCGACGGCACAACCGGCCCTCGATGCCCCTCCTGTCACCCGCCATGCGCGCAGGAAGCGCAGCGCATGCGCCCCGTGCCCGCGCCGAACGCACGGGCCGGCCATGGACGAAGGGAGGGAGGCGTGAACTTCGTCGTCTTCGCCAACGGCGCCGTGATGATCTTCATGGCGGTGCTGATGAGCCTCGTCGCCCTGCTCTTTCCCGCCACGGCCGGCCCCTTCCTCCTGGCGGCGGCCACGGCCTTCCTGCTCGGCGCCTCGCTCGCGCTCTCGTCCCGCGGGCGGCTCGACGGCTTCCGCCGGCACCATACCTTCCTGCTCACCGCCTCGGTCTGGCTGACGGCAGGTCTCGCCGCCGCGCTGCCGCTGCATTTCTGGGGGTTGAGCCTGACGGATGCCGTCTTCGAGGCCATCTCGGGCACCACCACCACCGGTTCAACGGTGATGAGCGGTCTCGACGCCACCCCCCGCGGCATCCTGTTCTGGCGCGCGCTGCTGCAATGGCTCGGCGGCATCGGCTTCATCGTGACCGGCATCGCCCTTCTGCCGATGATGAAGGTCGGGGGCATGCAGCTCTTCCGCACCGAAAGCTCCGAAACCGACGAGAAGGAGCTCGGCAGCGCGGCCCGTTTCGCCATGGCGACGCTGTGGGTCTATGCCGGCATCACCGCCCTGTGCGCCCTCACCTATCTCGTGGGCGGCATGAGCCCGTTCGACGCCGTCATCCATTCCTTCACCACGCTGTCGACCGGCGGTTACTCGAGCCATGACGCCTCCTTCGGCCATTTCGGAAGCCCGTTCCTGCAATGGGCCGGCACGCTCTTCATGGTTCTCGCTTCCCTGCCCTTCGTCTGGTACATCCGCGTGCTGACGCGCGGACAGTTCGGCTCCGAACAGGTGCGCACCTTCCTCGAGATCCTCGCAGCGAGCATCCTCGTTCTTGCCATCTGGCGCAGCTGGCAGGAAGGCATCCCCTTCCTCACGGCGCTGAGGGAGGTGGCCTTCAACGTCGTCTCCGTGGTCTCCTCGACCGGCTATGCCACCACCGACTACACCCTGTGGGGCCCCTTTGCCGTCGCCGCCTTCTTCTTCCTGACGGCGGTCGGCGGCTGCACCGGCTCGACGGC
>WFPA01000111.1 GCA_015487815.1 Albidovulum sp.
AGGGCGCGGGCCATGCTGGCGCCCACGATCAGCGTGCTCTTTGCCGAGGATCCGCGTCGTGCCGAGGACTTTTCCTTCGAGGGCGAAGGCTTCCTGCTCGACTTCTCCAAGACCCATATCGACCGGCCGGCTCTCGCACTTCTGTTCGAGCTGGTCGAGCGCATGGATCTGGCCGCGCGTCGCGAGGCTCTCTTCACGGGCGAGCCGGTCAATCTCAGTGAAGGCCGGCCGGCGCTGCACATGGCGCTCAGGGCCGGCCCGGAGGCCGGATATGCTGTCGATGGCGCGGCGGTCATGCCCGCCATTCTTGCCGAACGGGCGCGCATGGCCCGTTTTGCCGAGGATGTGCGCACGGGCCGCCTGCGCGGTGCCGGCGGTCGGCCGATCCGCGCCGTGGTCAATGTCGGCATCGGCGGTTCCGATCTCGGCCCGCGCATGCTGTGCCGGGCGCTCGGGGCCTTCGCCGACGGGCCCGAGATCCGCTTCCTGGCCAATATCGACGACGGAGCCTTCAACGAGGCCTTCCAGGGGCTCGATCCGGCCGAAACCCTCGTGCTCGTCTCCTCGAAGAGCTTCGCCACACCCGAAACCCTCGACAATGCCCGGGCCGCGAAGGACTGGCTGCGTGCGGGGGTGGAGCCGGAGGATCTCGCCACCCATCTCGTGGCCCTCACCAGCCGCCCGGAGAAGGCGGTGGCCTTCGGTGTGCCCGAGGAACGGATCTTCACCTATGGCGACTATGTCGGCGGACGCTATTCGGTCTGGGGGCCGGTCGGCCTGCCGCTGATGCTGTCGATCGGGGCCGAGCGTTTCGGCGAATTTCTCGCTGGCGGCGCGGCGATGGACCGGCATTTCCGCACTGCGCCCTTCGAGCGGAACCTGCCGGTGCTGCTGGCGCTCACCGGCATCTGGCATGGCAGCGCCTGCGGCCACCCCTCGCGGGCCATCATCCCCTACAGCGAGCGGATGCGCCTCTTCGCCTCCCATCTCCAGCAGCTGGAGATGGAATCGAACGGCAAGGGGGTGAGCGCCGAGGGCACGCCGCTCGAGGCCCATTCGGGCATGGCCGTCTGGGGGGACAGGGGTACCTCGGCCCAGCATGCCTTCTTCCAGCTCTTTCATCAGGGCACCCATGTGATTCCGGTCGAGTTCATCGTGCCCGTGGCGCCCGAGGTGGACCGCGTGCGCGATTGCGACTGCCACAACAAGCTCCTGGCCAATGCCTTCGCCCAGGCCGAGGTGCTGGCCTTCGGCTCCGACGACGCCGCCTTGCGCCGCCGCCTCGAGGCGGAGGGCGTGCCGGCCCACCGCATCGAGCAGGAGCTCGCCTGGCGGCGCTGCCCGGGAAACCGCCCCTCGGTCATGCTGATGATGGAGCGCCTCGATCCGTCGATGATGGGGCGGCTTCTCGCGCTCTGGGAGCACCGGGTCTTCGTCGAGGCGATGCTCCTCGGCATCAACCCCTTCGACCAATGGGGCGTCGAGCAGGGCAAGAAGATCGCCGAGGCGCTCTTTCCGCTTCTCGACGAGGAGAGGCCCGCCGAAGGGCGTCTCGCCGCGCTCGATCCCTCGACACGCCGTCTGATAAGGGCGTCGCGGCGCTGGCTGGGCAAGGGAACGCCTGCCGGATCGTGACGCATGGCGCCCTGCCGGGCGCGCCGGATCGGGCGAGATGGGCGTTGGCGGGCCGGCATCATGCCCCGGGCGGGGTCCCGTCATTGCGGACGGGGCTTCGGGGAATGGGGCAAGCCCGACCGTCGCGGACAACGATCCGAAGGGGCACGTTCCGAAGGGGCGAAGGCGCTTGCAGGAGAAGACCGTCGGTGCTGCCAGGAGTCGCGCCGTGCGGGAAAACCCGTCCCGTGCTTTGCCGGTCGGGAGGCGAAGCCGAAAGTGCGCCGCTGGCAGCGTCCGCCGCGCTCTTCCGAGCGAGTGATCCGCCCCGGCCTTCCCCGGAAAGCCCCGGAGGGCGCGGTCATCCATGAGCGCCTGCGCCCGTTTCGGGAGCAGCCCGGCCGAGCGGGTGCGGGGCGGAAGATGCGGCGAGCGGTGCGAAACGCCGCAGGCGCCCGCCGCCTCGCCCGGGAAGGCGGAACAGGCCCCGGCCTCAGCGCCAGAGCCAGGCCCACGAGGCGAAGGCGCCCTGGAGCCGGGCGAGGAGGCGGTGCCCCGGGCCGGTCGGCCACCCTTCGCCGCGGGAGAGGCGCCACAGCACATCCTCGGCCGCGACGACGCTGTCCGTCAGCGGGTCGAAATAGCGCGGATAGTCGATGAGGGCGGCATGGACGAGGCCGGCCAGCGGCACGCGCCGGCGCCGCCGCTTGGGCACCGGGCCGAGATCGCGCGTGAGCCCCCAGCCGGCATAGAAGGGGGCGCCGAGTGTGGTGACGGGGCGGCCGTGCAAGAGCGCCTCGAAGCCCAGAAGCGAGGTGATGGTCCACACCTCGTCCACCTGCCCGAGGAGCCGCGCCGGGTCGGCGTCCGTCACCACCAGATCGGCCAGCTGGTGCAGCGCCTCCGCTTCGATTCGCCCGGGCCGCAGCCCCGCCTCGACATCGGGGTGAGGCTTGTAGACGATGAAGGCCTCGGGCCGGGCGGCGCGCACCGCCGCGAGCAGCGCCCGGTTGGTTCGCACTTCGCCGGCTCCCTTCAGGATCGAGGCGTCATCCTCCACCTGTCCGGGCACGAGGATCAGCGGTCGGCCGGCCTTCTTCGGCAGGGTGACGGGGGCGCCGAGATTGTATTTGCTGAGTCCGAGATCGACGATCGACCGACGCAACCCGTCAGCCCGCGCGAGAGCGGCTTCGGGCAGGTCGGGCGATGCGGCAATAAGCATCTCGAGTCGCGAGGGGCGGGTGGGGTCGTAATAGATGCCGATATCGTCGAGCACGATCGAGAGTGGTGGCACCAGCGCCGCGCCGAGCCCCGCCGAACGCAGGAAGCCGTCCTCGACCCTGACAAGCGGCACGCCCTCGGCCTCGGCGGCCTTCTCGAGCGCAGGCGTTGCCGCACGGGCCCAGACGAGGAGAGAACGCCCCTCGCGCGCCGCCGTCCGCACCGCCTTGTCGGGCGTGTCGATGAAGCGCGGCGGCCGGCCTGCGGGCGGGGTGAGGATGTCGGCGAGGAAGCGCCGTTTCCACAGTCGCATGCCGTGGGCGATGTGCCCTGTCCGGTCCTGTCGGAAGGCCCGGACGCGCGCCTCCAGCCGGTCGATCACCCGCTCGAGCGGGCAGATCTCGTCGCGCACCGGGTCGTGCCAGAGCGGGGCGAGGATCATCGCGGCGGCAAAGAGCGCCTCGGCCGGAAGCTCACGACCGCGCCGGTCGGGCAGCGGGCCGCGATCGTCGATGAGCCCCCAGCCGGCATGAAAGGGTGCACCGAAGAGCACCGGCCGGTGCCCGGCGAGGATGGCCTCGAAGCCGAGCTGCGAGGAGACGGCATAGACCTTTCCGGCCCGTTCGAGGAGCCGCCAGGGCGAGACGGGGTCGCCGAGCACGCTCACGCGGTCGGGCAGGGCGGCAAGGTCGA
>WFPA01000112.1 GCA_015487815.1 Albidovulum sp.
AGATGGGCATAGCTGCGCAGCTCCTGCGCGCTGAGGGTGCGCAGCTTGTCGCAATTCGTGCCCCGACCGATGGCCAGCGGCGCTTCCCCCGGCATGGCCTCGACCATGAGCCCGTCGACCTCGACCAGCGCCGGCCGGTCGGTGACGAGGATGAAATACTCGGCCACGCCCCCTTCGAGCCGGGCGCCGATCCCGGCCTCGGCCAGATCGGCTGCGCGGGCGAGCACGTCGCTCGGTCCCTGCCGCCGGTCGATGCGCCAGTCCCGGATGCGGACCCGATGCCAGGGAGAGAGGGCGAGATCGTCGCTGTTCGACAGGGTGCCGCGCGGCAGGAAGACCGGCGCGGCCTCGCCGAGAGCCGGCAGGATGCGGCGATGAATCTCGAGCAGACGCACCGGCACCCCGTCGGCCCCGGCCAGCGCCATGCCCGGCGTCAGCTTCTCGACCGGCACCAGCGCCCGGTCGGTGCGGCGGATCCGGCTGCCGCGACGAAAGCCGGCGGGCAGGAGCCGGCCAGCCGCGGCCTCGATGCGGGCAAGGATCTCTTCGGGCGGGCCGGTCCGGTCGAGAATGTGGGGCGCGCCGGGACGGAAGGGCGTCAACGGCAGGATCAGCTCGATGCCCTGATCGTGTGTTCCGGCAGGCGGAAAATAGAGAAGGGCGGCGTGGATCACGCGGCCATGCGGGTCGAGGAAGGACAGGCCCTGTTCGAGACGGAGCAGCTGTCCCGGCTGGCCGATCTCGCTGCCCGGCAGGATCTGAAGGCCGAGGCGGCCGCGCTGCCCCGCAGACAGCACCGGCCGGAAGACGATCCGCCGCGGCTTCGCGCGGGGCGAGAAGACGAATTCCTCGCCCGGTTCGAGCGGTACCGGGAAATCGCACCAGCCATGGCGAGGGTGGAGCCATTCGGGCACGAGCAGCGCCGCCGGATAGAGCACCGCCCGATCCGCCCGGCTTGTCACCGAATGCTCGATGATCGTCATGCATCCACTCCACATGATCCGGCCCGTCCGGGCCCGTGACGCGGATCCGGCCCGCCACCCCCCGGCGTGAAGCCCCCAGTGAAGCCGGTTGTCCGCTAGGAAGTCAACTACGGATGCTTCATGCCGATCCGGTGGCGGGAAGATGGCGTTTTGGCGGAAAACGGTGGCGGGGCGGCGGCATCCGCGCGTCATGCCGTGCGCGGGCAAGGAATCACCCCGCCTCTCCCGTCCCCCTTCTTCCCTCGGACAGGGGGTGATGGGCCTCGACCAGCTCGCGCAGCCGCTCCTCGAGCACATGGGTGTAGATCTCGGTGGTGGCGATGTCGGCATGGCCGAGGAGGAGCTGGATCGCCCTGAGATCAGCGCCGCCTTCGAGAAGATGGGTGGCGAAGGCGTGGCGCAGCGTGTGGGGGCTGACGGTGCGGGCATCGAGACCGGCTCGCGCGGCCGCCGTCTTCACAAGATGGAACAGGCGGATACGGCTCAGATGCCCCTCCCTGCCGCGCGAGGGAAAGAGCCAGGGGCTGTTGCCGAAGGGGCCGTCGCGTCTGAGGGCGATCCAGCGGTCGAGCCGCTCGCGGGCCTCGGCCGAAAGCGGCACCATCCGCTCGCGCCCGCCCTTGCCGCGCACATGGAGCATCTCGCGCGGGCCGGTTGCCGCCTCGAGCGGCAGGGCGACGAGTTCGCTCGCCCTGAGCCCCGTCGCGTAGAGCATGGCGAGGAGGCAGCCGTTGCGCACCCGGTCGGCCTCGCCCCGGCCGATGGACGCGGCGGCGTCGATCAGCTTGCGGACATCCTCGGGCGCAAGCGTCCTCGGCAGCGGCGGCGTGCGCCGGGGCGGGGCGAGGGCGCGGGTCGGGTCATCCTTCCTGAGCCCTTCCTCCCACAGGAAACGATGGAAGCGGCGGATTGCGGAAAGGCGGCGGCTGCGAGTTGCGGCGCTCAGTCCGAGATCGGCGAGGCGGGCAAGCCATTCCTCGATGTCGGCGCGCCCGGCGGCAAGCGGATCGCGGCCCTTGCGGGCGAGAAAGCCGGTGTAGTCCTCCAGATCGTGACGATAGGCCAGAAGGGTGTTGAGCGCCGCCCCGCTTTCGGCATGCAGCGCCTCGAGGAAGGTTTCGATCAGCCGCCCGGTGCTCATCGGCCCGGGGCGGGCGCGGTGGTGGCGCCCTCGGCCACCGGGTGCGGGGCGAGCAGCAGCAGATCGATGGCGGCCTTGCGGGCCGCGCCTTCGAAGCCGGCACGGCGCAGCGCCTTCAGACCCCGCGTCACCGCTACCGGATCGAGCAGTGGCGGGCCGGAGAGAGCGACGAGCCCGTCGAGCACCGCGAGGCCGAGCGGAGGTTCCGGTTCGGCCGATGCCTGCGGCCGCGCTGTGCCGTCGGCACGGGATGGGGTCGGCAGGTTCTGGAGCGCTGGCTGACGTGAAGCGGCGCCCGGCTCGAGCTTTCCCCGGGCCAGTGATGGCACGGCCTGCACGCGGGCGAAGGCGCGGGCCACGGCTTCGCCCAGAGCGCCGGATCCGGCCGGTGGAGGCGGCAGCGCCAGCCCGTCCTCGAGCGCGAGGAGGAAGGCCGTGCGCGGGTCGGCGAGGGGCGGCCTGAGCCAGCGGGGCAGAGGGGTGTCGTGATCCAGAAGCAGGATCTCGCGCAGCGCGGCGCGGGCCTCGGTCCCGTCGATCGGGCCGAGGGCGACGAGCCGGGGTGCCGCGGCGCGGGCGAAGGCCGGCCCGAGCCCCGCCTGCCGCATCGCGTGCCACAGGGCCGGCAGCGCTTCGGCCACCTTGCCGCGGTCGGCCGCGATCAGCGCCCGATCGAGTGCCTGCACCATCGTCACCCGGTCCCAGACCCCGCCCGAGGCCGGCGGTCGGCTCTCCATGTAGAGCGCCATCAGCCGGTTCGGGTCGAGGGCATGGGCACGGGCCAGCCGCTCGGCCGCCTCGAGGCGGCGCCGCCAGGGTTGATGGGGTTGAAGGTCCCAATGGGCGAAGGCCAGCGGCAGCGATTCGGACCGGGGCAGGTCGAGAATCTCGCGCATGACGAATTCGAGCGGGGTGAGCGGCGCGGAGGGGGCCGGCTTCGGTGCGTCGCCATAGGCCACGGGATCGAGGAAAAGGGCGATGAGATCGGCCTTCGGCCCCGAGATCAGCCCCAGCGCCTCGGCGGTGGTGAAGGTGACGACGGCGGCGTCATAGTCCCCCGTGCGCGAGAGACAGAAGATCCGCGCCGGCAGGGCGGTGGAAAGCCCCGGCTGGAGCCGCAGCGCCGCGCAGGCCCGATCGACCTGTCCGAGGAGGAGGGAGGCGTCGAACCAGCGGCGGAAGAGCGCGGGTTCCTCGGGGCCGGCCCGCTCGAGAAGCCCCTGCGCCTCTTCGACCATGCCGCGCTCGAGCAGCTTGTCCACCCGCGCCAGAAGGAGCGCAGCCGGCGGCTCGCGCCCCCCGGGCGGGGTCATTTCGGCGATCAGGATCCGCCGCAGGAGCCCCATGAGGGCGGGAGAGGCCAGGGGAGCGCTGCGGGCGATGCGGTCGATGACGGCGGTGCGTGGCGCACCGGCCCAGAAATCCGTGGGCAGGCCGACCTGCACCGCCGAGACGAGCCCGACCCCGTCCTTGCGCGCCGGAGCGATGGGGCCGGCCTCGATCGGTGCCTCGGCAGGGCTTTCGGGCAGGAACCGCACCCCGTCATGAACCCCGCCTGCCGCCGGGTCGGTCATGGCCGGGGCCGTCTGGCCGGGCGGTTGCCCGCGCCGGAAACCGGCCGGCGGCAGGGCAGGTGCGGGCGTGCTGTCCGGCAGGGCCGGCGCGCGCACCGTATCGGAGAGCCAGTTGATCGCCGAGCGCGGTGGTGCCGCCCGGACCGTGCCTGCGCCGGTCAGGCCCGCGGCCACGATCCCCGCGAGGATCGCGCTGCTGAGGCGGGGAGGGTGACGGGCGCGTCGGGCCATGGGGAATTCCGGCATGAAATGGAGGGTTTACTCGAGCGGGATGGTCAGCACCTGTTCGCTTTCCTGCTGCTCGGGGGTCAGATCGCCGAGAATGGCATAGGCCGTGAGGGCCAGGAGAGCGGCCACGGCCAGAAGGAGAAGAAGTTTCGTGAGCCGTTTCATTCGTGTGTCTTCCCTCTCCCGCTGCTGCCTTCGGGCCTGTCCTCCGCGGATGGGAGGCTCCGGCGGCCATCCTATTGAAAGCGGCGGGCGGGGGAAAGCGCCAAGCCGGCCGGTGCACGAAGTTGTGCAAGCTTTCGCCTCGGATGCGCTCATCCAGGTGGCGCTTCGCCATTGTCGCCACCGGCAAGATGTGATTCATTGTGCCGACCAATGCACGAAGGGGTGTCGGCGTCCGATGACACGACGGGAGAGGGCAGAGCGATTGCGGCGGACGGTGGCCCTCGTGGGCATGCCGGGGGCCGGCAAGACCGCGGTCGGAATGGCGCTGGCCCGGCTCCTCGACGCGCCCTTTCTCGATACCGACCGCGAGATCGAGGCCGCCGCCGGCTGCTCCATCGCCGAGATCTTCGCCGCGCATGGCGAAGCCTTCTTCCGCGATCGGGAAACCCAGGTTCTGCGCCGCCTCCTTGCCGGGCCGCCGGTGGTGCTCTCGACCGGGGGCGGGCTCTGGCTGCAACCCGAAAATCGCGCGCTCATCTCCCGTCACGGCGTGTCTGTCTGGCTTGATGCCGATCTCGATCTTCTGTGGGAACGGGTGAAGCGCAAGGACACGCGCCCGCTCCTGCGGACCGAGGATCCCTTCGCCACGCTGACGCGGCTTCACGAGGAGCGGGTGCCGCTCTACCGGATGGCCGACATCCGGGTGAAGGCGGTGCCCGACCTTACCGTTGACGAGATGGCCTGTCGCGTGCGCGATGCCCTGCGCGCCCATGCCGATCCTGGCCGCGCGTCCGTTCTGGAGACGATCACATGACCCGAGACACCACCTCTCTCGCCGACCGGACCCCTCGCCCGGCTGCCGCCGGGGCCGCGGTCGAGACCGTGCATGTGCCCCTCGGGGACAGGGCCTATGACGTGCGGATCGGCTACGGGCTCCTGGCACGGGCGGGGGAGGAGATCGCTCCGCTTCTCGCCCGGCCGAAGCTGTTCGTCATCACCGAAGAGACGGTCGCCGGGCTCCATCTTGCTGCCCTCGAGGAAGGGCTCTCGGCGGCCGGCATCGCCGCCGAGGTGCTGACCCTGCCGCCGGGCGAGGCGACCAAGAGCTGGCGTCACCTCGAACAGACCGTCGAATGGCTCCTCGAAAGACAGGCCGAGCGGGGCGACATGGTGGCGGCCTTCGGTGGCGGGGTGATCGGCGATCTTGCCGGTTTCGCTGCAGCCATCCTGCGCCGGGGCGTGCGCTTCGTGCAGATCCCGACCACGCTGCTTGCCCAGGTGGACAGTTCGGTCGGCGGCAAGACCGGCATCAACTCCCCCCGGGGCAAGAACCTTGTCGGCGCCTTTCACCAGCCTTCGCTGGTGCTGGCCGACATCGGCGTGCTCGACACCCTGGAGCCGCGGGACCTGCTTGCCGGTTACGGCGAGGTGGTGAAATACGGTCTTCTGGGCGATGCCGAATTCTTCGGCTGGCTCGAGGAATACGGGCCGGGCCTTGCGGCGGGACAGAGGGCGGTGCGGGCGCTGGCGGTGCGCCGATCGGTCGAGATCAAGGCCGGGATCGTCACCCGTGACGAGCGCGAGACCGGGGAGCGGGCGCTGCTCAATCTCGGCCATACCTTCGGCCATGCCCTCGAGGCGGCGACAGGTTATTCGGACCGGCTTCTGCATGGCGAGGGAGTGGCGATCGGCTGCGCGCTGGCATTCGAGCTCTCCGCCCGTCTCGGTCTGTGTTCCCAGGAAGCGCCCAGCCGGGTGCGCCAGCATCTCGAACGCATGGGCATGAAGCGCTCGCTGGCCGACATTCCCGGCGATCTGCCCGATGCCGAGGCGCTGATCGGTCTGATGATGCAGGACAAGAAGGTCCGTGGCGGCAAGCTGCGTTTCGTCCTCGCCCGCGACATCGGCGCGGCCTTCATCGCCGAGGATGTGCCGCTTGCGGCGGTGCGGGCGCTCCTTGCCGACGAGCTGGCGCTGAGAGAAGGCCGCTGATGCCTCTTCGACGCCCGCTTCGGGCCATCACCACGCCCGAAATGCATTCATGATCGATTTGTGTCATTGTGGGCCACGAAGTGGCGGATCGGGTTGGGAACCGGAAAAGGGACACTCAAGGGCAGCGATTTCTTCAGGACGGATGCGAACGATCTGCATTAACCTCGTGTTCAGGCATTTTGCATATCCGGGATGACATGAACATGGATCTGATGACGCGAAGCGGCGGAGCGGCAGATCTCTCGGGCCGGCAGGCCGAGATCGGGGCGCTGTGGCGGGCGCTCAGGGCGCGGGCCATGCTGGCGCCCACGATCAGCGTGCTCTTTGCCGAGGATCCGCGTCGTGCCGAGGACTTTTCCTTCGAGGGCGAAGGCTTCCTGCTCGACTTCTCCAAGACCCATATCGACCGGCCGGCCCTCGCACTTCTGTTCGATCTGGTCGAGCGCATGGATCTCGCCGCCCGGCGCGAGGCGCTCTTTGCCGGCGAACCCGTCAATCTCAGCGAGGGCCGCCCGGCGCTGCACATGGCGCTCAGGGCGGGCCCCGAGGCGGATTATGCCGCCAACGGCACCCCGGTCATGCCCGCCATCCTCGCCGAGCGGGCGCGCATGGCCCGTTTTGCCGAGGATGTGCGTGCGGGGCGCATCTGCGGCCATGGGGGGCGGCCGATCCGGGCGGTGGTCAATGTCGGCATCGGCGGCTCCGATCTCGGCCCGCGCATGCTGTGCCGGGCGCTTGGGGCCTTTGCCGACGGGCCCGAGATCCGCTTTCTTGCCAATATCGACGACGGCGCCTTCAACGAGGCCTTCCAGGGGCTCGATCCGGCCGAGACCCTCGTTCTCGTCTCCTCGAAGAGCTTCACCACCCCCGAGACGCTCGACAATGCCCGGGCGGCGAAGGACTGGTTGCGCGCCGAGCTGGGGCCCGAGGGGGTGGCGGCCCATCTCGTGGCGCTCACCAGCCGGCCGGAGAAGGCGGCGGCCTTCGGCGTGCCCGAGGCGCAGATCTTCACCTATGGCGCCTATGTCGGCGGGCGTTATTCGGTCTGGGGGCCGGTGGGCCTGCCGCTGATGCTGGCGATCGGGGCCGAGCGTTTCGGCGAATTCCTCGCCGGCGGCGCGGCCATGGACCGGCATTTCCACACCGCCCCCTTCGCGCGGAACCTGCCGGTGCTGCTGGCGCTCACCGGCATCTGGCATGGCAGCGCCTGCGGCCATCCCTCGCGGGCCATCATCCCCTACAGCGAGCGGATGCGGCTTTTCGCCTCCCATCTCCAGCAGCTCGAGATGGAATCGAACGGCAAGGGGGTGACCGCAGAGGGCGCCCCGCTCGAGGCCCATTCGGGCATGGCGGTGTGGGGCGACCGGGGCACCTCGGCCCAGCACGCCTTCTTCCAGCTGTTCCACCAGGGCACCCATGTGATCCCGGTCGAGTTCATCGTGCCCGTGGCCCCCGAGGTAGACCGCGTGCGCGATTGCGACTGTCACAACAAGCTCCTGGCCAATGCCTTCGCCCAGGCCGAGGTGCTGGCCTTCGGCTCCGACGACGCCACCTTGCGCCGCCGCCTCGAGGCTGCCGGCGTGCCGGCGCACCGCATCGAGCAGGAAATCGCCTGGCGCCGCTGCCCGGGCAACCGCCCGTCGGTGATGCTGATGATGGAGCGGCTCGACCCGGCGATGATGGGGCGGCTGCTCGCGCTCTGGGAGCACCGGGTCTTCGTCGAGGCGATGCTGCTCGGCATCAACCCCTTCGACCAGTGGGGCGTCGAGCACGGCAAGAAGATCGCCGAGGCGCTCTTTCCGCTTCTCGACGACGAAAGGCCCGAGGAGGCGCGCCTCGCCGCGCTCGACCCCTCGACGCGCCGGCTGATCGCGGCGTCGCGGCGCTGGCTGGGGAAGGGAACGTCCACCGGCGCGTGACGGGCCGCGAAACGGTCGGCCCGCGGTGCCCCGGACGGAGGAGATGGTGGCGCTGGCGGACGGTATCTCGTCCGGGGGCTCGTCATCGGGCCCGGGCTTCGTGGCAACCGGGGGAACCCGCCCGTCGCGGGCCATGTTCCGAAAGGGCGAAGAGGGCTGCAGGCGAAGATCCGTCGCTCGTGCCCATGGCTGCGCCGCGCAGGGGAACCGCCGCCGTGCGTTATTGGTGGGGTGCGCTTCCAGCGCTCGCCCGGGACGGGTTCCCGTCATCGGGGCCGGGCCTTGTGGCGTCCGGGCGCACCCGCCCGTCGCGGACAACGTTCCGAATGGGCGAAGAGGGCTGCAGGCGAAGAACCGTCGCTCGTGCCCATGGCCGCGCCGCGCAGGGAAACCGCCGCCGTGCGTTACTGATGGGGTGCGTTTCCAGCGTTCGCCCGGGACGGGTTCCCGTCATCGGGCCCGGGCCTTGTGGCGTCCGGGCGCACCCGCCCGTCGCGGACAACGTTCCGAATGGGCGAAGAGGGCTGGAGGCGAAGAACCGTCGCTCGTGCCCATGGCCGCGCCGCGCAGGGAAACCGCCGCCGTGCGTTACTGATGGGGCGCGTTTCCAGCGTTCGCCCGGGACGGGTTCCCCGTCATCGGGCCCGGGCCTTGTGGCGTCCGGGCGCACCTGCTCGTCGCGGATCACGTTCCGAAAGGGGGCACGTTCCGAAGGGGAGAAGAGGGCTGGAGGCGAAGATCCGTCGCTCGCGCCCATGGCCGCGCCGCGCAGGGAAACCGTCCTCGTGCGTTACTGATGGGGTGCGTAGCTGGTGAGGAGGCGGTACCGAAAGCTGCGCCACTGGCAGAACCCGCGCCCCCTTCCGGGCCGGGATCACCCGGCGTCTGGCAAGGCCCCGGAAGACGCGGTCATCCATGAGAGCCAGCGCCCGCTCCGGAAGCGGCCGCGCCGGCAGGGGCAGGACGGGGTCCTCATGCCCTCCGCTTGTCGTGTGCGTCCAGGGCCGGGCAGGGGCGGGCGGAGGCGCCCGGCGCGCGATGCCGCCGCGAACGCCGGCGGCGCCTTCCGGCATCGCGAGGGAAGGCGGAACAGGCCCCGGCCTCAGCGCCAGAGCCAGGCCCATGAGGCGAAGGCCCCCTGAAGCCGGGCGAGGAGCCGGTGCCCCCGGCCGGTCGGCCAGCCTTCGCCGCGGGCAAGGCGCCACAGCACATCCTCGGCCGCCACCACGCTGCCGGTCAGCGGGTCGTAATAGCGCGGATAGTCGATGAGGGCGGCATGGACGAGCCCGGCAAGCGGCACGCGCCGGCGCCGCCGCGCAGGCACCGGGCCGAGATCGCGCGTCAGCCCCCAGCCGGCATAGAAGGGGGCGCCGAGCGTGGTGACGGGGCGGCCGTGCAGAAGCGCCTCGAAACCCAGAAGCGAGGTGATGGTCCACACCTCGTCCACCTGCCCGAGAAGCCGCGCCGGATCGGCGCCGGTCACCACCAGATCGGCCAGCTGGTGCAGCGCCTCCGCCTCGACCCGGCCGGGCCGCAGCCCCGCCTCGACATCGGGGTGGGGCTTGTAGACGATGAAGGCCTCGGGCCGGGCAGCGCGCACCGCCGCGAGCAGCGCCCGGTTGGTCCGCACTTCGCCGGCGCCTTTCAGGATCGAAGCGTCGTCCTCCACCTGCCCCGGCACGAGGATCAGCGGCCGGCCCGCCTCTTTCGGCAGGCTGACGGGGGCGCCGAGATTGTATTTGCTGAGGCCGAGATCGACGATCGCCCGCCGCAGCCGCTCGGCCCGGGCGAGGGCGGTTTCGGGCAGATCGGGCGAGGCGGCGATCAGCGCCTCGAGGCGGGAGGGGCGCGAGGGGTCGTAATAGATGCCGCAATCGTCAAGCACGATCGAGAGCGGCGGTACCAGCGCCGCGCCGAGCCCGGGCGAGCGCAGGAAGCCGTCCTCGACCCTGACAAGCGGCACATCCGCTGCGCGGGCGGCTTCTTCGAGAGTGGGCGTCGCCGCCCGGGCCCAGACGAGGAGAGAACGCCCTTCGCGCGCCGCCGCCCGCACCGCCTTGTCGGGCGCGTCGATGAAGCGCGGCGGCCGGCCCGCCGGCGGAGTGAGGATGTCGGCCAGAAAACGCCGCTTCCACAGCCGCATGCCGTGGGCGATGTGTCCTGTCCGGTCCTGGCGGAAGGCCCGGACGCGCGCTTCCAGCCGGTCGATCACCCGCTCGAGCGGGCAGATCTCGCCCCGCACCGGGTCATGCCAGAGCGGGGCGAGGATCATCGCGGCGGCGAAGAGCGCTTCGGGCGTCAGCTTGCGGCCGCGCCGGTCGGGCACCGGGCCGCGATCGTCGCTGAGCCCCCAGCCGGCATGAAAGGGTGCGCCGAAGAGCACCGGCCGGTGCCCGGCGAGGATGGCCTCGAAGCCGAGCTGCGAGGAGACGGCATAGACCTTTCCGGCCCGTTCGAGGAGCCGCCAGGGCGAGACGGGGTCGCCGAGCACGCTCACGCGGTCGGGCAGGGCGGCAAGGTCGA
>WFPA01000113.1 GCA_015487815.1 Albidovulum sp.
GACAAACAACCAGCCATACCCACCAACCTCGGCGAGCATCGCCAGCGCATGCCCCATATGGGAAACCAACGCAAACCTTCAAGAAATCCCACCAACAGGAATAACCCGAAGGCCGCTTAACCCAGCCAGCAAAACCAGAGAACCAACCCCCAGCCCCGCCGGCGAAGCACCATCTAGGACATCAATAACCCCAGCGCAAGAGGGAAATCACAGAAAATCCGCCATTGGCCCTCACGGCGGCAGGGTGTGGCATCGGTCCCTCTCGCCCTGCGGGCCTCGAGAGGCTATTTCTCTGCCGATCGGGCCGGACGAGCCGGCCCTTCGCTTGCGGATTCACATGAGGGAGAGAGGCATGGCGCGCAAGATTGCTGCCGGAAACTGGAAGATGAACGGGCTCGGGGCCGATCTGAGCGAGATCGATTCGCTGGCCGCCGCGATCACAGACATCGATTCGCGACCCGAAGTGCTGATCTGCCCGCCCTTCACCCTGCTGCCTCTGATGGCCCGAAAGGCCGAGGGCACGGGAATCGCCGTCGGCGGACAGGACTGTCACCCGGCGCCCTCGGGCGCCCATACCGGCGACATTGCCGCCGAGATGCTGGCCGATGCCGGGGCAAGTCATGTCATCCTCGGCCATTCCGAGCGCCGGGCCGACCATGGCGAGGATGACGCCCTCGTCTCCGCCAAGGCGCTGGCGGCGCGGCGGGCAGGGCTCGTCGCCATCATCTGCGTCGGCGAAACCGAGGCCGAACGCGATGCCGGCCGGACGCTCGAGGTGATCGGCCGGCAGCTCGCGGGCTCGGTGCCCGCAGGCGCGACGGCGGACAATACCGTCATCGCCTACGAACCCGTCTGGGCCATCGGCACCGGCCGCACCCCGACCACCGGCGAGATCGCCGAGGTGCATGCCTTCATGCGCGAGCAGCTCGTGGCCGCCCACGGGGCCGCCGCCGCCGACATCCCCCTGCTTTACGGCGGTTCGGTCAAGCCGGGCAACGCAGCCGAGATCTTTGCCGTGGCCGATGTCGATGGCGGGCTCGTCGGCGGCGCATCGCTCAAGGCCGCCGATTTCGCCCCGATCGTCCGGGCGCTGGCCGAGGCCTGACCCGACCCCATCTTCGGCCATGGAGCGGGAAAGGAAGGTCTTTCCTTCCCCGCCTCCGCCCTGCCGCGGCTCTCAGGCGGCGGCCCGGTCGATCACGTCGAGCGCCATTTCGGCGAGGATCGGAATCGCCTCGGCATAGCGCCGTGCCGTCTCGGGGTTCGAGGCATTGCCGTCATGGGCCCGGCGCACCACCCCCTCGAGGATCGCGGCGAGGCGGAAGAAGGCGAAGGCGAGGTAGAATTCCCAACCCTCGATGCCGGCGATGCCGCGGCGGCGGCAATAGGCGGCGACATATTCCTCCTCCGTCGGCAGGCCGAGGGCCTTGCGGTCGAGCCCGCCAAGGCCGCGCATGCCGGCCTCATGGGGCAACCGCCACTGCATGCACTGATAGGCGAGATCGGCATAGGGGTGACCAAGGGTCGAGAGCTCCCAGTCGATCACAGCCGCCACCCGGGTCGCCTCGGGGGCGAAGATCATGTTGTCGAGCCGCCAGTCGCCATGCACGAGGGCGACCTGCCCGTCATCCTCCGGCAGATGGTCGGCAAGCCAGGCCATGAGCCGCTCCATCCGCGGGTCGGGATCGAGGGCGGAGACACGATACTGGTCGGACCAGCGCTTCGTCTGACGCGCGAAATAGTTGCCCGGCCTGCCGAAATCGGCGAGCCCGACGGCGTTCACATCGACATCGTGCAGCGCAGCGAGGGTGGCATTCATCGCATCGTAGATCGCGCCGCGCTCCTCCGGGGCGAGTTCGGGCAGGGCCGGATCCCAGAAGATGCGTCCCGGCACATGGTCCATAACGAAGAACATCCGGCCGATCGGACTTTCCGCTTCCGCCACCAGAAGATGCACCTTCGGCACCGGCACGTCCGTGGCGGCCAGAGCCTGCATGACGCGGAATTCCCGGTCCACCTGATGGGCCGATTTCAGCAGCCGGCCCGGCGGCTTGGCCCTGAGCACGAAACGCCCACCCGTCGCCTCGACGAGGTAGGTGGGGTTGGACTGGCCGGTGCCGAACTTCTCGATCCGCTCGAGCGTGCCGAAGCCATCGATCCGCGCCGCCAGCCACGGGCCGAGCACCTCCCGGTCAAGCCGGTGCGGGTCGGCCATCATGCCGTTCTCTCCCATGTGCACCTCCCTCTCCTCGGGAGGCATTGAAGGCAATGCGGTGGACAGGATCAAGCGTTGGCGGATGGGCGGCGCGATGACGTTGCGTCGCCCGGCTGCGCCATCCTACTCCCCCGATTGACAGCCGCGGCCGGGAGGCGTTTCGTTCATGTGGCAACGAAGAGAGGGAGGGAACCATGGCTGCCCGGATGGATCTTGGAATGACGGAGCGCCTCGCGCCGATTCATGCCCGCCTCACCCAGATGATCCGCGAGGAGATCATGCCTGCGGATGAGGAATTTCTTGCCGAAGTCCCCAAGGGAGACCGCTGGCAGTTCACCGAGCGGCAGACCGAGATTCTCGAAGGGCTCAAGGCGAAGGCGAAGGCCGAAGGGTTGTGGAATCTCTGGCTGACGGACAGCGATCGCGGCCCGGGGCTGACCACGGTCGAATATGCCTATCTTGCGGAGGAGATGGGCAAGAGCCATCTGGCCGCCGAAGTCTTCAACTGCAACGCGCCCGACACGGGCAACATGGAGGTGCTCGAACGTTACGGCAGCCCCGAACAGAAGGAGCGCTGGCTCGAACCGCTGCTCGAAGGGCGCATCCGCTCGGCCTATCTGATGACGGAACCCGGCGTCGCCTCCTCGGATGCGACCAACATTTCCATGTCCTGCGTGCGCGAGGGGGACGAATACGTCCTCAACGGCGAGAAATGGTGGGCCACCGGAGCGGGAGACCCGCGCTGCGCGATCTATATCGTCATGGTCCACACACCCGACCCCGACCGGGGCAAATACGAGCAGCATTCAATGATTCTCGTGCCTGCGGACACGCCCGGAGTCGAGGTGCTCAGGCCGATGGAAGTCTTCGGCCATGATGACGCCCCGCACGGGCACATGCACATCCGTTTCACCGATGTGCGCGTGCCGGTCGAGAACCTGATCCTCGGGGAAGGGCGCGGCTTCGAGATCGCCCAGGGGCGGCTCGGGCCGGGGCGGATCCACCACGCGATGCGGGCCATCGGCCAGGCGGAGCGGGCGCTCGAGCTGATGAACCGGCGCGCACTCTCGCGCGAGGCCTTCGGGGAACGTCTCGCCCGGCTGGGTGCCAATTTCGACATCATCGCCGAGAGCCGCATGGCGATCGAGCAGGCGCGGTTGCTGTGCCTCAAGGCCGCCTGGATGATGGATCAGGGCGACCTCAAGGCCGCGGCGCCGTGGATCTCGATGATCAAGGTGAAGGCGCCGGAAGTGGCTCTCAGGGTGACGGACGAGGCGATGCAGATGCACGGCGCCCAGGGCCTGAGCCAGGATACGCCGCTCGCGCGCCAATGGGTCAACCTGCGCACGCTGCGCCTCGCCGACGGGCCCGATGCGGTTCACCGTCGCGTCATCGCCCGACGCGAGCTGCGCCGCTATACCAACGAGCGGATCTGAGCGGCGGCGGTTTCACATCCATCCGCGCCACCTGAAATAGAGCCAGGGCAGGATCGCCGAGAGCACCATCGCCCCGAGAGCCAGCGGGTAACCCCAGGGCCAGTCGAGCTCCGGCATGTGGCGGAAGTTCATGCCGTAGATCGACGCGATCAGCGTCGGCGGCAGGAACACCACCGCCACCACCGAGAAGATCTTGATGATGGCGTTCTGCTCGATGTTGATCAGCCCCATGGTCGCGTCGAGCAGGAAGGTGATCTTGCCGGCGAGGAAAGCGGTGTGATCGACGAGGGAGCGCGCATCCTCGATCACAGTCTGCATCCGCCGCTCGAGAGCGGCATCGAGGCCGCCCCCGTCCGGCTGGCGGACGAGGAAGCCGGCGACACGCCCGAAAGTGGCGAGGGACTCGCGCAGCTTCGAGAGTGCGTCATCGGCGCGGCCGATCGCCCCGAGCACATCGTCGAGCGCACGTTCCTCGGCCGCGTCCGGGCCCTCGCCATTGCCGGCGAAGACCGCGCGGGAGAGCTCCTCGATACGGCGACCGACCTCCTCCACCATGTCCGCAAGATCATCGACCACCGTTTCGAACAGTGCCACGAGCACCGGAGCCGGCGCGGCGCAGTCGAGACCCAGCCGGCGGATGCGGGCAGGCAACGTGTCGAATGGGCGCGGCGCGTGATAGCGGAGCGTCAGGAGCCGGTCCGGCGCAAGGATGAAGGTCACGGGACCGTTCTCGAGCCAGGCTCCCCTGTTGGCGGGGATGTTGGCCGTCATGAAGAGCACGTCGTCGCGGCGCACGAGGCGCGAGGAGATCTCGATCTCGCGCATCGCCTCGAAGCTGGGGATCTCGAGCCCCAGCGCAGCCTCGATCGCCGCCGTCTCCTCCATCGTCGGCTGCACGAGATCTATCCAGACAAGATCTTCGGGCAGGACCGGCTCCGCAGCCACGCCGCCCTCCGGTTCGATCGGCAGAGGGCGGAGATCCCCGTTCCTGCAGGCAAACCCCCGGATCATCCGCGCCCCCTTCCGTCATTGCACCGTCTCTCCGCGACAACCGGATTGGAACAGGAACGGGCGTCAAGATCAATCCGCCACCGCCATGGCGGGCCGGCACGGCTGGTGCGCCCGTGAAGGGCCTCCATGATGAGCCCCGGCCATCGGGTCGCCCGGAACAGCCGGCGGCGATGGGATGCAGCGCCCTTTGTCATTCCTCGACAGAGCTGCAACCGGAACGCCCTTCCCTTGCCCGCGGCTGTTGCCGCCGCCGGTGTGCGGGTCGGTCGGCCCACCATGACGGAACCGGAACCGAGGCCGACCGGTGCGGCCGGGCGACGATCGGGACAACATCTTCCTCCCTGCCGTCGCCTTCCCGTGCTCGGGACGCGAATGCCACCATCCCCATGCAGGGGCCCGCCAGCGCGGCAGAGGCATGGCACCGCCCCGTTTCGGACGCGAACCCCGACATTTCCTTCGTCCGCTCCGCTGCGCATGTGCCGTGAATCTTCGCCAGCCCCGACAACCTGCTTCCGTTGCCGGCGTGAAGCCGCAGGAGAACGGGTTTCGACCAGCGCCTTCTCGAATTCGGTTGGCGCCGTGCGGGCCGGAGCGCGGCCCCGGTGAATGCGGCAGGCCGGCCGGGAACCCGCTTCCTGCCGGTGCCGGCGGGCACCCCCGCGATCGGCTTCCGGCCTCGATATTCCCTTCACGCCTCATCCATCCCTCCGCGCCGCCGGGGCGGCCGCGCGACCGCAGCCGCCCCGGCAGTCCGTGTATGTGGCCGCCTGAGGCGGAACCGGAGACGCGCTGCGGAAGGCACGCTGCCCCGGCGCCCGACATGCACCGGACAGCGGCGGTAACGGCCACGACCCGCTCTCCCGCCGCACCCGGCTGTCACAGCCGGCGCAGGATCATTGCGGAGCCATTCCCACGACGAAAGGGCACCCCGCGAGGTGCCCTTCCGTTTCGCTCTCCCTTCGACAGGCGATGTCCCGTTCAGCTGGTCGGCTCGGGCGCCGGGCCTTCGCCCTCCGCCTCGCTGTCGCGGCGGCGGCGGCGTTTGGGCACCGACGGCAGCGCGGCGATCTTGCCGGTTTCGCTGTCGCCGCCCTCCTCGTCGTCGCTGCGGTCGAGCGGCTCGCCGCGGATGACCTTGTGAATCTCCTCGCCCGTGAGCGTCTCGTATTCGAGCAGGCCCTGCGCCAGCCGCTCGAGATCCTCGCGCTTCTCGGTCAGGATCCGCCGTGCCGTCTCGTAACCCTCGTCGACGATCTTCTTCACTTCCTCGTCGATCAGCTTCTGGGTCTCGGGCGAGATCACCGATCCGCCGGAATAGGCGCCGAGATAGCTCTGCTGTTCGTTGGCGTAGTCGATATTGCCGAGCTTCTCGCTCATGCCATACTGGGTGACCATGGCGCGGGCGATCTTCGTAACCTGCTGGATGTCCGAAGCCGCCCCCGAGGTCACCCGGTCGGGCCCGAAGATCATCTCCTCGGCGACCTTGCCGCCCATTGCCATCGCGATCTTCGACTTGAGCTTCTGCTTGGTGATCGAGAGCTGATCGCGCTCGGGCAGGCTCAGCACCAGTCCCAGCGCCCGGCCGCGGGGAATGATCGTCGCCTTGTGGATCGGGTCGTGCTCGGGGACGTTGAGGCCGACGATGGCATGGCCCGCCTCGTGATACGCGGTCAGTTTCTTCTCGTCCTCGCTCATCACCATCGAACGGCGCTCGGCGCCCATCATCACCTTGTCCTTGGCGTTCTCGAAATCCTCCATGGTGATGAAGCGCCGCCCAGCCCGTGCCGCCATCAGCGCCGCCTCGTTGACGAGGTTGGCGAGATCGGCGCCCGAGAAGCCCGGCGTGCCGCGGGCGATGATCCTCAGATCGACATCGGGGCCGAGCGGCTTGCCGCGGGCATGGACCTGAAGGATCTTCTCGCGCCCCTTGATGTCGGGGTTCGGCACCTGGATCTGGCGGTCGAAGCGGCCGGGGCGCAGAAGCGCCGGGTCGAGCACGTCGGGCCGGTTGGTGGCCGCGACGATGATCACGCCCTCATTGGCCTCGAAACCGTCCATCTCGACGAGAAGCTGGTTCAGCGTCTGCTCGCGCTCGTCATTGCCGCCGCCATAGCCGATGCCCCGGTGCCGGCCCACCGCGTCGATCTCGTC
This sequence comes from Albidovulum sp., assembly GCA_015487815.1. Classification (GTDB taxonomy): domain Bacteria; phylum Pseudomonadota; class Alphaproteobacteria; order Rhodobacterales; family Rhodobacteraceae; genus WFPA01. Next base: position 6,814 of record WFPA01000113.1, read on the forward strand.
GATGAAGACGATGCAGGGCGCGTTCTTCTTGGCCTGTTCGAACATGTCGCGCACGCGGGAGGCACCGACACCGACGAACATCTCGACGAAGTCCGAACCGGAGATGGTGAAGAAGGGCACGCCCGCCTCGCCGGCAATGGCGCGGGCAAGAAGCGTCTTGCCGGTGCCCGGCGGACCGACGAGCAGCGCGCCCTTGGGGATCTTGCCGCCGAGGCGCGAGAATTTCTGCGGGTTCTTGAGAAACTCGACGATCTCCTCCAGCTCCTCCTTGGCCTCGTCGATGCCGGCGACATCGTCGAAGGTCACCTTGCCGTGCTTCTCGGTCAGCAGCTTGGCACGAGACTTGCCGAAACCCATCGCCCCGCCGCCGCCGCGGCCCTGCATCCGGTTCATGAAGAAGATCCACACGCCAATGAGGAGCAGGACCGGCAGCCAGAAGTTGAGGAAGGTATAGAGAAGCCCGTTCTCGTCCTGCGGCCTGGCCTCGATATCGACGCCCTTGGCAAGAAGCTTGTCGGTCACGTCGGTGTTGTCGGGCCGCACGGTGACGAATTCGCGCCCGTCATTGGTGCGGACATAGATCTTCTCGCCGTCGATGGTGACGTGATTGACATCACCGCTCTCGACACGCTGCATGAAGTCGGAAAAGGTGATCTTGCCGCGTCCGGCTTCCATCGCCCCGTTGGCGAAGAGGTTGAACAGGGCGACGATCAGAAGAAAGAGGACGGCCCAGAAGGCCAGGTTGCGTGCGTTTCCCACGGAAAGCTCTCCTCGTCTGCCCGACGCCGCCCCCCGGATCTGCCTCGGCTGCCCCTTTGCTCTCGGGGCCTGGGGCCGGGCGGCGCCGCGGGCGATTCGTCATCGGGCCGGGTTGCGTCGCCCCTAACATATGCTTCGGGCCGGGGCTTTCAATGCGATAAGTTGGACCTCACGAAATCGTCGGCGGTGATCCGCAATTCGGCACGCCAGATCCGCCCCTCGGGCAGGGCCCAGCCTGCAAGGGGCACGGCGACGAGGCGGCCATCCGCCGCCCTGAGAGCAGGCGACGCCTCGAGTTCGGCCCCGGTGACGGCGGCGGGCAGGCGGAAGGGGCGAGCTTCCCCGGCAAGACGGCGGCGGAGCTCGGCGAGCCCGGCCGGGCCGAGCGCTGCGACGCGGGGCCGCTCGGCAGGGGGCGGCATCACCGCGCCGGGAGACGGGCGGATCTCCCAGCGCCGGTCCCACGGCCCCGGCGGCAGCATCGCTCCTTCCGCATGGCGCCATTCGCGGATGATGCGGATGCCGTCCTCCCCGGGTCTGACGAGGCACTGGCCGAGCGTCAGCCTCTCGCCCTGCCTCAGCCGTTCCAGCGCCGCCTCGGCCTCGCGATGGCGCGGCAGGCGGCCGAGCCTGGCAAGCACCCGCATCAGAAGACGCAGGGCGACTTCTTCCGGGGCAGCCAGGAAGGCGGCAGGATCGAGCGCGACACTGCCGGCAGGCCGTACCCTCAGTGCCGTGCGCACGAGCGCGTCGGTCGTCGCCTCCAGCGCGGCATCGGCCCGGGCGAGACGCCGCGCAGTCAGGGCGAAGGCCGCCGGGTCGATCCCGGCCTCGCGGAGCCGGTCCAGAGCCTGACGAGTGCGGATCCGTTCGAAGGCGGTCTCGGCGTTCGAAGGGTCCTCCGCCCAGACGATCTCCCGTGCCTCGAGCCACGCCCGCAGCGCCTCGCGTCCGGTTCCGAGGAGCGGCCGCAGCCAGATCATCCCCTCCCGCGCACTGCGCGGCATCATGGCGGAAAGCCCTCTCGCGCCGGCGCCGCGCCCAAGGCGCATCAGCACGGTCTCGGCCTGATCGTCCTGCGTATGCCCCAGAAGCACCGCCGCCGCGCCTTCCTCGCGCGCTGCCTCGGCGAGAAGACGGTAACGGGCCGCGCGCGCCGCCGCCTGCAGGTTGCCGCGCCCCGTCCAGCCGCGCCAGGGCAGCACGCGGTGGGGCAGGCCGAGCCGCTCGGCCGCGCGACGCACCAGGGCGATTTCGCGGCCGATCTCCTCGCGGGGCCGCAGCCCGTGATCGACGGTGAACACCACGAGCGGCCGCCCCTCCCGCCGGGCCCAGGGCGCGGCGAGATGGAGAAGTGCCATCGAATCGCCCCCGCCCGAGACAGCCACCCCGAGGGGCGCGCCGCCGGGCAGATCGGTGGTAAGGCGCGCCAGCTCGGCGGCGACCTTCTCGGCCAGGGGTGCGTGCCCCCTCCGGCTGCGCTCATCCTGTGTCATGCCTGTCCGATCGCGGCCGGCGACAAGCCGAACGGTGAAACTCATTCGGCCGGGCAGCTCAGCGCCTTCATCTCTTCTTTGGCCTTGTCGGCCGCTGCGGTGCCACCATGGCGACGCGGCACTTCCCGCAGGGTCAGGCAGGCTTCCTCGGTCTTTCCGAGATGGGCCAGTTCGACCCCCAGCCGGTAGAGCGCGTCAGGAGCCCGATCGCCCCGCGGATCGCTCGAATAGGCATCGAGAAAGGCCCGGGCCGCCCCGGCATGCTGCCCGAGCGCCTCGAGCGCCTCGCCGCGCCGATAGAGCGCCCGGGGCGCATAGGCACCGCCGGGATAGTCGGTCGCCACCCTGGCATAGAGATCGGCGGCACGGGCATAGTCTCCCTCGGCGAAGGCCTTTTCGGCGGCGGAGAAATCGGCTTCCTCGCCGATGGCGGCATCTCCGCCGGCCGCTTGCGCGCCTGCGGCCGCCGGCGGTGCCTCCGGGGAGGAGACCTCCTCGCCCGCTTCGCCCCCAAGAAGGGTCGTGCCGCCATTCGCCAGCTTCGTCACGTCGCCCCCTTCGAGCTCGACCAGCCGGTATTCCAGATCGCGGATCCGCCGCGCCCCGTCCTCGGCGATGCGCCGGATGCGCCGCTCCAGCGCCTCGGTCTTGCCGGTGAGGCGGGCGACTTCTTCCTCGAGCGCCTGCACGCGGGCAGGCAGCGAGCCCGCGGGCATGCCGCCGAGCCCGCCCTGGCCAGTGGTGGCAAGCTCGCGCCTGAGCCGCCTGATCTCCACCGCAAGCTGCGTCAGCTCCTGGCGGATGTCGGCCAGGGTCTCGGCCCGACGATCGGCCGGCGAGAGCGCCAGCGCTCCGCCCTGCCCCGCCTCCTGGGCCGGGGCCGGTCCCGAAAGCACGATGCCAAGCGTCATCGCCGGGATCACCGCCATGAAGAGAGCGAGGGTCGCGGCCCGCCCTCTCGCACGTCCTCCATGCCGCGGCCGGAGCCGGCCACCCCGCTCGCCGTGCCTCATCCTTGTCTCTCCCATCCTGCCATCAGCCATGCCCGCATGTCCTCTCCCCTGTCATGCTCCTGCCGGCACCAGCACCGTCACCGCCCGGCGGTTCTGGGCCCAGCAGCGCTCCGCCGAGCACAGAGCCACCGGCCGCTCCTTGCCGTAGCTCACCGTCCTGAGCCGCCGCGCCGCAACACCCTGCGCCACGAGATAGTCGCGCACCGCCGCCGCCCGTCGTGCCCCGAGCGCGAGATTGTATTCCCGCGTCCCGCGCTCGTCGGTATGCCCCTCGATCACGGCGTCGTATTCGGGATTGTCCATCAGCCATTTCGCCTGCCCGTCGAGAATCGCCATCGCCTCTGGCGAGAGGGTGGACTGGTCGGTGGCGAAGAAGACCCGGTCGCCGACCGTCTCCTTGAAATAGACGGGCGAATTGGGCGCCGCCGTGCCGCCCCCGGCACCGCCGCCGAACCGTTCGCCCGGGATCTGCCCGGTGCAGGCGGCGAGAAACGGCCCCGCCGCCAGAAGGAGCCAGCGACGGGAAATGCGCCCGGACACGTCCGCGCCCCTGCCCGTCATCGCTCCGGTCGTCGTCATGATGCGTGTCATCCTTCCATCCTCTCGCGTGTTTCCCGTTTCGGGATGCCTGCGCGCATCCCGGTGATCGCTGCCCGTCCCGTCACGGCAGAAGCCCGCTCCAGGAGGGGTCGGATGCCGGCCCCGGCGTCGGCAGGCGGCGCAGGTTGCGCCCGTTGACATTGACAGTGAAGAGAGCCGGCGTGCCGGCCTCGCCCGGCGGTTCGCGGAAGAAGACGATCACCCGCCCGTTCGGCGCCCAGCTCGGCCCCTCGTCGAGAAAGGAGGTGGTCAGAAGCTTCTCGTCCGAGCCGTCGGGCCGCATGATGCCGATATGGAAACGCCCTCTGCCCTGGCGCGTGAAGGCGATCCGGTCGCCGCGGGGCGACCAGGCCGGCGAGCCGTAGCGCCCTGGGCCGAAGCTGATGCGCTGCGCCTCGCCGCCCGCAGCCGGCATGACGTAGAGCTGCGGGCTGCCGGAGCGGTCGGAGACGAAGACGATGCGACGGCCGTCGGGCGAGAAACTGGCCTCGGTATCGATGCCGGGCGAGCGCGTCAGCCGCGTGCGCGTGCCCGTCGCCAGATCGAGCCGGTAGAGATCGACATTCCCGCCCACGATAGCCGAATAGACCACCGAGCGGCCGTCGGGGGACAGCCGCGGTGCGAAGCTCATCGTCTCGCCCGGCACGAGGATGCGGCTGCGGCCGGTGGCCACGTCGAGCATCGCCGCCCGCGGCGCGCCGCCGACATAGCTCGTATAGACGATGCGCCTGCCGTCGGCGGAAAGATGGGGCGAAAGCACCAGCGCGCGCCCGTCGGTCAGATAGCGCAGATTGGCCCCGTCCTGGTCCATGATGGCGATGCGCTTGATGCGCCGCCCCTTCGGTCCGGCCTCGGCGACGAAGGCGATGCGGCTGTCGAAATAGCCCTTCTCGCCGGTGATCCGTCCGAAGACGGCATCGGCGATCTTGTGAGCGATGCGGCGCCATTGCCTGCGGCTGGCGGAGAAGCGCACCCCTTCTCCCATCGGCTGCCCGGCGAAGACGTCGTAGAGGCGGAACTTGACCGTCACCCGGTCGCCGCTGACCGAAACCGCCCCCGTTACCAGCCCCTGGGCGTTGATCGCCCGCCAGTCGTCATAGCTCACGCGGGCATCGAAGGAGGTGATGCGGGCGAGATGGGCCTCGGGCGGCAATACCCGGAAGAGGCCGGAACCCGCGAGATCGGCCCCGATCACCCCGGGAATGTCCTCGGCAAGCCGTTGCGCCCCCGGACCCTCGGCGATGAAGGGCGGGATGGCGATCGGAACCGGCTCGCTCACCCCTTCGGTGATGGTGATGCGCAAGGGCGGACGCGCCTCCTGGGCGACCGCCGGTGCGGTCTTCGCCCCGATGAGAGAAAGGGCAAGGGCGAAGGCGACGAGAAGGCGCTGCAAGACAGGCGCGATCGGTTCAGACATCACTGGATCCCCATCCTGGCGAGATCGAAGGTGATCTCCATTTCCCGCCAGGCCTCGTAACGGTCGGCCGGCAGGTCGAAATCGTTCTGGCAGAGGATAACCGCTCGCTTGGCGGTCTCATAGGCCGTTCGTTGCGCCCTGTCGCTTCCCGGCGAAATCCCGACCAGGGAGATCGCCCCCGGATCGACCCGGCCGTCAGGCGAGAAGCGCACCCGCAAGGTGACGGTGATCCGTCGCGCCTCCTCGCCGAGCGCGCCGGTGTTCCAGCACCGGCGCAAGGCGCTGCGGAGCTGTTCGACATTGCCAGGATCGAGCGAAGGGCGCGGCGCCGGCAGTGCCCGGGCGGAGGTGGTGGCCGAACCTGCCTCGGCTTCGGCCTGAGCGAGCAGCGCCTCGATGGTGGCGACGGGAGCGGCGGCGGGTGGCTGCCGCTCCGCCGGTTTCGCCGCCACCGTCTCTTGCGGCGGAAGCGGCGGGCGCCCCCGCGGGCGCATCGAGCGGGCCGGTGCCAGCCGGCCGAGCCCGGCATCGGCCTCGGCGACGGGTGTCGGAGCGGCTTCCTCCGGCGGAGCGGACGGCGCCTCCTTCCGGGAGCGGAGCGCTTCCGTCTCGGGGCGGGTGCCGGCCACGTCGGCCTCCGCGGTGGGCGGCTTTTCGGGCCGGGGCGTGCTCAGATCGACCTTCGGCACGAAGCGCGGCCCTTCGTCGAGAGCCGCCAGCATGTCGGGCGAGCCGGCCGGCCCCTCGGGGATCCGGTCCGATTCTCCCGGTGTCGGCCGGGGTGGCAAGGGACCGGTCTCGGCTGTCTCGCTGCGGCCGATCTCCGGCTTCTCGGGCAGGGTGACATCGGCCGGCAGCGGCGGCGGCGTCACCGCCTCGGGCGGCCGATCGGCCGCAAGCTGTGCAGGGGAGGCCTGCGGTGTCGATGCAGGAGCCGGGGCCGCCTCGATCCGGGGACGCGTTGGTGGTGCCTCCTCGCGGGTCGGAAACGGAGCGGGAGCCGCCGGCTGCGGGGCAGGCGGCAGGGCGGGTGCCGCCAGGGTCCGGGCGGCAAGCTCGGCCTCGCTGACGACAGCGATGTCGGTGATCGTCAGCTCGGGCGGCGGCCGGCGCGGCATCCACCATTCGCCGGCCAGAATGGCCGCGAGAAGAAGCCCGTGGCCCGCGAGCGATATTGTCAGCCCCGTGCGCACCGTTTCAACCGCCCTTCCCTTGCCATTGTCTCCATCTGCCGCCGCCTTCGGAGCCGTCCGCAGCGGGCCATCACTGGCTGCGGCCCCCGTCAGCGCCTGTTGCCGAGGCACCGCCGGCGGTCTTCTTCTGCGTGGCGGATGCAGCCGTCGGGCCTTCCTGTGCGGTGACGAGGGCGAGATCCTTGAAGCCGGCGGCGTCGAGCGCGCCCATCAGCCGCATGACCTCGCCATAGGGGATCGCCCCGTCGGCCCTCAGATAGATCCGCTTCGAGCGCCGCTCGGCGAGCACGGCCCTGAGCCGCCCCACCAGCTCTGCCAGCGTCACCTCCCGGTCCTGAAGCACGAGGCGGCCGTCGGCCGTGAGGGTGAGGGTGAGGGGCGGCTCCTCGGGCTCGACCGGCAGCGGTCCGGCGGCGGTCTTCGGAAGATCGACATCGACCCCCACGGTCAGCATCGGCGCCGCCACCATGAAGATGACAAGGAGCACCAGCATCACGTCCACCATCGGCGTGACGTTGATCTCGGCGATCGGGCGGTGGCGCCGGAAGCGCCCGCCCCGCCCGCTGCCCGCGCTGCCGCCGAACCCGGCCATGGCTCAGCCCCCCAGCTGCCGCGAAAGGATGGTCGAAAGCTCCTCGGCGAAGGCCTCGTATTCGGCCAGCAGCCGGTCGCTGTCGGCCGAGAGCTTGTTGTAGAAGATCACCGCCGGAATGGCGGCGAACAGGCCGAGCGCGGTGGCCACCAGGGCCTCGGCGATGCCCGGAGCAACGACGGCGAGATTGGTGTTGGCCTCGCGGGCGATCTCCTCGAAGGCGCTCTTGATGCCCCAGACGGTGCCGAACAGGCCGATGAAGGGGGCGGTCGAGCCCACTGTTGCAAGGACGCGCAGCCCCTGTTCGAGCCGGTCGGCCTCGCGCATGATCGCCACCCGCATCACCCGTTCGATGCGGGCGACGGCGCCGGGCACGAGCCCGCCATCCTCGCGATTCGACTGCTTCCACTCCGCCATGGCGGCAACGAAGATGCGCTCGAGCCCCCGCTGCGGTGCCTGCACCATCTCCTCGAACAGCTCCGCCAGCGAACGGCCCGACCAGAAGGTGGCATCGAAACGTGCCAGATTGCGCCGCGCGACCCTGAGATCGATGAGTTTCTGGATGATGATCGCCCAGCTCCAGACCGAGGCGATGCCGAGGATCACCATCACCGCCTTCACCGTGGGCGTGGCCTGCCAGAACAGCGTCCACAGCGAAAAATCGACCCCGCGGGCCGCATCGAGAATGTCCGTTTCCATCGCTCCTGCCCTGAATCCTGCCTGTCCTGTCCTGCCCTGCCTGCGGCTCCGGGGGCTGCCATGCGCCGCGGGCCTGTTGCCGCCCTTCGCGCCGCCGCGCCCGGCCGCCCCTGCAAGGGACCCGGCCTGCCTCTTTGTCCCTGTGGCGGGCTGTGCCGCCCGCGCCTTCTGCCCTCTCACGCCTTCCGGTCGTCGGCTGCCCCGAGGCGATACCCCGAAGGACGCCCGGCCGCCCGGTGCGATCCGCCGGGAGAATAGCCGCTTTCACCGGCGCGACCAACCGCTTCACGCATTCTTGTTGGCAAAGGCCCCGGCTTCGGCCAGTTTGTGGCGAATTTCTGCCGGAATCCGCGCCGGCCGACCGTTTTCGCGCAGGCAGGCGATGGTGACCCGGGCCGAGAAGAGCCGCTCCGCGCCCCGCAGAACCAGCTGTTCGAGCACGATCCGCGCCCCGGCCACGGTGTCGATGCGCGTTTCCACCATGAGCAGGTCGTCGAAACGGGCCGGCTGGTGATAGTCGGCCTCGAGCCGCCGCACGGCGAAGACCAACCCGTCCCGCTCACGCATTTCCCGCTGGTCGATGCCGAGATCGCGCAGCATCTCGGAGCGGGCCCGCTCGATGAACTTCAGATAGTTGGCATAATAGACGATGCCGGCAAGGTCGGTGTCCTCGTAATAGACCCGGACGGGGAAGCGGTGCATCATTCGTCCTTCCTGTTCCGGCACCATGAGCATTGCTCCCTCATCCCTTGTCGCCGCCGAAGAGGTCGGGAGCGGCGCTCCGATCGGGGGCGGCGGGGGCGGGCAGCCCCAGATGGCGCCAGCCCTTCTCGGCCAGCATCCGCCCGCGCGGCGTGCGCTGGATCAGCCCCTGCTGCAACAGATAGGGCTCGATCACCTCCTCGATGGCGTCGCGGCTCTCGCTCATGGCGGCGGCGATGGTCTCGACGCCCACCGGCCCGCCGCCGTAGTTCTCGGCGATGATGGAGAGGTAGCGGCGGTCGGCCGCGTCGAGCCCGAGCCCGTCCACCCCGAGCCGGTCGAGCGCGCCGGCGGCCACCTCGCGGGTGATGCGCCCGTCGGCCTCCACCAGCGCGAAATCGACCACCCGGCGCAACAGCCGCCCGGCAATGCGCGGCGTGCCGCGGGCGCGGCGGGCGATCTCCCCGGCGCCGTCCTCGGTGATCGCCACCCCGAGGAGACCGGCACCGCGGGTGACGATGCGGTGCAGCTCCGCCACGGTGTAGAACTGGAGCCGCACCGGAATGCCGAAGCGGTCCCGCAGCGGGGTCGTCAGAAGGCCGAGCCGCGTCGTCGCCCCCACGAGGGTGAAGGGCTGCAGCTCGATCCGCACCGTGCGCGCCGCCGGCCCCTCGCCGATCACCAGATCAAGCTCGAAATCCTCCATCGCCGGATAGAGCACCTCCTCAACCGCCGGGTTGAGGCGGTGGATCTCGTCGATGAACAGCACGTCGCGCGGCTCGAGATTGGTGAGGATCGCGGCCAGATCCCCCGCCCGCGCGAGCACCGGCCCCGAGGTCATGCGGAAATTGACCCCGAGCTCGCGGGCGATGATCTGGGCAAGGGTGGTCTTGCCGAGGCCGGGCGGGCCATGAAAGAGGGTGTGATCCATCGCCTCGCCGCGGCGGCGGGCACTCTCGATGAAGACGGCGAGATTGGCCCGCGCCTCCGCCTGGCCGATGAAGTCGGCAAGCCGCTGCGGGCGCAACGCCCGGTCGGCGTCCTCGGGCAGCGCCTCGGCTCTCACGATCGGATCGGGTTCCTGCATCCTGTCGTTCATCCTCGTCGCCGGCCCGCTCACCAATCGCCGTCAGCGGCCGCACAGCCCTTGCCCGGACGTGATCGCTCATCCGGTCCCGGGGGCCAGGCGGCGCAGGGCGCTGCGGATGAGGGCCGCGGTGTCGGCGCCGTCGCTCTCCTCGAGCGCGGCGGCCACGGCGGCCGCGGCCTCGCCCTGTCCATAGCCGAGATTGACGAGGGCGGAAAGCGCCTCGCCCTGGGCTCTCGCCCGCGCCTCGGTATCGTCGCCCTGCCGGTCGTCCTTCTGCGGCGCTGCGTCAGGAACTGCCGGCTGCTCTCCCGACGCCGTCCCGGCCGGGGCCGGATCGGGGGCGGGTTCGTCCCGGGACATCTCCGCCGCCATCGCCATGACCGCCGGGGCCTTGTCCTTCAGCTCGTTGACAATGCGCCGGGCCAGCTTCGGGCCGATGCCGGGCGCGGCCTTGATGGCGGCGAAATCCCCCAGCGCGATCGCCCGGCTCACCCCTTCGGCACCGAGCGTTCCGAGGATTGCCAGCGCCCCCTTGGCCCCGACCCCCTGCACGGTGACGAGCAGCCGGTGCCATTCGCGTTCGGCGAGGGAGAGAAAACCATAAAGCCGCATCAGATCCTCGCGCACCAGAAGATCCGTATAGATCACCGCCTGCGCACCCCTGGGCGGCAGGGCCGCAAGGGTGCGCTCGGCACAGTGCACCTCGTAGCCGACGCCGCCCACATCGATCAGCAGCTGATCGGCCCCCTTCCAGACGATCCGCCCTGCAAGTCGCCCGATCATGCCCCGAGCGCCTTCTCGACGGCGGCGCGGCCGAGGCGGCCGGCGGCGAAATGGGCATGGCATAGGGCGACGGCAAGCGCATCGGCCGCATCGGGTCCGGCGATCCCGATCCCGGGCAGCTGCAGCCGCACCATGTATTCGACCTGCCCCTTGTCGGCATGGCCGACCCCGACCACCGTCTTCTTCACCCGGTTCGGTGCGTATTCGCCGATCGGCAGCCCCGCCCGCGCCGGCACCAGGAGCGCCACCGCCCGCGCCTGGCCGAGCTTGAGCGTGCCGGCCGCATCGCGGTTGACGAAGGTTTCCTCGACCGCCGCCTCGTCGGGCCGATAGGTCTCGATCACCGTCTCGAGGGCCGCAAAGAGCGCAACGAGGCGGGCGGCCAGCGTCTCGCCCCGCCCCTCGGCAATGCCGTTGGCCACATGGCGGATGCGGCTGCCCGTCACGTCGATCACGCCCCAGCCGGTGCGTCTGAGCCCCGGGTCGATCCCCAATATCCGCATGTCGTCCTCCTGCCTCTCCACCGGGCTAGCACGAAAGGGGAACACAGGCCAGAGGAAACAGCGGGATCAGCCGTTCATGCTCCGGCCCCGACATGAGACAGGCGCATGGCGGGAATGCCGATTCGGCATTTGTGCATCGGCGGCCACGCCCCTAGATGCCTTCTGCCCGCCGGTGGCAACGGAAAAGCCCCGCGGGCAGGAGAGACACCCTTTCCCCCATTTCAGACCGGACAGCCCCGGCACCATGCCGGGACCCTCTCGAGGAGGCGACAATGGCCCTTACCGAATTCCATACCCGTCCGAGCGGTGCCGTGCCGCTCTCCACCCTCATCGCCTGGCGGCTCGTCCGGGCGGTGGAGTATGCAGTCGCCTTCCTGCGCGACGAATGGCTGGTCTGGCGCACCCGTCGGGCGCTGATGGCGCTCGACGACCGCCAGCTTGCGGATATCGGCCTCTCGCGCGCCGACATCGCCCGTTGGCGGCCCGAGCGGGAACCGCGCCGCTGACCGGTCGGCACCGGCTTCGCAGACATCCTCCCGCGAGGTGAAGCCGGCCTTCGGGCCGGCTTCCGTCCTGTCCGGGCTTCGCCTTTTCGGGCGTTGCCCGCTCTGCGGAAATCCCGGCCGGGACATGCAGGCCACCGGCTGCCCCCTTCCGGGAGTGCCCCCCGCGGGGGAGGCGCACCCGCCCGCATGAGCGCCTCCGGTCAGAAGACCGAGGACCGGGCGCGAAAGCGGCCATGCCCGCGAGCGGTGCCACCGGCAGCCCGCTGCACTCCGCGGGCGGAGCACTTCACGGCGAATGCCGCATACGGCGCCATCCCGAAGGGAGGATCGCGGCCGCGAACCCCTCCTTTCTCAATCCCCCCCGCCGCCACGGATCTCCTGCCACAAACGCGCCATGGCGAGGGAGACGGGGTCTGCCTGCATGATGACGGCGACAAGCCGGGCATACCCGCCCCGGGCGCGCTCCTCGGCAATGCGCGCCGCATAGGCGGCCCGCCCTTCATGGGCGATGATCACCGCCTTGACGAACAGAAAGGCGAAGGCCAGCGTCAGCACCGCACCGGTGATGCGCAGCCCCCAGCCCGCGCCCTGCCCGCGAGGCAGACGACCGTGAGCCGCCGGCACGGAGGCCGTCACCTCCTCGTCATCCTGACCGAGCGCGAGGCGACGCAGCCTTTCGCGAAACTGGCGGCGGTTCTCGTCATCCATGCCGGCCATGATCCTTCTGCCCGAAGCCTCTCCTTCGCATAGTAGAACCTCGCCGGGAGCACGGCAAATCCTGCATGGCAAGCCGGGGGATACGCCCGGAGCGCAGGCGGGAATCAGCGCATGACTCAACCCGCGCGGCGCAATGTCAGCGTGGTCCATTCGCCAAGGGAGAGCCGCGGCTCGGACACGGCTGCCGGCACGAATCCCGCCGCTTCGTAGGTCGCCTCCACCTCCTCCGCCTGCTCCACGAGGATGCCCGAAAGGATGACATGGCCGTCCGGCGCCACATGCCGGGCCATGTCGGGGGCGAGAGCAAGGAGCGGTCCCTTGAGGATGTTGGCGAAGACGAGATCGAACGGGCCCGCATCGGCGAAGGCCGGATGATCGAAACCGGCAGCCTCGACGACGCGCACCTTGTCGGCCACGCCGTTGCGGGCCGCATTGGCCGCCGCCGTCTCGACCGCCACCGGGTCGATGTCGCCCGCAAGCACCGGACGGTCGAGGGCCCTGGCGGCAGCGATGGCCAGCACGGCCGTGCCGCAGCCGACATCGGCAAGACGACGGGGAGCCACGCCGGCACCGATCAGCGCCTCGAAGGCCAGAAGGCAGCCGCGTGTGGTACCATGATGACCGGTGCCGAAGGCCATGGCGGCATCGACGAGGATCGGGATCACCCCCTCGGGCACCCTGTCGGCATCATGGCTGCCATGAATGAAGAAACGCCCGGCCCGCACCGGCGCCAGTTCGCGCCGCACCTTGGCGACCCAGTCCTGATCGGGCAACTCGGAGACGGCGAAGGGCGACGCGCCGAAGGCGGCGGCCAGAAGCGCCAGCGCCGCCTCGTCGGGGCGTTCGGTGAAATAGCCCCCCACCTCCCAGCGGCCCGAACCGTCCTCGATCTCGAACACCCCGAGCCCGACCGGGGGCGGGTCGAGCCGCTCCTCCATCGCCGCCCCGAGAGCTTCGGCGGCCTCTTCCCCCTCAAGCGTAGTCAGTGCAGTCCAGGTCGTCATCGCGCGATTCCACTCCATGCGGGGCCCCCATGGCCCTGTCCGCTCCTATCATCCCGCAGGGGAGAATGGCGAGTGCCCAGCCAAGGTGCGGGGCGCAGCTTCGGGCACAGGAACGCCCGTCCCTCGCCTTGACGAAGACCGGGCGGCGCGACATGGCTGATCCCCTCGACATCTCGGGCAGGCTCCACACACCAGATGGAAGCAGCCAGATCGAGGTCGCGAACCTTCCGGGCCGCTCATGTTTCCCCCTGCGCGAGCATCCGGGATGACCGATACGGGACCGCAATATGCCCCCGGACAGGCTCATGCGCAGGACAGGCCGCTTGGGGGCGGCAGCGCCCGGCGGCCGAGTGGCCATCGGCATGCGCCGGGCTGCCCGGGGCGGAAAATCCGCTCGCGGCGGAAGGCTGCGGCTCTCTCCCACATGGAAAAACGGAGGCTGTTGTCGAGTGGAGCGGCCC
>WFPA01000114.1 GCA_015487815.1 Albidovulum sp.
CGTGGCGAGGCAGGGATTGGGCGAAAGCCACTGCCCCGCCAGCCCGCCGATGGTGAAGATCGCCGGCATCTGGGCGCCGACCACGGCCTGCGCCAGCGCAAGAAGGAAGACATTGCGTCGCGCGCGGCGGTCATCGATGTGAGGGGCGGTTCCGGCGGAATGGGTCATGAAGGCTGACTAGACCCGGCCCCGTGCATCTGCAAGCGATTCGCCCGCCTGCCGCGTCCTTCGCGGCCGGTATCGGGTGTTCTGCCGGGAAAGCGGGCGAGGAAACCGATTGTGACAACAATATCATGGGGCGGCGTGCAAAAAAGACCCCTATTGGTTGCGTTGCCGCCATGATATGGTGGTTCCACACCATTCGACACCTGCTTTCAGGAGGCGGTCATGGCGCTTTCCTTCGATACCGACGCATTCACCCATCCGATCGACGTGGTCGAATCGCTTGCCGAGCACCGGCAGTGGAATTTCGACCGCATCGGCGACGACCGCATCGCGCTCGAGGTCGAGGGGCGCTGGCAGGTCTATTCGCTCTCGGTTGTCACCGGCCGCCACGACCGGGTGCTGCGGCTTGCGTCCTCCTTCACGCTCGAGGCGCCACGGGAGCGCCGCGTCTGCCTCTTCGAGGTGCTGAACGCCGTCAATGACGGTCTCTGGCTCGGTGCCTTCGCATGGTGGGAGGCCGAGGGGTTGATGGTCCATCGCACGGGGCTGCCGGTGGGTGAGGGGGCGGCGCCGGAGCCGGCCCAGATCGAGCGGCTGCTGCAGGGCTCCCTCGAGGCCGCCGACCGCTTCTACCCTGTCTTCCAGGTCGCGGCCTGGGGGGCGGGAGATGCCGCCGACGCGCTGGCCCTCTCCCTGCCGGCGGCCGTGGGCACGGCCTGATCGCCCTTGCCATTTCTTCCCATCCGGGCAAACTCCCGGCGGGACGACGAGGGAGGGCGGCATGACGAAACGGGATTTGGAGAAGTCGGAGAAGGGAACGGGCCTTCCGCTGGGCGATCTCGTGCCGCAGGGGCTTCTGCTTCTCGGGTGCGGCAAGATGGGGCAGGCGATGCTCGCCGGCTGGCTGGAGGCCGGACTTGCCCCCGAGGCGGTGACGGTGATCGACCCGCACCCTTCCGACTGGCTGAAGGCACGGGTAGCGACCGGGCTGCGGGTGAATGTTCCTCCCGAGAAGCCTCCGAGCGCCTTCGTCATCGCCGTCAAGCCGCAGATGATGCAGGAGGCCCTCGCGCCCTGGGCGCATTTCGGCGGCGGGACTACCACCTTCCTTTCGATCGCGGCCGGCACCACCCTTGCCGGGCTCGAGGCGATCCTGGGGGCGGAGAGCCCTGTCGTCCGTGCCATGCCCAACACCCCGGCGGCGATCGGACGCGGCATCAGCGCCATCGTCGGCAACGAGCGGGCGGGCGAGGCCGATCTGGTGCTGGCCGAGCGGCTCATGGGAGCGGTCGGCAAGGTGGTGCGCCTTTCCGATGAAGGGCTGATGGATGCGGTGACGGCGGTGTCGGGCTCGGGGCCGGCCTATGTCTTCCTGCTGATCGAGGCGCTGGCCGCGGCCGGAGAGAAGGTCGGGTTGCCGGCTGCTCTGGCGCTCGAGCTGGCACGGGAGACGGTGGCGGGTGCCGGGGAGCTGGCCCGCCGGTCGGGCGAGGAGCCGGGCGTCCTGCGGCAGAACGTGACCTCGCCGGGCGGCACCACCGCTGCCGCGCTCGAGGTGCTGATGGACCCCGCGCGTGGCTTCATGCCCCTTCTCGAGGAGGCCGTCGCCCGTGCCGCTGCCCGCGGCCGGGAGCTGGCGGGGTTGAGCACGGCGCAGCAGGGCGAGAGGGAGCGGGTGCGATGAATGATCACGGGACAAGGCCCGCCGAGATTGGCTTCGAGGATTTTCTCAAGGTCGATATCCGCGTCGGCGAGGTGGTGCGGGCCGAGCCCTTTCCCGAAGCGCGCAAGCCGGCGATCAGGCTCTGGATCGATTTCGGCCCCGAGATCGGCGTGAAGAAGAGTTCTGCCCAGATCACCCGCTGGTATCGGCCCGAAGACCTGCCGGGGCGGCAGGTGCTGGCGGTGGTCAACTTCCCGCCGCGACAGATCGGCCCCTTCATGTCGGAGGTGCTGGTGCTGGGCCTGCCCGACGAGGAGGGCGAGGTGGTGCTGGTCGCGCCCGACAGGAACGTGCCGCTCGGCGGGCGGCTGTTCTGAACATCAGGGCGTGTCGATGGGATCCGCGGCAAATCTCACGTTTCTCACGTTTCCCGTGTTTGGCCATCTCCAGTTGCCTCATCCCGTGGAATTCCTCATGCGATGAATGAAAAATGAAGCCGAAGCTGCTGATAACACGGAAACTTCCTGAAAAGGTCATCGCCCGGGCCGAGCGGGGCTTCGATGTGGTCGCGCGGCCGAGCACCCGTCCGCTCTCGCGCGAGGAGGCGGTGGCGGCGCTTCAGGCGCATGATGCGATCCTGCCGACGCTGGGCGATCCTTTCGATGCCGAGACCTTCATCCGCGCCTCGCCCGTCACCACGCGGATTCTCGCCAATTTCGGCGTCGGTTACGACCATATCGACGCTGTGGCGGCGCGGCGGGCCGGCATTGTCGTCACCCACACACCGGGCGCCGTCACCGACGCCACGGCCGACATTGCCATGACGCTGCTGCTGATGGCGGCGCGGCGGGCCGGTGAAGGTGAGCGGCTGGTGCGTTCGGGCAGGTGGGAAGGCTGGCACCCGGTGCAGCTTCTCGGTCGCCATGTGACGGGCAGGACCCTCGGCATCATCGGCATGGGCCGCATCGGCCGGGCCGTCGCCCGCAGGGGGCATTTCGGCTTCGGCATGGATGTGGTGTTCTTCAACCGCTCCCCGATCCTCGACAGCGGCATTCCCGGGGCGCGGCAGCTCGAGAGCATCGGCGCGGTGATGGAAGAGGCCGATTTCGTCGTGGTCGCGGTCACGGGGGGCAGGGCCAACCGGCATCTCGTCGGCGCGGCCGAGATTGCCCGCATGAAACCCGAGGGCGTGCTCGTCAACATCTCCCGCGGCGAGGTGATCGACGAAGCGGCACTGATCGAGGCGCTCGAGGCACGGCACATCTTCGCTGCCGGTCTCGATGTCTATGAACACGAACCGGAGGTGCCCGAACGGCTGCGCAAGCTCGAGAACGCGGTGCTTCTGCCTCATCTCGGCACGGCGACGGGCGAGGTGCGCGAAGCGATGGGGATGATGGCGCTCGACAATCTCGAGGCCTTCTTCGCCGGCCGGCCGGTGCCCAATCCGGTGCCGGAGATGCAGGGCTGATTCCCCGGCGGCTCTCGGAGGGCGCATCCGCCTCGGAGGGCGGGGAAATCTGCGGATCAATCCCGGAACCGGCTCCGGGACGGGATTTCGAGGCAAGATCAAGATACCAAGATCAAGATGCAGGGCGGGGATGCCGTCACCCCCTGCCGAAGACCGGGTCGGTCCCGGATGCGGCCGGTCTGTCGCCGATCGCTTCGCGCCAGTGCCGCCGGCAGAGCGAGACATAGCGTTCGTTGCCGCCGATCTCGATCTGGGCGCCGTCGGTCAGTACCCGGCCGGCCTCGTCGATCCGCACCACCATCGTCGCCTTCTTGCCGCAATGGCAGATGGTCCGCACTTCGCGCATCTCGTCGGCGAGAGCCAGAAGCGCCGCCGAGCCCGGGAAGAGCTCGCCCCTGAAATCGACCCTGAGCCCGTAGCACATCACCGGCACGGCGAGATCGTCCACTGCCCGTGCCAGCTGCCACACCTGATCGCGGGTGAGGAACTGCGCCTCGTCGATGAAGACACAGGCGCAGGGCCCGGCCGCGAGCCGTTCGGCGATGACGGCGAAAAGGTCGTCCTCGGGACGAAAGGCCGTGGCCGGCGCCGAGATGCCGATGCGCGAGCCGAT
Organism: Albidovulum sp.; assembly: GCA_015487815.1. GTDB lineage: Bacteria > Pseudomonadota > Alphaproteobacteria > Rhodobacterales > Rhodobacteraceae > WFPA01. Next base: position 3,910 of record WFPA01000114.1, read on the forward strand.
GGTGCCGGGACCGGCGCGGGTATCGACCGCCGCCGTCAGCAGGAAGGTTTCCATGCCCCTTTCGCGGTAGTTGTGCGCCGCCTGCAACAGCAGGGTGGACTTGCCGGCATTCATGGTCGAGTAGTGGAAATAGAGCTTGGCCATGCCCCTCTCCCTGGCAGGATCGGTTCCGGTTAGCATTGCCGGGCGCAGGGGAAAAGACGGAGGCGCGGATGACGGCTGAGGAAGACGGGCTTGCACGGCTTCGCGCTGCGCTGCGGGGCGTGAAAGCCCTTTCCTTCGATGTCTATGGCACGCTGATCGACTGGGAGAGCGGGATGCTGGCAGCGCTGGCGCCCTTGCTGGCGCGAGTGGAGGGGCCGGTCGATCGCGAGGCGGTTCTGGCGCTTCATGCGGCCGAGGAGGCACGGGCCCAGCGCCAGGCGCCCCATCGGCCCTATCGCGACATCCTCGCCACCGTCCATCGCCGCATCGCCGCCCGTTTCGGCCTCCAGCTCCCCTGGGAGGAGAGCCAGGCCTACGGGCTGTCGGTCGCCGACTGGTCCGCCTTCGAGGATAGCGCCGCGGCGCTCGCCCGGCTTGGCCGGCATTTCGTCCTCGTGGCGCTGACCAATGTCGACAATGTCAATTTCGCCGCCTCGAACGAGAAGCTCGGCCGGCCCTTCGCCCATGTCTTCACCGCCGAGGACAATGGCTGTTACAAGCCCGATCCGCGCAGCTTTCGTGCCATGTTCACCGGGCTGGCGGCCGAGGGCATCGCCCGGAGCGCACTTCTCCATGTGGCCGAGAGCCATTTCCATGATCTGGCGCCGGCGGCGAAGCTCGGCCTGCCGGCGGTCTGGATCCACCGGCGGGCCGGCAGGGAGGGTTTCGGCGCGACCCGCACCCCGCCGCGGCTGGCGCCCCATCTCGCCCGTTTCGGGAGCCTCGCCGCCTTCGCCGACGCGGTGGACGCGGCCCTCGGAGCGTCACAGGGCGCATAGGGCGGCTCCCCACTGGGACCGGCCGCCCCCTTCATACGGCATGGGGAGGCCACGGCAAGGAACAGTCGGGATCGACACCCCGGCGAAGGCGACGTCACCCTTCATGCGACGGCAAGAGGGCAGGGCAAGGAGCGTCACATGGCCCCCCTGACAGGCGGCTCCGAAGCGCCGATTCGTCCTGACGATCACGAAGACGGGGAG
>WFPA01000115.1 GCA_015487815.1 Albidovulum sp.
GGGACGCTGCATGTGCCGGTGGTGCGGCTCGGCGGGGAGGGCGAGGCGCCCGAGATCGTCGGGGTGCTGCACAAGGTCGATGCGTTGAGCCGCTACAACGCGGCGCTGGCCGAGAAGAGCGCCGAGGAGCACGGTTGAGCCCCCGGACGGGGACGTCGCCTGAGGTGCGGCGCGTGCGCCCCCCAAGGAGGGTGACACGACCTGCGGGATGGGAAAAGGCGACGGCAATGGTCAGGGGTGCCGCACCGTTTTCACCGGCCCCGCGGGGATGCACGAGCGGACATGTGAAAGGGCGGCCGGACCGGGGAGCAGGGTTGCGGGAAGGGTTGCGGGAGGAGGTGCGCCACGGAAATGCCGGGCGCTCCCGACTGCGCCGGTGCGGGCATGACGGCCGAGCCATGCGAAGGGGGTCGGCCTCGTGGCCGACCCCCGCATGTCCTCGCGAGGCTTGATGGCGCTCAGCCTCATTTCTTCCCGAAGCCCCTGACGAGTTCGCCGAGCTTGTCGAACAGCCCCTTGTGCTCGCCCTTCTCCTTGAGCCTGGCCTTGATGACCTTGAGCTCCTCCTCAAACGGTTCGAAGGCTTCTGGGCCGCCGTATTCGAGCACCTTGCCGAGGGTGATCTGGTCTTCGATCAGCTTCACCAGCGCCTGAAGCCGCTGCTCTTCCTCTGCCGTGCGCCGGGTCTTGTCGGCAAGCTTCTGCGCCTCGTCTATGGCGGATTCGATCCGCAGAAGCGGCAGTGGCGCGATCGCCTTGGTGACGATCAGGGTGCTGAGGGCAGCGTCGAGCTTCGCCAAGGCTTCCTCGGTCTTGCCCTTCTCGATCAGCGGCACCACCGCCTTGAGCGCGTCGGGGTAGGTGGCAAGGGGAATGCTGGTCGTCTCGATGACGATCTCGCTCGCAAGAGGCTCGACGATGGCGCGGGCCTCCTGCAGGCGATGTTCCTTCATCGCCTTCTTCGCCGCTTCCTTGGCCTTCTCGATCTCGTCGAGAGGGGCAAGGATGTCGATCACCCGGGTATCGACCGCGACCGGCGCGAGCATCAGCGTCGGGTCACGGGCGATCACGACCTCGAGCTTGCCGATCGCCCGCTCGATGGCGGCGATGGCGTCCTTCTTGCGCCCTTCCTGCAGCGCCCTGATGGCATTGCCGGTCTCCTCGAGGGCCTTCACCGCCTCGTCGATCAGCCGGCTTTCCGCGGCCTTGCGCTCCGCCTCCTCGGCGGCGGCGGTGTCGGACTTGCGAACGGTCTGACCCGAAGCGGTGGTCGCACCCGTGCCCTGCTTCACTGTCCTGTCCTCGTTGGCAATGGCCGCCGTCGCGGACATGACCGGCACCATCAGCGTGGTGGCCAGAAACGCGGCGGCCAATGTGCGAAATCCCTTCATCTCTCGATCCTTTCCCGTATGGTTTCGATGCACCTGTCATGCATCCGGTCTCGAGATGGGCCGGCCGCTCTCCTTTTCAAGAATCCTGACGCAAAAGCCGTTCAGGTTCGGAATTTTCGAAGATCTGTCAGGCGGGCCTCAGAGCCGGGAAACCCAGGACATTCCGTCGATGGTGCGGAAGAAGGGCACGCCCATGTCGGCGCCGGTCTCCAGCCGCTCGTGGATCTCGGCCAGAACCACGCGGGTGATGAAGGGCAGATCGAAGCGCCGCACCTCGGAGAGCGGGATCCATTGCAGATGCGAAAGCTCGCCCGAAGCGCGGGAGAAGTCGTCCGGGTCGGTGGCGAGTGCTGCGGCATCGACGGTGAAGAAGCGGGCGTCGAAGCGACGTGACCGCCCCGGCGGGGTGATGGCCCGGAAGACGAACTCCATGCCGGCGCCGCTCGGCCGGAAGCCGGCGTCGAAGAAGCTGCGCCAGCTTTCGGAGAGTGTCGCCGGCAAGTCGACGGGGCCGGGTTCCGTTCCGGCCGGCACGGCGAGCGCCTGGCCGGTTTCCTCCCAGAGCTCGCGAATGGCGGCGGCGACGAGTGCTGCAGGCGAACCGGCGGAGGTCTCGCGGGCAAGCCGCTCCATGCTGAGCGCGTCGGGCAGGCGGGCGAGGGGCACGGTGGCGTCTTCGGCATCGACCGCACCGCCGGGAAAGACGAACTTCCCCGGCATGAAGGCCGCCCCGTGGCCACGCTGCCCCATCAGCACCCGCGGCTCGCCGCCACCGTCATGTCTCAGGGCGATGACTGTCGCCGCATCCCGGATCGGCGTTTCCGCGCGCTTGTCCGCGCCGGTGCGGGGCCTGCCATCTTCCGCCATGCTGTCTTCCTCGTCGATCCGCTCGCGACCCGGCCGATCATGGGATGCGGCGTGGCTCTTGTCCAGCGGGAAGAGCCCCTGCCTGAAGGTGTGGCGACCATGCGGCGGGCGCCACGGGAAGACCCTCCCGCGGGCAGGTTGCAAATCCGTTTTCCGCGTCCGTTTCCCGCGTCATCTGACAGGGAGGGAACCGTGGTTCGACCACGATGTGCGGACATGGTCCGCGGGGCCGCCTCAATCGTCCTCGCGCAGGGGGCGCTGGAGGAAGGCGGGGACATGATCGCCCATCCCCTTCACCCGCGACTGGCCGGGATTGGCGATGCCCGCCCCTTCGCCGCGCCGCGGCCGCCGCTCGCGCCGGGGGCTCCTGCGGGCCGGGGCATCCTTCTTCCCGGACTTCCGGCTTCGGTTCCGGTCCCGCGTGTCTGCGGCGGCGGATGTCGTGTCTTCGGTCGATGGCGCGCTTGCCGCCGGTGCGGTGGCGGCTTCTGCCGGTTCAGCCGGGGAGGAGGCGGGCGCGCCGTTCGAGTCGGGTGCCGTTCCTGCTCCGCCGGCGGGCGTTGCGGTCTCGGTCGTGGTTTCAGGCGAAGCGGCGGCCCCTGCCTCGGTCGTGGTTTCCGGCGGGGTGGCGGTTCCGGGTCGGGCTGCGTTTTCGGTCGCAACTTCACTGCGCTTGCGGCCCCGTCCGCCGCGCCGGCGCCGGCGCTTGCGCGCTCCGGCCTTCTCCTCCGTGCCTTCGCTTTCGGGCGCGGGTTTCGCCTCGGTGGGTGCAGCGTCTTCCGCCCTTTCCCGTCCGGTTGCCGGCCGCTTCTTCTCGAGCGGGTTCGGATGGCGCGGGATCGGCTGGCCGATCATCCTCTCGATGGCGGCGACATATTTTTCGTCGGCCGGGGTGGCGAGAGTGTAGGCCGTGCCCTTGCGCCCGGCGCGGCCGGTGCGGCCGATGCGGTGGACGTAGTCTTCCGCATGGGTCGGCACGTCGAAATTGAACACATGGGAGACGGCCGGAATGTCGAGCCCGCGGGCGGCGACATCGGAGGCGACGAGGAAGCGCAGCTCGCCCGAGCGGAAGGCGTCGAGCGTCTTCATCCGCAAGGACTGGTCGAGATCGCCATGGATCGGGGCGGCGTCGAGCCCGTGCTTCTTGAGCGAGCGGGCGATGACATCGACATCGGCCTTGCGGTTGGCGAAGATGATGGCGTTCTTGAGCCCGTCGCCCTCCTCGCGGATGAGGGCGCGGAGCACCGCCCGTTTCTCGGCGAAGGCGCGATCGCGCCGCGACGGGACGATCTCGACCAGGCGCTGGGCGATGTTCTCGCCGGTCGTGGCCTGGCGCGCCACCTCGATCCGCACCGGGTTGAAGAGGAATTCGTTGGTGATGCGCTGGATCTCGGGCGGCATGGTCGCCGAGAAGAACAGCGTCTGCCGGGTGAATGGGGTGAGCTTGAAGATGCGTTCGAGGTCGGGGATGAAGCCCATGTCGAGCATGCGGTCGGCCTCGTCCACCACCATGATCTGCACGCCGGTGAGGAGCAGCTTGCCGCGCTCGAAATGATCGAGAAGCCGGCCCGGCGTGGCGATCAGCACATCGACGCCCCGGTCGATCAGCCGGTCCTGATCCTTGAAGCTGACCCCGCCGATGAGAAGCGCCTTGGTCAGCCTGGTGTATTTCGTATAGGTGTCGAAATTCTCGGCGACCTGGGCCGCCAGTTCGCGCGTGGGCGCCAGCACCAGCGAGCGCGGCATCCGCGCCTTGGCGCGGCCCCGCTGCAGCATGGTGATCATCGGCAGGGTGAAGGCGGCGGTCTTGCCGGTGCCGGTCTGGGCGATGCCGAGCACGTCGCGCCCCTCGAGGGCGGCGGGGATCGCCTTTTCCTGGATCGGCGTCGGGTGTTCGTAGCCCGCTTCCGCGACGGCCTTGAGGATTTCGGGGGGAAGGCCGAGATCGGCGAAGGTGGTCTTGTCACTCATGGGGTTCATGCGTCCGTTGGATGGGCCGGCCCCGGTCGGTCGGGCCGTGCCGTCGCGGCAGCCGGGCTGCCGCCGTTTCCGGGACGCATTTTCCGCGCGCCCCGCTCGATGCCGCCCTGTGCGGCAGGCTCGCCCTAGCCGAAAAGCCGCCCGAGGTCAAATCGACCTGTCCGCCGGAGCGGAGGCCCCGGCAGCTTGCAGGGAGGCGCCGCTCCGGCTTCCCGCACTCGGAACGGGCAATCCGGGCTGCGCCGTCTCAGACCATCAGCTCCTTGGTCGCGCTCAGCCTCAGTTCGGGATAGTCGCGCTCGATGCGGTCGATGTCCCATTGCAGGCGGGTCATGTAGACCACGTCGCCGTCGTTGTCGTGGGCGATGTGGCCCTTGTTGGCGGCGATGAAACGATCCATCACCTCCTCGGGACCGCGCACCCAGCGGGCCGAGGTGAACTGCGTCGGCTCGAAGCGCACCGGCAGGCCGTATTCGGCCTCGATGCGGCTGGCGAGCACGTCGAACTGCAAGGGCCCGACAACGCCGACGATGAAGCCCGAGCCCACCATCGGCTTGAAGATCTTGGCGGCGCCCTCCTCGGCGAACTGCATCAGCGCCTTTTCGAGATGCTTGGCCTTCATCGGGTCGCCCGGGCGCACCGTCTGCAGGAGCTCGGGGGCGAAGGAGGGAATGCCGGTGAAGCGGATTTCCTCGCCCTCGGTCAGGCTGTCGCCGATCCGAAGCTGGCCGTGATTGGGAATGCCGATGATGTCGCCCGCCCAGGCCTCCTCGGCCAGCTCGCGGTCGGCGGCGAGGAACAGCACCGGGTTGGCGATGGTCATCTGCTTCCTCGAGCGCACATGGGTGAGCTTCATGCCGCGGCGGAAATGGCCCGAGGCGAGGCGGACGAAGGCCACCCGGTCGCGGTGCTTCGGGTCCATGTTGGCCTGGACCTTGAAGACGAAGCCCGTCACCTTCGGCTCGGCGGGCAAGACGGGACGCGGCGTCGCCGGCTGCGGGCGCGGCGGCGGAGCATGAGCGGCGATGCCGTCCATCAGCTCCCGCACTCCGAAGGAGTAGAGCGCCGAGCCGAACCAGATCGGTGTCAGCGTGCCGTCGAGGAAGGCCTGGCGGTCAAAGGGCGGCAGCAGCTCGCGGGCCATCTCGATCTCCTCGACGAGCTTCTCGAGCAGCGCTCCGGGCACATGTTCGGCGAGGCGCGGGTCGTCGAGCCCCGAGATCTCGACCGCCTCGGCCCGCACGTTGCGGTCGGCCCGTTCCATGATGAGGAGCCGGTCGTGCACGAGGTCATAGCAGCCGACGAAGTCGCGGCCCATGCCGATCGGCCAGGAGGCGGGGGTGACGTCGATCGCGAGGCTCTCCTGGATCTCGTCGATGATCTCGAAGACGTCGCGGCTCTCGCGGTCCATCTTGTTGCAGAAGGTGAGGATCGGCATGTCGCGCAGCCGGCACACCTCGAACAGCTTGCGGGTCTGGCTTTCGACCCCCTTGGCGCCGTCGATCACCATGATGGCGGCATCGACCGCCGTCAGCGTGCGGTAGGTGTCTTCCGAGAAGTCGGAATGGCCCGGCGTGTCGACGAGATTGAAGCGGTGCCCTGCATAGTCGAAGGACATGGCCGAGGCCGAGACCGAGATGCCGCGCTCCTGTTCGAGCTTCATGAAGTCCGAGCGCGTGCGCCGCGCCTCGCCCTTGGCCCGCACCTGGCCGGCCATCTGGATGGCGCCGCCATAGAGCAGGAACTTCTCGGTCAGCGTGGTCTTGCCGGCGTCGGGGTGGGAGATGATGGCGAAGGTGCGGCGGCGGGCGATCTCGGCCGGCAGCGCAGCTGCGGTCGTGACGGCGGGCTCGGGCATGGGGGCGGCGTCCTTGTTCATGGGCCGGCATATAGTGCTCCGGGAAGAAAGATGGAAGCGGCGCCCCCGGATGAGGGCAGGGCGCCTGTCAGGCGACGATGCCCGGGGCGGCCGATGGCTGCAGAGGGCTGCAGGCTGTAGGGTGCGGAATGGGCCGGCCGGCACGCCCTGTCACCAATCTGTCGTCTTTCGCGGCGCTTCGTGCCGGTCCCGGCCATGGCGCCCGCACTTCGCTTCTGCGGCTGGCGGGGCTGCCCTGCACAAGGCGCGGCGGTGCTTCCTACCGTGACTGGGGCGCCGATGTCACGAGATGGGCATAGCTGCGCAGCTCCTGCGCGCTGAGGGTGCGCAGCTTGTCGCAATTCGTGCCCCGACCGATGGCCAGCGGCGCTTCCCCCGGCATGGCCTCGACCATGAGCCCGTCGACCTCGACCAGCGCCGGCCGGTCGGTGACGAGGA
>WFPA01000116.1 GCA_015487815.1 Albidovulum sp.
GTGCTGGAGCAACTCGCCAAGGACACAGATGCCGCCTTCGTGGCCTCGATCACTCCGCCGACGGCCGAGCCCGCCCCGACCGAAAGCCCGCTGATCGCGGCCGCAAGGGCGGTCGCCGCAAACGCCACCACCTGATTAAGGACCCCCACCATGCCCGTTCTCACCCAACCGCCCTCCATGGGCGATCTCCTCAAATATGAGGCCAATCCCGACTATTGCCGCGAGACCGTGACATTGCTCGCCGGCACGAACTACCCGCTTGGCGCAGTGCTCGGCCAGATCACCGCCTCCGGCAAGTACAAGCTCTCGCCCGATACCGGCACCGACGGGTCCGAGGTTGCCGTCGCGGTGCTGATCGAGGCAGTGGACGCCACGGCCGCCGATGCGACCGGCCTCGTGGTCGCGCGCGGGCCCGCGATCGTCTCGAAGGCGCAGCTCAACTTTGACGCCACCGTCGGCACCGCCGCCAAGATCGCCGCCAAGGAAGGCCAGCTGGCCGCCGCCGGGATCGTGCCGCGCGATGCGGCCTGATCCATCCCCCGTTCCCAACCGGAGAAAATCTGATGCCTGCCATCCTGAACCCGTTCGACGCGGGCGGTTACTCGCTTGCCGAGATGACCCGCGCCATCAACATCCTGCCCAACATCTATACAAGGCTCGGGCAACTCGGCCTGTTCCGCTTCGAGGGTATCACGCAAAGGACCGTGGTCATCGAGGCCCGCGAAGGCGTGCTGTCGCTCCTGCCCTCGGTGCCGCTCGGCGCTCCCGCCACCGTCGGCACCCGCGAGGGGCGCACCATGCGCTCCTTTGCGGTGCCGTGGATCCCCCACAACGACGTGATCCTGCCCGCCGACATCCAGGGCGTGCGCGCCATTGGTTCCGGCAACGATGCCGATCCGCTGGTCGCTGTCATGACCCGCAAGCTGACCTTGATGCGCAACAAGCATGCCCAGACGCGTGAGTACATGGAGATCAACGCGCTCCGCGGCATCGTCAAGGACGGCGCCGGCACCACGCTCTACGACTACTTCACCGAGTTCGGCATCACCCGGCAGCAGACCGACTTCGTCCTCGGCACCGCCGGCACCAAGGTGCAGCAGAAGGTGCGCGCGGTGCTGCGCCAGATCGAGACGGAACTCAAGGGCGAGACCATGACCGGCGTGCGCGCGCTGGTATCCCCCGAGTTCTTCGACAAGCTGATCGGGCACCCGACAGTCGAGACGGCGTATCAGTATTACGCTTCCGGTGCCCAGCCCCTGCGCGAGGACATGCGCCGCGCCTTCCCCTTCGCCGGCGTCCTGTTCGAGGAATACAACGCCTCGGTCACGCTTTCGAACGGCACCACCGAGCGGCTGATCCCGGCGGGCGAAGGCATTGCCTTCCCGATGGGCACGATCGACACCTTCACCACTTATGGCGCGCCCGCCAACCTGATCGAGACCGCCAACACGGTCGGGCTGGAGCTCTATGCCCGCCAGATGACCCGCGAGCGCGGCGATGGCATCGATCTCCTCACTGAGGCCTCGATCCTGCCGGTCAACAAGCGCCCGGCGCTCGCCGTGCGGCTGTTCAGTTCGAACTGAGGCCTCAGGCCATGACTGCCTTCGCGGCCGCCATGGATGCGATCTTCGCTGACATCAACATGGCGGTGGACGCCACCTGGTATCCGGCCGGTGGTGCGCCCGTGCCCATCCGGGTGATCCGCAAGGCGCCGGACGAGGTGACAGCCTTCGGGTCTGCGCAGGTCCTGTCGGAGACGACGCTGGTCGATGTGCGGGTGTCCGAGATGGCGAACCCAAAACCGGGGGATGGGATCAGCATCGGAGCCGACAAATTCACCATCCAGGGTGAGCCGAAGCGGGACCGGGATCGCTTGCTCTGGACCCTCGAACTGGTGCCGGCGTGAAACTGAAGATCGACTTCGACCCCGATCTGGTCGCCATGCTGCAGGAAGAGGTCAGGGCGGGGGAAAAGGCCGTGAAGGCGGCGATGGCCGAGGCCGGAGGGGACCTGAAACAGGCCTGGCGCCGGCAGATCACCGGTGCGGGGCTGGGCCACCGCCTGCCACGCACCATCCGCAACCGGACCTATCCGCAACAGGGTGACAGCCTCGATGCCGCCGCCTTCGTCTGGTCGAACGCCCCTGAGATCGTCTCGGCCCATGACCAGGGCGTGCTGATCCGCTCCAAGGCAGGCTTCTGGCTGGCAATCCCGCTGCCGGCTGCCGGCAGGGGCCGTAGCGGGGCGCGGTTGACCCCGGCGGAATGGGAAAAACGCCGCGGCCTGCGCCTGCGCTTCGTCTATCGCCGGCGCGGTCCCAGCCTGTTGGTGGCCGACGGCCGGCTCAGCAGCCGGGGGCTCGGTGTCGCCTCCCGCTCCAAGACCGGCCGCGGCCGCGCCACCGTGCCAATCTTCCTGCTGGTCCCGCAGGTGAAGCTCCGTAAACGGCTCGATCTGGCGCGGGATGTGGAGTGGGTGGCAGGCCGAGTGCCGGGGCTGGTGGTTGAGCGGTGGGAGAGATCGCGCGCGTGACAGACAAAACGCCGCTCAATTAGCGCGCATGGTCGCCAATGGCAGGTTTATAATCGGTCATCGCATCCTTCAGCCGGGCCATCAGGTTGAGGGCTGTCTCGAGGTCTAAGGGGTCGAGCGCCTGTTCCAGTGATCCCTCGACGGGTTCAACGGCGCGATGCCCGCGTTCCACAAGCGCGCGCCCGCTCTGCGTAATACGGGCAAGCTGTCGGCGACCGTGGTGCCGGTCCGGTTCCCGCCTGACGAGGTCGGCTTTTTCCAACTTCGACAGCACACCTTGCATGGATTGCGCAGTCATGAAGGCAGCTTCGGCCAGATCTGCATTGGTCTGATCGGGCTTTTCCTCCAGCGCCGATAGGACGGCATATTGCGCCGGCGTCATGCCCAAGGGGCGCAGGGCCTCCTCCATCCGCCTGTGCAACGCATGTTGGGCAACCTTGAGACGGTAACCGATACGACGGTTGATGGGCTTGTGCATTGACATATCAGGAGCCTTATATAATATCAGCCTCCTGATATTAACATTCAACCCCGAGAGGAGCAATGCAACATGAATATTTCAGGGATCACGTTCGTCGGTATCCAGACAGAAGACATCGACGGCGCCCATTCCTTTTATCACGAGACGCTCGGTCTGCCGGTCATGCAGCGAAGACCGGATGCCGTGGTGTTTGATACAAAGCCAATTCCCTTCGCTGTAAGGAAACCTCTCGTGGATCTGAATGCGGCTCAAGGAAACCTGGGCGCAGGAGTGGCACTCTGGTTCTCGTGCAAAGACGCGGACGCGGCACATGAGGAAATGCAGGCGCTCTCCATACCTGTCGTGTATCCCCCGAAGGATGGCCCTTTCGGACGGCATTTCGCATTTCGCGATCCTTTCGGCTACACAATAACCGTGTACTCGGCATGAAACGGTATTGGGTCGGTGTGGCCAGCCGAGATCATGTCAAGATTGGAGAGGCCGGCGGTTTCTGCCAGCTCGGGCATGGCAAGGAGGCGCCTCTCCGGCGCCTCTCGCCCGGTGATGGATTGGTGTACTATGCCCCCCGGACGGGCATGAGGACCGGCGACCGAATTCAGGCTTTCGTCGCCATCGGAAAGATTGCGAACGGTGGAATCTACCGCGCCCAGCAGGCCAGAAATTTCTGCCCGTTTCGCAGAGATATCGACTATTTCGGTGGTTCGGACGCACCAATATCCGGGCTGATGGCTCGCCTTTCCTTCACGAAGAATAATGCGAACTGGGGGTTGCTCATGCGACGTGGACTGTTCGAGATCACGCACAGCGATTTCAACACGGTTGCCAATGCAATGGGCGTTGGGGCGTCCGTGGAAGAAGCCTTCCTTTGAATAAACCCAACTTGATCATAACAAGCTTCTCTTCGTTTTCATGCAGACCGCACCCATGCCCACGACCCGTGAAACCCTCCTTTCCGCCCTCCATGCGGCCCTGAAATCCATACCCAGCTCCACTGTCCTGCGCGGCGAGGTGCTGCCCGAGCGCGTGCCGGCCGGGGGCCTGCTGATCCTGCGCGACGGCGAGCCGGGGGAGCCGGAGGTGACGCTGTCGCCGCTGGCGTATCACTACCAGCACCGCGCCGAGATCGAGGCGGTGGTGCAGGGCAAGACGCCCCCTGACCGCGATGCGGCGTTTGATGCGCTGACCTCAGCCATCGGCACAGCGCTAGCGGCAGACCGCACGCTGGGCGGCCTCTGCAATTGGGTCGAGGCTGATGCGCCGCGCCCGGTTGATCTGCCGGTCGAAGGCGGGCAGGCGCTGAAAGCCGCCGTCGTCCCGGTGGTGTTGCATTATTCGACGGCCGATCCCCTGGCCTGACCCCCACATCAACCGAAAGGACCAACCCATGCCCCGCGCCCAAGGCGCGCGGTCGCAACTCGCGGCCGCGTTCGAGACGACCTATGGAACAGCGCCGACGAGCGGCTTCATGCAGATGCCCTTTGCCAGTGCGTCGCTCGGGGCTGAGCAGCCGCTGCTGGCCTCGGAACTGCTCGGCTATGGCCGCGACCCGCTTGCCCCGATCAAGGACGCGGTGACGGCCGACGGCGACATCAAGGTGCCGCTGGATGCCGAGGCGTTCGGCTTCTGGCTCAAGGCGGCGTTCGGCAATCCCACCACCACGGGGACCACCAACAAGACGCATACGTTCAAGTCGGGCTCGTGGGCGTTGCCCAGCATGGCGATCGAGGTTGCGATGCCCGAGATCCCGCGCTTTGCCATGTATACGGGCTGCGTGCTGGATCAGCTCAACATCGCCTTGCAGCGCTCGGGGCTGCTGACGGCGGATGTGAAGCTGGTTGCTCAAGGCGAGAATGTCGCCACCGCCACGGCGGCCGGCACGCCCACGGCCTACGCCCTGCAGCGCTTCGGCCACTTCAACGGCGCGATCAAGCGCAATGGCACGGCGCTGGGCAACATCGTCTCGGCGGACCTGACCTATGCCAACAATGTCGAGCGGATCGAGACCATCCGCTCGGACGGGCGGATCGACGGGGCGGACCCCTCCATTGCCGCGCTGACCGGCAAGATCGACGTGCGGTTCGCCGACACCACGCTGATGGACCAGGCCTTGAACGGCAGTTCCGCGTCGTTGGAGTTCTCCTGGGTGATCTCGGCCAATGTCAGCCTGACCATCACCGCCCATGCCGTCTACCTGCCGCGGCCCCGGGTCGAGATCCAGGGGCCACAGGGCATCCAGGCCAGTTTCGATTGGCAGGCGGCATACGACTCCGTCGCCGGGCAGATGTGCACGGTCGTTCTCAAGAACCAGGTGGCAAATTACTGATGCTGAAACTCGATCTCTCCAATGAACCCGCATGGCTCGATCTTGGCCATGGGGTCCGCGTGAACCTGCGCCCCCTGACCACCGCGCTGATGGTGGCGGCGCGGAACGACCCGGCGGTGCAGGGTTTGTCCGAGGACGCCACCGACGAGGAAAGCGCGCTGGTCTTCGCAAAGGCGCTGGCCAGGGTGGCAATCCTCGACTGGGAAGGCATCGGCGATGCCGATGGCAATCCCATCCCCGTCTGTCCCGAGGCCATCGGCGCCCTTCTCGATCTCTGGCCGCTCTTCGAGGCGTTCCAGACCGGCTACGTCGCCCGGGGCCTCTTGCTGGAGCAGGAAAAAAACGCCTCATCGCCCTTGCCGGCTGGGTCTTCGGTGAGGGCGACGGATACTGCGAAGCCTGTCCGCAAACCTGCCCGGACTGCCCGCAAAGGCTGAATGCACCGCAGACACTGGAGGGTGTGCAGGTCTGGGATATCGTCGGTCGCCTTGGTGGGCAGATGCGCGTGGCCCCCTCGGGCGGCGTCCTTGGCTGGGACATGGGCGCGGCTTTGGCAGTGGCCGCGGCGCTGGGCGTACCGGGCGTTGCGGTCGCCGAACTGCTGCCAGCAATCGAGGCGGTAATGGTCGCAAAGCTCAACGAGCGGGTTGCCTCAAGCGACCTTGAGCGGGGTGATGTCTGAGACATCCACCTGTTCGCGCGCCCGCGCGAGATCCCAGGCGCGCTGCAGGTTCAGCCAGTATTCCGGCGTGGTTCCGAAAAACTTCGCCAGCCGCATGGCGGTGTCGGCGGACACCCCGGTCTGGCCCTTGACCAGCCGCTCGATCCGGGTGCGCGGCACGTGCAACTCCCGGGCCAGGGCAATCGCGCTCATGCCCAGGGGCTCGAGATACAGTTCCTTGAGCACCTCACCCGGGTGCGACGGGTCTTGCAGCATGGTCATCTCTTCTCCTTCCTCGCGACCGCGTGGGGCAAATCGGATCAGAACCGATCCGCACGATCACGCGAATTCGTGTTCCTCGCGCCTTTCGCCATCCCCTTGAGATCGGCCCTCTCCGGAACCGGTACCAGCAATACGCCGGCGCCTTTCGGGATGAAGGCGAATCTCTGGCCGGGTTCCCAGTTCCGGGCCTCCCGGATCGCCTCCGGGATCGAGACCTGGAAACGCTTCGAAAGGGTGGCGGTATTCGGCATGGTCTTTTCCCTCGGGTCTGGAGCGCATGATCTGCGCCAGGTTGTCCGACAAATCAAGGAAACAGGAAAATGGCTGAAAAACGCGTCTCCGTCCGCCTGGCGGCGGTGGGCGGCAAGCAGGTGCGGGCGGAGCTTGAGGGGATCGGCGAGGCCGGCAAGCGCGGTTTCGGCAAGGCCTCGCGCGAGATGGAGATCGCCAATGCAAAGCTCGCAAAGTTCGCCCGGCGCGCGAAGATCGCCGCCGGGATCATGGCAGCTGCCGCCGTCAGCGCCGGCATCGCCATGGTCCGCTCCGGCCTGCAGGTGATTGATGAGCAGGCCAAACTTGCCGCGAGCCTCGGCACCACCACCGAGAGCCTGCAGGTGCTGGCGCGTGCGGCCGATCTGGCCGGCGTGTCGCAAGGCGAGGTCGAGCAGGCGACGATCATGATGACGAAAAGCCTCAGCCAAGCCACCCAGGGCACAGGCCCGGCGGTGAAGGCGCTGGAGCAGTTGCACCTGTCTGCCACCGATCTCGCGAAACTGCCGATCGACAAAAAGCTGACCGCCATCCAGGACGCGATCCAGAAATACATCCCTGC
>WFPA01000117.1 GCA_015487815.1 Albidovulum sp.
GCTCTTTCCCCTTCATTCTTCCATTCGCATTCCCCTTCCTCACCATACCGGCCGGGCCCTCACCGGGACAAGTCGCAGGGGCATCCTGCCCCGCCACTCCCGTTTTCCCGACGAGGCGGCATCGAATGGAAAGGGGAACATGCCGACTGGGCCCGGATGGCGCCTGCCCATCTCTTGCACGGTATGCTCAAGCGGCATAAACTTTCGTCCTATTCACCGGCTCCTTGCGCATTCTTCCTGCATTCTTCGCTATTGCCTGCCGCGTGCTCGCGGCATTCTCGCCGGGAGCCGCCCCCTCCCGCCATCCTCTCAGAAGGGCAGGCCGACATAGTTCTCCGCCAAGGCGGTCCGGGCGGCCCGGGAGGCGGCGAGATAGTCCAGATCGGCCTCGCGGATGCGCCGGTCGAACGGCGTTTCATCCGGGAAGCTGTGCAGGAGCATCGTCATCCACCAGGAGAAGCGCTCCGCCTTCCACACCCGGGCGAGCGCGCGTTCGGAATAGCGGTCGATCTCGTCCGTTCGGCCATGGTGGGCCGCGATCAGGGCTTCGGCAAGGTAATGCACGTCGGAGGCGGCGAGATTGAGACCCTTCGCACCGGTCGGCGGCACGATATGGGCCGCGTCGCCCGCAAGGCAGAGCCGGCCATGGCGCATCGGCTCCGAGACGAAGGAGCGCAGCGGAGCGATCGATTTCTCGATCGAGGGGCCGGTGACAAGGTCCCGGGCCACTTCCGCGGGGAGACGGCGCTTGAGCTCTTCCCAGAACAGCTCGTCGGGCCAGTCATCCACGCTGTCGGCCAGCGGAACCTGGATGTAGTGGCGCGAAAGATCGGGCCGCCGCATCGAGCACAGCGCGAAGCCGCGATCGGAGGCGGCGTAGATCAGCTCCTCGGCCGCCGGGGGCGTGGGCGAGAGGATACCGAGCCAGCCAAAGGGATAGGCGCGCTGAAATTCGCGGCGGATGCTTTCGGGAATGGTGCGCCGGCTCACGCCATGAAAGCCGTCGCAACCGGCGATCCAGTCGCAATCAAGGCGATGCTCGCGGCCGTCCTTGCGCCAGGTGACGAAAGGGGCGTTCCCGTCGATTCCGTGCAGGGTGACGTCGGCCGCCTCGTGCACGGTCGGCATGCCCTCCCGGTCGCGGGCCTCGTAGAGATCGCGGGTGATTTCCGTCTGCCCCCAGACCATCACCCGTTTGTGCACCAGCTCGGCGAAGTCGATGCGGAAGATCTGGTCGCCATGGGCAATGCGGATGCCGTCATGAGGAATGCCGTGGCGCGCCATCCTCTCGCCCACCCCGGCCCGCTTCAGAAGCTCGACCGTTTCCCATTCGAGAATGCCGGCCCTGATGCGCCCCAGTACATGTTCGCGCGTGTGCTTCTCGATCACCACATTGTCGATGCCGGCGCGGGTGAGAAGCTGGCCGAGGATGAGCCCGGCCGGCCCGCCGCCGATGATCGCGACCTCGGTCCGCATGGATGCCTCCCTGTTGCCGCCTGCCTCCCTGGCCGTGCAGGCGCGATATGTCTGACCATTTTCTGCCCGCATCGGGTGGCGAAAGCCAGTCTTTTCCGCATCGGGTGGCGGGGGGCGTCAGGCGAATTGATTGACATTTCCCGTGCGGCTGCCCTTCATCGTCCTCGGACAGATCCAGAAGGGAGGGAGCCGATGGGCGAGCGGATACGGGCGGCCGTGACCCGCGCTTTCGGAGCGCCTATGACGGTCGAGGAGGTCTTGCTGGCCGATCCCGGCCCGGGCGAGGTCAAGCTCAGGATCGGGGCGGTGGCGGTGTGTCATTCCGACATTTCCTATGCCGAAGGCGCCTGGGGCGGGCCGCTGCCGGCGGCTTTCGGCCACGAGGCGGCGGGTATCGTCGAGGCGGTGGGGGAAGGCGTGCACGACATTGTGCCCGGCCAGCATGTGGTCGTCACCTTCATGCGCCATTGCGGTCATTGCCCCCGCTGCGCAGCGGGTCGACCGGCGATCTGCGACGCACCGGGGATGGCCGCTCCCCTTTCTCTGCTAGACGGCACTCCGGTCAATCACGGGCTCGATACCGGCGCCTTTGCCGAGAAGGCCGTGGTTCATCACAGCCAGGTGGTGCCGGTCGCGGACGATGTGCCCCTCGAGATTGCGGCGCTTCTTGGCTGCGGCGTACTGACGGGGGTGGGTGCCGTGGTCAATTCCGCCGGGCTCCGGCCGGGAGAAAGCGTGGTGGTGATCGGTGCGGGCGGCGTCGGCCTCAACGCGATCCAGGGAGCGGTGATCGCCGGCGCGTCGCAGGTGGTGGCGGTCGATGTCAGCGAGGAGAAGCTGGAGGATGCCCGCGCCTTCGGCGCCACGGCCGGTGTGCTTGCCGGCGAGGACAAGCCCCATCGCAAGGTAAAGGCCCTTCTCGGCGGGCGGGGCGCCGATCATGTGATCGTCACGACCGGGGCGATCGCGGCCTTCCGCAGCGCGCCGCGTTTCGGGGCGAAGGGGGCGAAGATCGTGGTGGTCGGCATGCCGCCCTCGGGCGAGCGGGCCGAATACGAACCGGTCGTGCTTGCGGCTTCCGGCCAGTCGATCATCGGTTCGCGCATGGGCGACGTGGTGCCACGGCGCGACATTCCGTGGCTGATCTCGCTCTGGCAGCAGGGGCGGCTTGATCTCGATTCCCTCGTCTCCGGCCGCTTTGCTCTCGAGGAGATCAACGAGGCCATCGCCGCTACCGAAGCCGGCAAGGCCCGGCGCGGGCTCATCGTCATGGACTGATCTCACGGGCGGAATGCCAAGGCGTCCTGCCGCAGCGGGCTTTGCAGGTACACGTCGGACAGTGGGGTGACGGAGGCAGCATGCGGCCTGTCGGTTTCGGCTTGCATTCGTGCGCAATCTACAGTTGTAATCGCCATATGGTTTCCCGCCTTGGTGATTACGATGGATCAACGTCGATGGGCCGGGGTGCCCTTTCTTCTTCTCTCGATGGCCCTGACCCCGCTGGGGGACGGGCTGTCGCGCATCGCCGCCGAGAGCAGCTCGCCGCTTCTCGTGACGGCCATGCGCTATCTCGGCGCGGGGGGTGTCGGGCTTGTGGTGACCTGTGCCCTGGCGCGCCCGGTGCATGTGCCGCGGCACGATCGCGCCGGCATCGTCATGCGAACCGCGCTGGTGATGGCGGCGATGACGCTTCTCGTCGAGGCACTGACGCTGGTGCCCCTGGCCACGGCGACCGGCGGCTTCCTCATCGCGCCGGTGGCGGCGACGGTTCTTTCGGCGCTGGTGCTGCGTGAGCGCCTCGGCCCGATGCGCTGGGCCGGCACCTTGGTGGCGCTTGCGGGCGCGGTTCTGATCGCGCGGCCGAGTCTCGACGTGTCGCCCGGACATCTTCTCGGGGCCGGCGCGGCAACGCTCGGCGGGCTTCTGCTCGGCATCTGGCTGGTGGCGACGCGGCTTGCCGCCTTTCGCCGCCGGCAGGGGGTGGTCGCCGATCCGCTCTCGACCCTTGTCGTCCAGAGCCTGCTCGGCGGCGCCATGCTTCTGCCGCTGGCTCTTTGTGCGGGCAGAACGGAGATGGCTGCACCGTTCGCCACCTGGCCGATGCTCTCCCTCGGCGTCCTGACCGCCGCCTGCCATTTCCTGACGGTGACGGCCTACTCGCGCAGCGAGGCTTCGCTGCTCTCGCCCTTCCTCTACGCCAATCTCGCTTTCGCCGTGCCGGTGGGCTCCGTCTGGTTCGGTGAATGGCCCGATCCGCCGACCCTTCTCGGTCTTGTCGCCATTGGCGCGGGGGGGCTTCTCAGCCTCCGTTCCGAACGGCAAGCCTCCCTGCCGCCTCCCTTGCCGAATGATGCCGAGGCGGGGGCCACCGGGGCACAAACCGGGTGACAGGAGCGGGGAATCATGTTCCAATCCATCATGTATCGTGCAAGAGGGGAGGCATTGAGCCC
>WFPA01000118.1 GCA_015487815.1 Albidovulum sp.
CTGGGAGGGGCGCTGCGGATCTTCGCCGGCCATGGTGCGGTGCCGATGCCGCCGGTCGAGAAGCTGTTCTTCCTCGTCGCCATCATCGCCGGTGTCTGGCAGGTGGCGCCCAAGGCCTGGTCGGCGGCGCGACGGCTCTCGCCCGACATGAACCTCCTGATGGTCGTTGCCGTGACCGGGGCCGTGGCGCTCGGCGAGTATTTCGAGGCGGCGACGGTGGCGTTCTTCTTCGCTCTGTCGCTCTATCTCGAGAGCTGGAGCGTTGGCCGGGCCCGCAATGCGGTGGCGGCGCTGCTCGATCTGGCGCCGCCGACGGTGCGGGTGCTGCGCGAGGACGGGCGCGAGGAGGAGGTGCCTGCGGCCGAAGTGGCGCCGGGCACGCGCTTCGTGGTGCGGGGCGGTGACCGCATCCCCCTCGACGGCGAGGTGGTCGAGGGCATGGGCGCGGTCGATCAGGCACCGATCACCGGCGAGAGCGCTCCCGTTCCCAAGGAGCCTGGGGACGAGGTCTATGCCGGCACCATCAACGGCGAGGGCACGCTCGTCATCCGGGCGACGAAGCCGGCCTCCGACACGGTGCTGGCACGCATCATTCGCATGGTTTCCGACGCCCATTCGCGCCGGGCCCGGGTCGAGCAGTGGGTGGCGAAGTTCGCCCGCATCTATACGCCGTCGGTGATGGTGCTGGCGCTGGCCGTCGCCACCGTGCCGCCTCTTGCCGGTCTGGGGAGCTGGGGGGCGTGGATCTACAACGCTCTGGTGCTGCTTGTCATCGCCTGCCCCTGCGCGCTGGTCATCTCCACCCCGGTGTCGATCGTCGCGTCGCTGGCCTCGGCGGCGCGCAACGGGGTGCTGATCAAGGGTGGGGCCTATGTCGAGGCGCCGGCGCGGATCGACGCGCTGGCGCTCGACAAGACCGGCACCATCACCGAGGGGCAGCCCGAGGTGGCGGCGATCCACCCGCTCGAGGGGGTGGAGGAGTGTGAGCTTCTCGCGCTTGCGGCGGCGCTCGAGGCGCGCTCGTCGCACCCGCTGGCCCGTGCCATCCTTGCCAGGGCGGAAGAGGCGGGTGTCGGGATCCGGCCGCCCGAGGAGAGCCGCACCGTGCCCGGCCGCGGGGTCGAAGGGCAGCTTGACGGGCGTGCGATTTGGCTCGGCTCCGACCGTTTCGCCCGCGAGAAGGGGCTGGAGGCGGCCATTCCTGCCGATCTTCGCGAAAGGATCGAGGCGGAGGGTGCGACGCTGGTCGTCGTCGGAGAGGGGGATCGGGTGCTCGGCCTTCTCGCCCTGCGGGACCGCATCCGCCCCGAAGCCCGGGACGTGGTGGCGCGGCTGCACGCGCTCGGCGTGCGCACGATCGTCATGCTGACGGGCGACAACGAGCGGACGGCCCGGGCCGTGGCGCGGGAGGTGGGGATCGACGAGGTGCGTGCGGGGCTCCTGCCCGAGGAGAAGGTCGCGGCCATCGAGGAGCTGGTGGCGCGGCACGAGATGGTGGCGATGGTCGGCGACGGGGTCAACGACGCGCCGGCGATGGCCCGGGCGCATCTGGGCATCGCCATGGGGGCGATCGGCTCGGACGCGGCGGTGGAGACGGCCGACATCGCGCTCATGACCGACGACATCGGCAAGCTGCCCTGGCTGATCGCCCACTCCCGGCGCACGCTCGCGATCATCCGCCAGAACATCGCCTTCTCACTGTCGGTCAAGGCGCTCTTCGCCGGTCTCACGGCCTTCGGCATGGCGACGATGTGGGGGGCGATCGCGGCCGATGTCGGCGTGTCGCTGCTGGTGGTGATGAACGCGCTGCGGCTTCTGCGCAGCGGCGGGGCGGAGCCGGCGCCCCACCCGCAAGCTGCTACGGCCGACCGGAGCGCCACGGCCAGGGAAGCGCTGACACCGGGTCAGTGAGACAGTGGTAGCAACAGTGGGGAGGCGCCGGCACAAGGCGCCCCCCGCGGAACAGGGAGGGAATGACATGATCGATCTCGTCGAACGCCTCGTGCGGGCGCTTGGCGGGGTGGTGGCTTGGGCGACGGTGGTGCCGATCGCCTTCTTCGGCGGTCTGCAGATGCTCGACCGCAAGCTCGGCCTCGGGGTTTCGGCGATGCTGCCGGACCTGTCCACCTCACTGCTGTTTATCCTGACCTTCATGACCTTCGGCTACACCTATCTGCGCGACGGCCATGTGCGGGTGGACGTCCTGCGCCGGCGCTGGAGTCCGCGTCGTCAGGCCTGGGTCGAGATCGCCGGCTGTCTCTTCGTCGTGCTCCCGCTCTCGGCGATCCTGATCTGGTATGGCTGGGACGGGGTGGAGCGGACCACCGCCTTTGCCGAGACCCAGGTGAAGGTGCGCCGCTGGGCCGGCTTCATCGGGCCGATCTTCCTCGCCCTGGCCGGCATCGTCGTTCTTGCGCGCAATGTCGCCTTCCTGCGCGGCCGCCATCCGCGGCCCGCGCCCGAGCCGGCGGGAGGGCTGGTCGATGGAAAATGAGATTCTCACCCTCGCCATGCTCGCGGTC
>WFPA01000119.1 GCA_015487815.1 Albidovulum sp.
GCGCGCTGTGGAAGCGCGTCACCCGCACCATCACGCCGATGGCACGGAACCCGGCCCCCTCCCGCGAAGCGTTCTCATCGGCCTTGGCCGGGGAGGACAGCAGATCGGGAAGACAGACGCCGTCTTCGGAGAGCCCTCCCGCTCCGGGAGGGTCGAAGATCCCGGCAGCAGCGGCGGAAAACATCATCCCGGAGAGCGGTTTCCGCATCGGCGAACGTGCACCCGGCCCCGCTCCCGGAGCGCCGGTTTCCGGCGAGGCCGACATTGCCGGCCGCGGAGGGCTGGGGCTCGACCGTCGCACCCATGCCCGAATGCGCCAGGGAAGGCTGCCGATCGAGGAGCGGATCGATCTGCATGGCATGACCCGGCACGAGGCCCATCAGCGGCTCGTGCGCTTCGTCACCGAGGCATACCATGCCGACAGGCGTGTCCTGCTCGTCATCACCGGCAAGGGTTCGGCCACGCCCGGGCCAAGGGATCCGCTGGAGCAGCCCGCGGGCGTTCTGCGACAGATGCTGCCGCGCTGGCTTCAGACGCCGCCGCTCGCGGGCATCGTCCTCGACTGGTGCCTTGCCCGCCCTCGGCATGGCGGCGAGGGAGCCTTCTATGTCTATCTGCGTCGCCGCCGCTGATCGTCATGCGCCCGGCGGCGGACCATCAGAGCACATAGCGGCTCATGTCGCCCCCTTCGAGAAGCGGTGTCAGTTCGCGTTCGACATGGTCCTTGTCGATCACGACCTTCACACCGGTCATGTCGGGAGCGTTGAAGGAAATCTCCTCGAATACCCGTTCCATCACCGTGTAGAGCCGCCGCGCGCCGATATTCTCCACCCGGCGATTGACCTCGGCGGCGATGCGGGCAAGAGCGGCAATTCCGTCTTCGGTGAATTCGACCTCGACACCCTCTGTTGCCATCAAGGCGCGGTATTGCCGCGTGAGGGCATTGTCGGTCTCGGTCAGGATGCGGACGAAATCCTGTTCGGTCAATGGCTTGAGTTCGACCCGGATCGGCAGTCTCCCCTGAAGCTCGGGCAGCAGGTCCGACGGCTTGGCCACGTGGAACGCCCCCGAGGCGATGAAGAGAATGTGGTCGGTCTTCACCGGCCCGTGGCGGGTCGAGACGGTCGTGCCCTCGATGAGCGGCAACAGGTCGCGCTGCACGCCCTCGCGGGAGACATCGGCGCCGGTGCGGCCTTCGCGGGCGCAGACCTTGTCGATCTCGTCGATGAAGACGATGCCCGACTGTTCGACCGCCGCAACCGCCTCCTTGCGCACGACTTCCTGGTCGATGAGCTTGTCGGCCTCCTCCGCCACCAGAAGATCGTGACTGTCGCCGACGCGGATGCGCTTGCGGGTCCGGCCGCCGAGCATCTTTCCGAAGAGTGCACCGAGATCGGGCATGCCGCCGCCCTGGCCAGGCAGTTCGAAGAACGGCATCGGCGGCCCGCTCTCGGCAATCTCGATCTCGATCTCCTTGTCGTCGAGTTCGCCGGCGCGGAGCCTGCGACGGAACATCTCTCGCGTGGCTTCGCGGGCGCCCGGGCCGGCAAGGGCGTCGATCACCCGCTCCTCGGCCGCCCGGCGGGCCGCGTCGCGCACCTCCTCGCGCTTGCGGTCGCGGATCATGACGATGGCGGCATCGACAAGATCACGGATGATCTGCTCGACATCGCGGCCGACATAGCCGACTTCGGTGAACTTGGTCGCCTCGACCTTGAGAAAGGGCGCGCCGGCAAGCCGGGCGAGGCGCCGCGAGATCTCGGTCTTGCCGACGCCGGTGGGCCCGATCATCAGGATGTTCTTCGGGTGCACCTCGTCGCGCAGATCGGGCGGCAGCTTCTGCCGCCGCCAGCGGTTGCGAAGCGCCACGGCCACCGCCTTCTTGGCCTCCGCCTGGCCGATGACGAAACGGTCGAGCTCGGCGACGATCTGCCGCGGGGTGAGGTCGGTCATCGTCCGCCCTCCCCGATCGTCTCCACGGTCAGCCGGTCGTTGGTATAGACGCAGATGTCGGCGGCGATGGCCATCGCCTTGCGGGCGATGGTTTCAGCATCGAGATCGCTGTCGATCAGCGCCCGGGCCGCCGCCAGCGCATAGTTGCCGCCCGAGCCGATGGCAGCGATGTCGTGCTCGGGCTCGAGCACATCGCCGGCGCCGGTGACAACATAGAGCCCGCTGCCGTCGGTCACGATCAATATCGCCTCGAGATTGCGCAGGAACTTGTCGGTCCGCCAGTCCTTGGCAAGATCGACGCAGGCGCGCAACAGATGCCCCGAAGCGGCCTCGAGCTTGGCTTCGAGCCGCTCGAGAAGGGTGAAGGCGTCGGCGGTGGAGCCGGCGAAGCCTGCCACGATGTCATGTCCTCCGGGGCTGAGCCGCCGCACCTTGCGCGCCGAAGACTTGATGACGCTCTGACCGAGCGTCACCTGCCCGTCTCCCGCGACCACGACCCTGCCGCCCTTGCGGACCGCAAGAATGGTGGTGCCGTGCCATCCGGGAAAGCTGTCGCGGGTGCTTTCGGCCATGGGGTGCTCCTCGTCAGTGCCGCCGGCCATGCGTGGGTGACATATGCGCCGCTCCCCGCCGGCATTCAAGGGAGAGATTGCCTTTCGCCGGTGCCTCTGTCACTTTCGGGCGGGAGGGTGTGTCATGGCGAGCATCTACCGGCTGCACGGCCATCCGCTGAGCTATTTCTCGCGCAAGCTCGAGGCAGCGCTGATCTTCTATGGTGCGCCTTTCGAGGCGGTGGAGGTCGCTTTCGGACCACAGGGGATGACGGATGTGCGCCGCCGGGCGGGCACCCATCAGCTGCCGGTGCTCGAGACCCCGGAAGGCTGGGCCGTCGCCGATACCACGCCGATCCTCTTCATGCTCGACGGCCGCTTTCCCCGTCGCCGTCTCTTTCCCGAGGGACCGGTCGGGGTGCTCGTCCACATGATCGAGAATTTCCTCGACGAATGGCTTGGCCGCACGATGGTGCATTACCGCTGGCACTACGAGGAATGCGCCGGGCCGGCGGCCCTCGAGATGGCACGGGGAGACGGCAAGCTCGCGGTCGAGATCGCCCGCTGGGGCCTCAAGGCCTGCCGGGCGACCGGTGTATCGAGCCCGCATCAGCAGGCCATGGCCGAGGAGGAATATGCCCGGATTCTCGAGGCGGCAGAGGAGCAGCTCGCCGTCAGCCGCTATCTCATGGGTGACCGGCCGACCGCGGTCGATGCGGTGATGATCGGCGGGCTCAGGGGGCATACCCTGGCCGATCCGGTGCCGACACGTCTCGTCGAGCAGTTTCCCCGGATTCTCAAATGGGTCGAGGAAGAAGCGGACACATGGGACGGCGCCGGACTCGTCGCTCCGATCGAGGCGCCGACCGCCTTCGCCCGTTTGATGATCGCCGAGATGTCCCGTAGTTTTGCGCCCTTCATGAAGGGGTTGAGAAAGGCCTTGAAAACAGGTGAAAAGGCTTTTGTTGCAAGGGTTTATGACGAGGATGTCAGCTATCTTGCCCGTCCCTACCCGGCACGGGCGGCCGACATGGTGGTCGAGCATGCGCGTCAGGCACTCGACGAGGAGGAATATCGCGGCATGGCCGGCCGCGCCCGCGTCTGGGGGCTCGAGGATATCTACCCCTTCGATCCGGCGCCGGAACCGGTGGCCGAAAACGTCATTCCTCTCAGCGAACGCGGCCGGCGCTGAGATGCCACAAGGTGTTTCCCGACTGGACGCGCCCCTTCAGAATGAGAAAAACCCCCGCCGATAGCGGGGGTTTCAAGCTGTTCTTCATGTCTGATCTTGCTCAGGCGAGGGTGCGCTGCACTTCCTCGCGCTCGAAGATCTCGATCACGTCGCCCTCGCGGATGTCGTCGTAATTCTCGAAGGCCATGCCGCATTCCTGCCCGGCCTGCACCTCCTTGACCTCGTCCTTGAAGCGCTTGAGCGTCTTGAGCGTGCCTTCGTGGATGACGACGTTGTCGCGCAGCAGCCGCACGCCTGCCGAGCGGCGCGCCACGCCTTCGGTGACCACGCAGCCCGCCACCTTGCCGACACCGGTGACCTTGAACACCTTCTGGATGGTGGCGTAGCCGATGAAGTTTTCCTTCACCTCGGGCTTGAGCAGCCCTTCGGCGGCCTTCTTCACGTCATCGACAAGGTCGTAGATCACCGAATAGTAGCGGATCTCGACGCCCTTCTGGTTCGCTGCCTTGCGTGCCGGAGCATTGGCCCGGACATTGAAGCCGATGATCGGCGCGTTCGAGGCTTCGGCAAGGCGGACATCGGTTTCGGTGATCGCCCCGACGCCCGAATGGATCACCCGCACACGCACATCCTCGTTGCCGATCTTCTCGAGCGCCTGGATGATCGCCTCGAGCGAACCCTGCACGTCGGCCTTGACGATGAGCGGCAGCTCGGCGACCTCCTTGTCGGCCTTGGCCTTGGCCAGAAGCTGCTCGAGGGTGATGCCGGCGCCGGCGGCGGCCTTGGCCTCGCGGGCCTTCTCCTTGCGGTATTCGGAGATCTCCCGCGCCTGGTCCTCCTTCTCGACGACATTGAGCACGTCGCCGGCATGGGGCAGTCCATGCAGGCCGAGCACCTCGACAGGGGTGGACGGGCCCGCTTCCCTCACCTGCTGGCCGCGGTCGTTGACCATGGCGCGCACCTTGCCCCATTCCTCGCCGACCACGAACACGTCGCCCCGCCGAAGCGTGCCGTTCTGCACCAGCACCGTCGCCACAGGGCCGCGACCGGTGTCGAGCTGAGCCTCGATCACCGCGCCTTGGGCCTTGCGGTTGGGGTTGGCCTTGAGATCGAGGAGTTCGGCCTGAAGGTTGATGGCCTCGAGCAGTTCGTCGATCCCCTGCCCGGTCTTGGCCGACACCTCGACATCGAGCACGTCGCCCGAAAGCTTCTCGACCACCACCTCGTGCTGGAGAAGCTCGAGACGGACCTTTTCCGGGTCGGCGCCGGGCACGTCGATCTTGTTGATGGCAACGATCATCGGCACGTCGGCGGCCTTGGCGTGATTGATCGCCTCGACCGTCTGCGGCATCACCCCGTCATTGGCGGCGACGACGAGCACGACGATGTCCGTCACTTGCGCGCCGCGGGCCCGCATCGAGGTGAAGGCCTCGTGGCCCGGCGTGTCGAGGAAGGTGATGAGCTTGCCGTCCTCGGTGGTCACCTGATAGGCGCCGATATGCTGGGTGATGCCCCCGGCCTCGCGCGCGGCCACGTCGGAGCGGCGGATGGCATCGAGCAGCGAGGTCTTGCCGTGGTCCACATGGCCCATGACGGTGACCACAGGCGGGCGCGGCACCAGATCCTCCGGCCGGTCTTCCTCGGTGTCGATCACGTCCTCGACCGACGAGGCCGACACCCGCAC
>WFPA01000120.1 GCA_015487815.1 Albidovulum sp.
GCATGCCCTCGCTCTCGATCTACGCCCATGAGCTCATCAACGATTTCGGCGCAAAGCGGCTGATCCGCATCGGCTCGGCCGGGGGGATGGCCGCCCATGTCGGCATTCGCGACATCGTCATCGCCCTCACCGCCTCCTATGTCTCGATGCCCTCGAAACCGCTCTTTCGCGAGATGAATTTCGCGCCGGCGGCGAGCTGGCCGCTTCTCGAGCGGGCCGTGGCCGCGGCACGGGCGAAGGCGGTGCGCTTTCATGTCGGCGGAATCTACTCGGCCGATCTCTTCTATGACGAGCGGGATGACCTCACCCGCATGCTCACCCGCCACGGTTGCCTCGCGGTCGAGATGGAGACGGCCGAGCTCTACACCGTCGCCGCGCGGCACAGGGCCGAGGCGCTGTCGGTGCTGACGATCTCGGACCATCTGGCCACCGGCGAGGCGCTGCCACCCGAGGCGCGCGAGAGAAGCTTCGGCGAGATGGTCGAAATTGCTCTTGAGGCCGCCTTCGGCTGAAACCGGAAGACACGGCTGCCGCTCGGGCCACCACCGGCGCCGCCGGCAGGTGCCGACCTGCCGGTTGCTGCCGGAATGCCGCGCAATCTGGGCACCCGGCGCTTGAAAACGTCCGCTCCGCCCACAGATGGAAGACGACAACGCATTCCATCGAGAGGGACAGACCATGATTGCAGGCATCGCCCAGTTCGAGAAATTCTTCCGCGAGGCCGCCGGGCTCGACATCGACAAGTCGGACATCAGGCGCATCGACGATCTGGCCAACCGCCAGATGCACCGTTTCCTCGTCATGGCGCGCCGCGCCGCCAGGATGAACGGACGCGACATCATCATCGAAGCCGATCTGCCGATCACCGCCGGCCTCGAGGCCCGGATGAAGAAGTTCGAGGAACTCGACGAGACGCTCAGGCTCGCCGACATCCTCGAGAAGCTGGCCGAGCTGCCGCCGATCGGCGCTGATCTGGCGGCCGATGTCGAGGAGATGCTGCCCACCATCATGGGGGCGATCATCCTGTCGATGGCCGAGCTTTTCCCGGTGGTCGATCCGCACGTGAAGAATCCGAGTTCGGAGCACTGGGACCGGGTCGAGCGGATCTACGACATCCTGATGTAAGCGCATTCCCGGCCCTGCCGGGAAGCTCCCGGTTCCGACCGGGTGGTGGCGGGGCGGCCTTCGGGCCGCCCTTTCCATGCCGTGCGGGGCATGTCATGGTGGGGGAAACTGTCGAGTAACGGTCCCCGCCAATGCGTTCCCCCCTCCTGCGTCTGCATCTGTGCCTTGTCTTCCTCCTCCCTGCCTTCCCTCCGCTCTCCGCCGCCGGGGAGAGCTCCCTCTGGCGGATGAACATCGCTGTTGACGGCATCCCCTTCGGGGAAATGACGGTCGAGGAAAGGCGCGACGGGCCCCGCTACACGGTGCGGGTGACGGGGCGCGCCTCGGGGTTGATCGGCTTTTTCCTGCGTGCCCGATACAGCGGTATCAGCGCCGGTCTGGGCCGGGGTCCGGCGGCACGGCCGCGTCTTTTCGCCTATGACACCCGCCGGATCTTCAGGCACCGGCAGGTGCGGATCGACTATGCCGGCGGGCGGCCGGTGCGCGTCGACATCAGCCCCGCAAGCGACCGCACGCCTCTCTCGGCGCCGGAGGCCGTCCGCCGCCCCCGGCCCGACCCGCTGGCGATGCTCGCCGGCTTCTTTCGCCCACGGACGGATTGCCCGGCGGCGGCCGAGATGTATGACGGCCGGCGCATCACCCGCATCGGCTTCGCAGCACCCGAGAGGGTGGCGGACGGCTTTCTCTGCCGCGGCAGCTACACCATCCTCCGCGGCCCCGATCATTCGCTGCGGCGCGGCCAGCGGATCTTCCCGATCACGCTGCGCTATGCCGCGTCGCGAGGCGGCACAGGCACCTTGACCCGCATCGAGGTGCGTTCGGGCGGCGACGTGCTGACGCTGACGCGGCCCGCAGCGCCCTGAGCGCGGCCGGCGCGTATCCGTCAGACCGCCTTTCCGCCTATCGGCGGGACACGGCCAGTTCCCTGGCCGCCCCGTCCGCATCACCGCCCTGCCCCGGTGAAAACCTCTCGGGGCCCTCACCGCCCCTTCTCCGGCCCGAGCTGCGCCCCTGCCCAAGAGACACGGGCCGCCCGCAGGCGGCCCGGCACGTCTTCAGGGGCGGCTTCACGGGGGCGTCGCAGACGCTCCCGCGCCTTCACATCTGCCGCTCGACCATCAGCTTCTTGATCTCGGCGATGGCCTTGGCGGGGTTGAGGCCCTTCGGGCAGGTGCGGGTGCAGTTCATGATGGTGTGGCAGCGATAGAGTCGGAACGGGTCCTCGAGTTCGTCGAGCCTGTGACCCGTGGCCTCGTCGCGACTGTCGGAAATCCAGCGATAGGCCTGCAGGAGCGCCGCCGGTCCGTAATAGCGGTCGGAATTCCACCAGTAGCTCGGGCAGGAGGTCGAGCAGCAGGCGCACAGAACGCATTCATAGAGTCCGTCGAGCTTCTTGCGGTCCTCGGGGCTCTGGCGCCATTCGCGTTCGGGGGCCGGCGTCTCGGTCTGCAGCCAGGGCTCGACCGCCGCATGCTGGGCGTAGAAATGCGTCAGATCGGGCACGAGATCCTTCACCACATGCATGTGCGGCAGCGGGTAGATCCGCACATCTCCCCTGATCTCGTCGATCCCCTTGATGCAGGCGAGGGTGTTCTCGCCGTCGATGTTCATCGCGCAGGAGCCGCAGATCCCCTCGCGGCAGGAACGGCGGAAGGTCAGCGTCGGGTCGATCTCGTTCTTGATCTTGATGAGCGCGTCGAGAACCATCGGGCCGCAATCGTCAAGATCGATGAAATAGGTGTCGATGCGCGGGTTCTCGCCGCTGTCGGGATCCCAGCGGTAGATGCGGAACTTCCTGATACGCGTCGCCCCTGCGGGCTTCGGCCAGATCCGGCCTTCGGTCATGCGGGAATTCTTCGGCAGGGCAAACTCGACCATGCTGCGTCTCCTTGGGCCAGTAAGGGTGATGCAAGCGCTCGTTCACCCGAGGTTTAGCCCCTGATCCGCCAAAGGAAAAGGGCAAACCCGCATCAGCGCGTCGGCAAGGGGGGCGAGATCGGGCACCGGCTGGGCCCGGGCACGCGCGGCAAGCGCCGCAAGGTCGGCATCGGCCCCGACGGGCTCGGCCTCCGCCACGGGCAGGCCGACGGCAAGGGCATGATCGGCGAACTTGGTGCCGTCGCCGCCGATGCGGGCGCCGAAGGTGACGCGCAGCGCCGGCACGCCATATCCTTGGGCGACGATGATGCCGTGCAGCGAGCTCGAGGCCACCGCCGCACAGGAGAGGATGTCGCGGATCACCGCCCGCACCGGCCGCCGCACGTCGATCAGCAGGATCTCGTCACTGGCCGCGGCGAGCCGGCGGGCATGGTCGAGATCGTGATAATGGGGGATGAGGCCGAGGGCGTGGCGCTGGCACCGCCCGGGCGAGAAGACGCGCGGCAGCAGGATCGCCGGGTCGCCATAAATGGCGGGGCAATCATATCCCAGCTCCATCATCCGCGCCCGGGTGCGGGGGCCGCGCACCGCCAGCACCTGCAGCGGCGCGGGAAAGCGGTCTTCCGCCGACATGACGCCGCTGCCCCAGATGATGGCCGAGCGGGGGCGCCGGATCCAGCGCAGGATCGAACCGGCGGTGAACATCGTTCGCCCGAGGGGCGAGAATTTCGGCCGGTAGCGCAGCGGGCGGCGGCCCGTCAGCCGCTCGTAGAGGAAGGGGCCGACCCAGTCGCCGAAATTGAACACCTTGCCCGGATGGGCCCACCAGTAGAGACAGCGATCGGCCCCCGCCCCGAACGCAGCGGCCACCAGCGCGCCCACACCGGGGCGGTAGCGCACCGTGCCGTCCGGCCCGCAGGCCAGCTCGTCGAAGGTCGGTGCCGCCTCGTCCATCTCTCCTCCCCCGCCCTGCCGGCGTGGCTCAACCCGTCGCCATCGCCTTCTCGAGCGCCTGTTCGAGATCGGCGATCAGATCCTCGGCGTCCTCGATGCCGATCGAGACGCGGATCACGTCGGGCCCGGCACCGGCGGCGATCTGCTGCGCCTCGGTCAGCTGGCGATGGGTGGTCGAGGCCGGATGGATCACCAGCGAACGGGTGTCGCCGAGATTGGCGACATGGGAGAAGAGCTCGAGCGCATCGACGAAGCGCACACAGGCGTCATAGCCGCCCTTGAGCGCGAAGGTGAAGAGCGCCCCCGCCCCCTTCGGGCAGATCTTCTCCTTGAGCCCGTAATACGGCGAGGAGGGCAACCCGGCATAGCTCACCTCGCGCACCGCCGGGTGCTCCTCGAGCCAGGCGGCGATGCGTTCGGCATTCTCGACATGCTTCTTCATCCGCAGCGAAAGCGTCTCGATCCCGAGAAGTGTGTAATGGGCCGCCTGCGGGTTCATCGTCATGCCGAGATCCCTCAGCCCGACGGCGATGCCGTAGAAGGTGAAGGCGAGATTGCCGAAGGTTTCATGGAACTTCAGCCCGTGATAGGCCGGCTCGGGCTCGGAGAGCGAGGGAAACCTGCCCGAAGCCGACCAGTCGAAGGTGCCGCAATCGACCACCGCGCCACCGGTGACGGTGCCGTTGCCGGTCATGTACTTGGTGGTCGAATGGACGACGAGCGTCGCCCCGTGCTCGATCGGCCGGCAGAGCCAGGGCGTGGCCGATGTGTTGTCGACGATCAGCGGCAGCCCCGCCTCCTCGGCCACCCTGGCGACGGCATCGAGATCGGTGATGACCCCGCCCGGATTGGCGATGGTCTCGCAGAAGAGAGCGCGGGTGTTCTCGTCGATGGCGGCGCGGATGGCATCGATGTCGTCGAAATCGACGAATTTGGCCGACCAGCCGAACTTGCGGATGGTGTTGGTGAACTGCTGGATGGTGCCGCCATAGAGCCGGTTCGAGGCAACGACACTGGTGCCCGGCTGCATCAGCGGGAAGAGTGCCAGGATCTGCGCCGCATGGCCCGAGGAGCAGCACACCGCGCCGATGCCGCCTTCGAGCGTGGCGATGCGCTCCTGCAACACGGCGACGGTCGGGTTGGTCAGCCGCGAATAGATGAAACCGACCTCCTGCAGGTTGAACAGGGCGGCCGCGTGGTCGGCGTCTCGGAAGACATAGGCGGTGGTTTGGTAGATCGGCGTCTGCCGGGCGCCGGTGGCCGGGTCGGGCTGGCTGCCGGCATGGACCTGAAGCGTGTCGAAACCGTATTGGCGGGTCATGATCCTCTCCCCTCCCTCTCTCCTGGGTGCGGGCAGAGTTAGGCCAAGGGCGGGGCGGCGGCAACCGTCTTTGCACACGGCGAGACCGGTTTCATTCATGCAGATATGTGCGGGTGACGGCAAAGACATGTGCCGGTGAGAGGGGCCTTGCATCACCCGCTCCGGCGCGCCAGTCAGGAAGGCAGTCGGCAGGCCGATGTCATCTCTGCCACCGACCCTGTCACAGGAGAAGGCCATGACCGGAAAGCGCCCCGAGCCTCTTGTCGAGATCATCCGCGGCCCGCTGGCCGAAAGCGTGCATCACGGCCATGCGGTGGTGGTGGACCGGGCGGGAGAGATCGTCTTCGCGCTCGGCGACCCCGACGCGGTGATTCTGCCGCGCTCGGCGATCAAGATGTTCCAGGCGCTGCCTCTGGTCGAAAGTGGCGCGGCCGGGGCGGCGGGGCTGACTTCCCGGCATCTTGCCCTTGCCTGTGCCTCGCATGACGGCGCCCCGCTCCATGTCGGAATGGTCGAGAAATGGCTGGCGACGCTCGGCCTCGGGGACGACGCACTCAGATGCGGCCCGCACATCCCCCTCGGCGACGGGCCCGCCGCCGCGCTTTTCCGTTCGCTCGCCGCCCCGCGGCGGGTGCACAACAACTGCTCGGGCAAGCATGCGGGCTTCCTCACCCTCTCGCGTCATCTCGGCGCCGCGGACGATCCCGACTATGTCGCTCCCGACCATCCGGTGCAGCATGCGGTGAGGGCCACCTTCGAGGAGGTGACCGGTCGGCCCTCCCCGGCAATGGCGACCGACGGCTGCTCGGCCCCCAATCCCGCCACGCCGATTGCCGCCATGGCCCGCGGTCTGGCGCGTTTTGCCGCCGCCACCGGCAGCGATGCGCGCGGCCGGGCCATGGTCGCCTTGCGGGAGGCGATGATGGCCCATCCCGAGCTCGTCGCCGGCGAAGGGCGGGCCTGCACCGAGCTCATGCGCACCGCGCCCGGGCGGATCGTCCTCAAGACCGGGGCCGAAGGGGTCTATGCCGCCATCCTGCCCGAAAGCGGCTTCGGGGTGGCGGTGAAGATCACCGATGGCGCCAAGCGCGCCGCCGAATGCGCCATCGCCGCCCTTGCCGTCGGCCTCGGGGCGCTTTCGGCGCAGGA
>WFPA01000121.1 GCA_015487815.1 Albidovulum sp.
CCCCGGCGGTGCCGAGATCCTCCCGCAGGGCGTTGGCGACGATCGGCTCGACGATGATGCGGGGCAGAGTGTCTTCTTCATGGCTCATGGGGCTGTCTCCGCGGTGTGTGCCGCCGCGGCGGCAAGGGCGCGCGCTTCTTCGAGTGTAAGGCGGGTGCGCCGCGCCAGGTCCGGGTCGGCCCCGGGAAAATCCTCGCGGAAATGGGCGCCGCGGCTCTCGCACCTGAGGAGTGCGCCGGCGGCGATCAGGCGGGCGGTGGCGCAGATATTGGCCATCTCGGGGCTCGCGCCATGCTCCGCTTCGATCTCGTCGATCACCCCGAGAGCGGCGCTGAGCCCGCCCTCGTTGCGGATGACACCGACATGGCGACTCATGGTCTCGCGCAGCCTGGCGAGCGCCGCTTTTTCGGCCGGTCGGCCGGTGCCGGTGAAGCGGATGACGGGGGCAGGGGTGGTCAGGGGCAGCCCCCTGAGCGCCCCGGCGATGTCGGTTGCCGTCCTCTCGGCCTGCACGAGCGCTTCGAGAAGCCCGTTCGAGGCCAGACGGTTGCCGCCGTGAAGCCCCGTCGAGGCGCATTCGCCGATCGCCCAGACGCCTTCGAGCGAGCTGCGGCCGTCAAGATCGGTGGCAATGCCGCCCATGTGGTAATGGGCGGCGGGGGCGATCGGCATCGGCGCCGTCGCCGGGTCGATGCCGTGGCGCAGGCAGGCGGCGGCGACGCGGGGGAAACGCTCGTGAATGGCGGCGCCCACGGCGCGGGTCGCATCGAGCATCGGCCGCCGGCCCGCCGCCCATTCGCGGAATACCGCCCGGGCCACCACGTCGCGCGGGGCGAGCTCGGCCGCAGGATGCACCGCCGCCATGAACCGCTCCCCGTCCCGGTTGACCAGCACCGCACCCTCGCCGCGCAGCGCCTCGGTCGCCAGGGGCGCCGGATCCTCGCCGAGATCGAGCGCCGTGGGGTGGAACTGGACGAATTCGGGATCGGCGATCACCGCTCCGGCGCGGGCGGCAAGGCCGATCACCTCGCCGCGGATGCGCGGCGGGTTGGTCGTGAGCGCATAGAGCCCGCCCGATCCGCCGCCGGCGAGGAGCACCGCCGGGGCGCGGAGCCAAACCGGGGCGGAACGGTGCGGCCCC
Organism: Albidovulum sp.; assembly: GCA_015487815.1. Taxonomy (GTDB): domain Bacteria; phylum Pseudomonadota; class Alphaproteobacteria; order Rhodobacterales; family Rhodobacteraceae; genus WFPA01. Next base: position 1,142 of record WFPA01000121.1, read on the forward strand.
GCATGCTGGAGTGTCAGCACCGGCCCCCCGGCGCCGGTCTCGAGGCCGATCGCCATCGCTTCTTCGAGAAGGGCGATCGAGGGGGCGGTGCGCACCCTGTCCGCCAGTGTGGCCATGATCGCCGCGCCCGAGCCGTCACCCTTCACCCGCACGATGCGCGCCCGGCTGTGGGCGGCCTCGCGCGAGAGGGCGAAGCGGCCTTCCCGGGTGCGGTCGAAGGGGGTGCCGAGGGCGGCGAGCCGTTCGATCACCTGCGGCGCGGCTTCGGCGATAGCGTGGGCGGCATCCGGGTCGACGAGGCCGGCGCCGACGCGGATCGTGTCCTCGGCATGGAGCGCAGGCGCATCCTCGGGCCCGACCGCGGCCGCCACCCCGCCCTGGGCCCAGGCGGAACTCGCGCCCCGGCCGACACGCTCGGGCGAGATCACCAGCACCTGGCGCGGCGCGAGCGAGAGGGCGGCGAAGAGCGCTCCAACTCCGGCACCGACGATCACCACGCGGTCGGTCTCGACCAGCCGCCCCTTTCCGCCCGTCATCGCGTCCATCGGCCGCTAGAGCCCGAGCTTCTTCGAGAGATCGATCATCCGCTCCACTGCCACCCGCGCCCTGGCGGCGATTTCGGGATCGACCACCACTTCGTTCTCCCCCGTCAGCAGCACGTAGAGGATCTTTTCGAGGGTGATCTTCTTCATGTAGGGGCACATGTTGCAGGGTTTGGCGAATTCGACATCGGGCAGGGCGTCGGCGATGTTCGAGGCCATCGAGCACTCGGTGACGAGCATCGCCCTTCTGGGACGGTTCTCCTCGACCCAGCGAATGATGCCGCCGGTGGAGCCGGTGAAATCGGCCTCGGCCACCACCTCGGGGGGGCATTCGGGATGGGCGACGATCTTCACCTCCGGGTCGTGCTCGCGATAGGCCCGCAGATCCTCGGCGGTGTAGAGCTCGTGGACGATGCAGGAGCCTTCCCAGAACACCACCCTTTTCGACGACTGGTTGGCCACGTTCTGCGCCAGGTAGCGGTCGGGCGTCATGATGACGGTGTCGGCCTCGAGCGCCTCGACGATCTGCAGCGCGTTCGACGATGTGCAGCAGATGTCGGAGGCGGCCTTCACCTCGGCGGTGGTGTTGACGTAGCTGACCACCGGCGCGCCCGGGTAGCGCCGGCGCATCTCGGCGATGCCCTCGGCGGTGATCGACTCGGCCAGCGAGCAGCCTGCCGCCATGTCCGGCATCAGCACGGTCTTTTCGGGCGAGAGGATCTTGCTGGTCTCGGCCATGAAGTGGACCCCGGCCTGAACGATGATGTCGGCTTCGGTCTCCTGGGCCTTCATGGCCAGCTGAAGGCTGTCGCCGACGAAATCGGCCACGCCGTGGTAGATCTCGGGCGTCATGTAGTTGTGGCCGAGGATGACGGCGTTCTTCTCGCGCTTGAGCGTGTCGATCGCCTTCACATAGGGGGCGTGGATCGCCCAGTCGGCCGGCGGCACCACCCGCTTCATGCGGGCGTAGATGTCGCTCATTTCTTCCGCAAGGTCGGGATCGGGCGACAGGTCGAAATGCCTCTCGAGGGTTTCGCGGATATGGGTCGTGTCGAGCATGTCTCGGTCGCTCCTCGCGATGGTGGCCGCCGTCGGGCGAGGGCGTGGTTCCGGACCGGGCGGCCCGTTCCCCCAGTGCGGCCCGTGGCCGGCCTCTAGCATGGCAGGTTGACGCAGAAAAGTGCGCCTCCTCAGATGACGCATTGTCTCACCCCGGCCACGGCAGCGGGTGAGTGCAACGGGTGACGGAAGGCGCGGCGCGTCTGTCGTGATCGGCTCGCTTTCCTTTCCCCCTGCATATGGGCCCCGGGCGGGCCATTGTCCAGCCACGCGTGCAGGGGATCCTACGGAAAACCAGTTTTTTCAACAAGGTGCTTCCCGTTCCTCACCTTCGGCAGCTCATCCGTCCTGTCTCCGCCGCCGGCTTTCGATCAACCAGCCCGCAGCAAGGACGGCAAAGGCCGCGAGCGCGGCAAGCCAGAGGGGCAGGAGCGGGGTCCGGGCGATGCCGGAGACCGACCAGGCCTCCCGTCGCAAGAGACCGAGCCAGCCACGCCCCGACACCGGCCGGCCGGGGCGGATGCGGCGGATTTCGGGCAGCCCGTCCTCGAGACGGAAGACGCCGCCCCCGGTGCGCGCCTGCACCGGCGCGAGCGGCGCCGCATCGGCCACCACGCGCGCAAATTCCCGTTCCATGGCGGGGCCGGTGGCGGCAATGGCGGCAAGATCGCCCGAAACGAGGTGCCACAGGCCGGGCGGGTCGGTCGGCAGGCGCGCCTCGAAACGCCCCGGTCCGAGCTTCCGCCAGGAGGGGCGGTGCATACCGCCCTCGGGATCGGTGGCAACGAGCGGCGGCGGTGTTCCCTCCGCAAGGGTGCGGCGGATGACGCTGAGCCGGTCGCCCCGGACCTCGCCGATGAGGGCCTCCTCCTCCAGATCGGGTTCCTTCATCGTCCAGTAGGCGAGACGACGCAGAAGCTCGGCCTGGGGACCGCCGCCCTCGAAGCCGCGATGCCAGAGCCAGATCTGGTCGGAACCGAGAAGCGCGACCCGTCCCTTGCCGACCCGATCGAGCACGAGGAGCGGCGCGCCAGACGCCCCCGTCATGGCGATCTCGCCGCGCTTCACCTCGAGCTGGACCTGCCGCAGCCAGCGGCCCCAGCCGGGGCTGCCGTCGGGCGCAGGCGGGCGCGGTGCCTCGGCCTCGAGCGTCGCCGTGACCGGGTGACGCCGTCCTGCCGCGGTCAGGCGCGGCAGGAAGGGCTCTTCCGTCACCCGCCCCCGGGGCGCGGCCGGCAGAACCCGGCGCAGCGGGGTGCGGTAGAGCGATGCGGCGCCGGCATATTCGGGCCCCGCCGTCACCAGAAGCGCACCGCCCTTTTCGACATAGCGGGCGATGTTGGCAAGATACTCCGCCGGCAGGATTCCCCGCACGGAGTAGCGGTCGAAGATGATGAGGTCGAATTCGTCGATCTTCTCGAGGAAGAGTTCGCGCACGGGAAAGGCGATCAGGGAGAGCTCGTTGTAGGGCACGCCGTCGCTCTTGCCGGGCGGGCGCAGGATGGTGAAGTGGACGAGATCGACCCCCGGATCGGCCTTGAGCAGGTTGCGCCATGTCCGTTCGCCGACATGGGGTTCGCCCGAGACGAGCAGCACGCGCAACCGGTCGCGGATGCCGTTAAGGCGCAGGAAGGCGCTGTTGTTGCGGTCGGTCAGTTCGTCCTTCACCGGGGTGACGGCGATGCGGACGATGTTCTCCCCGCCATGGCCGAGGGTGAGGGGCCAGGTCATCTCGAGACCGATCGGCACATCGATCACTTCGGGGGGAGCGTCATCGACAGAGATCTCGACCCGCGCCGATGCGGGTCGGCCCGCGCGCGGCCCGTCGGCCGCGACCATGAAGGTGATGGCGGTCTCCTCGCCGACGATCGCCCAGGGCGGGGCCTTGCGGATGACGAGGCGGAGATCGAAATCGTCCCTGTGGCCGGCCAGGAGGAGGTGGAGCGGGCGAGGCAGATCGGCTGCGCGGGCAAGGGCGCGGTCGGTATCGAGCACCTGTCCGTCGCTGACGAGGATGGCGCCGGCGATGCGTCGCGCCGGCACGGTGGAGGCGGCCTCCAGAAGGGCGGTGAGGGCTGCACTCGAAAGCTCTGGTCGCCCCGGCGGCGCGGGCGGCACGCGCACCTCGCGGATCTCGAGCGGGGCGCTGTCGCCGAGTGCCGCAAGGCGGGTGCGGAGCGCCGCCACCGCCGCCCGGGTCTGTTCGGTCCGGTCCGCAAGGTGCTGGGAGCGGCTCTCGTCGATCACGAGAAACACCACGTCGGGCTCGGGAATCCGCTCCTCGATCCGCCGTTCGGGCCCGGCAAGGGCGAGGAGCAGCAGAAGTGCCGCTCCGGCCCGGGGCAGGGCGCCGCGCAGGGGCAGCGTCAGCCCGAGAAGGAGGACGAGAGCGACGATCCCCGCTCCGGCGAGGAGCCAGGGCCAGGGCAGAAGCGGCGCGAAATCGATCCCCGCCACCGTCATTGGCCGAGCCTCTGCAGGAGGGCGGGGACATGGACCTGATCGGACTTGTAGTTCCCCGTCAGCACATACATCACCAGATTGACGCCGAAGCGCAGCGCCATCTCCCGTTGCATCTCCCCCTCGTAGCCGCTGCCCACCGGCAGGAGCGGCCAGCCGTCCTCGTTCACCGCCCAGGCCCCGATCCAGTCATTCGCGCCGATGAGAACCGGCGACACGCCGTCATTGAGGCGGCGGAAGGGGGCGCCGGGCAGGGCTTCGGCGTCGGGCGGCGGTGCCTCGACCCAGACGGTGCCGCCGGCGAAGCGGCCGGGAAAGCTCTCGAGCAGGTAGAAGCTGCGGGTGAGGACGTGATCGCGCGGCACCGGCGCGAGGGGCGGGATGTCGAGTGCGCCGGCGATCACCCTGAGGCGGGCGCGCGCGGGGGTGTCGGCCGCCGGCGCGGCCAAGGGTGCATCGCGCGTGTCGAACACGATCATGCCGCCCGTGGCCAGATAGCGGTCGAGTCGGGCGAGAGCGGCGGGGTCCGGCATCGGCGTCGTCGCCGTGATCGGCCAGTAGAGCAGGGGGAAGGGGGCGAGGGCGTCCCGTGCCGGGTCGACCCGCATCGGCGGGCCGGGCTCGACGGCGGTGCGTTCGGCAAGCGCTTCGGACAGCCCGCGAAGACCGGCTTCGGCGATGCGGTCCACCGCCGGGTCGCCGCTCGAAAGGTAGCCGAGCGTTGTCCGCGAGGCCGCCGCGAGTGCGCGGACAAGAGCCTCGCCGGTGAGGCGGGACGCCGGGGCCTGTGGCGCGGGTGCGGGTTCGGTGGCGGCCGCAGCGCCCGGTGGCACGATGTCGCTTTCGGCCCGGGCCGGAGCGGCCGGGGCAAGGGCGGAAAGGGCGAGGGCGAGAAGGGCGGCACCGGGAGGCAGGCGCCATCGGCGGGTCAGCGTTCCCTTCACGAGCAGCATTGCTCCGGTCTCGCCGAGGAGCAGAACAAGCGCGAGCAGGAGCAGCGGACCCGCGAGCGGCCGCGGCAGCGGCACCTCGAGCGGGCGCACGGGCACATCCGCCGGCCAGCGGGCGGGGGCGAGGGTGGCATCGGGGCCGAAAAGGTTGACGGGATGGATCATCTCGCCCGCGCGATAGAGCCCCGGCGCGATGCCGGGGCTGGGGGCGCCGGCCAGTGCATCGCCCGGCACGGGGGGCGCATCGCGCGCGGGGAAGAGGCGGCCGAATCCGTCCGCCAGCCTGTCGGGCCGCCACATCCTGCCGGCGAGATCCTTCGTGGCATGGATGGCGCCGCCGCGGGGAGTGGCCAGCCGCCCGAGCATGTCGAGAAAGAGCCGCGAGAGCGGCAGTGACGACCAGTCGGGTGTGGCGGCGACATGGAACAGGGTGATCGTGCCGCGCCCCACCGGCTTGCGGGTGACGAGCGGCGTGCCGTCCTCGAGCATGGCAATCGTGCGTTCGACCAGCTCGGGGCCGGGCACGGCGAGGAGCTGGCGGCGGATGGTGACGTCGTCGGGCAGGGGGATGCCCCGGAAGGGGCTGGCTTCGGGCAGGGGCCGCAGCCTGCGGGGGCGCGACCAGCTCATCACACCCCCGAGCGACCGGTCGCCCGGACGCAGCCCCACCGGCAGCAGCGGGTCGGCCCTGCGCGGCGTCAATGTGGCGGCGGCCATGCGCGGGCCGGCGAAGCGGATGAGCCGCCCGCCCTTCTCGACCCAGCGCCGGAGTCTGTCGGCGGTGGTTGGGTCGATGCGGGCGATGTCGGCCAAGACGATGACATCCGGGTTGGCGGCGACGGCGTCGGTGAGCGTCGCCCGGGCAACGGGCCCGATTTCACCGAGAGCGGTTTCGAGATAGTGGAGCGGCGAGAGCAGCCGTCCCTTCTCCTCGCTGCCACGGGGGGCGACGAGCAGGATCCGGGGCTTGCCGAGCCGGCCGCCGACGAGGCTCACGCCTCCGGCGGAGGCAAGGCCCGAAAGGCGGAAATGGTCGATGCGACCGAGGATCTCCGGCGGCAGGTCGAGCCTGATCGGCACGCGGCGCGCGCCCGGGGCGGCAGCGACGGTCCGGCGGGCGAGAATGCGGGGGGTGCCGGCCGGATCCCGTCCGACGGCCTCCAGAACGAGCGGCGGCAGGCTCTCGTCCGGCCCCGGCAGCGGTCGGCTCGACAAGAGGGAAAGGCGCAATGCCCCGTCGGGGGTTTCTTCGGGTGCCGTGATTGCCAGCGCCGGGCCGCGGCTCTCGATCACCCGCACGGGGCCGCGGGCGCGGAGCGCCGCAAGAAGGGCGTCGCGCCCCTCGGTGGCGATCCCGTCGGACAGCCACAGCGTCGTGAAGCTGAAGGAAGGGGCGAGATCCGCGATCAGCGGCGCGAGACGGCCCGGGGC
>WFPA01000122.1 GCA_015487815.1 Albidovulum sp.
GGTTCCGGCAGGTCCATGCCGCATGACCCGGCAAGCGGCGCGGCGGGGGAGGTCGCTTTCTTCCCTCTTGCGCCAAGAGGTGCGGTTTCTGCAAAGACGCGTGCGGGAGCCGGCCGAAGGGGGGCAGGACGGGCGGAGCGGGGCAGGGCAATGCGCCATGCGGCGGATGAGAGGAAGAGGGCGTCCGTCGCGCCCCGGCGGCCGGGGGCTTGCGCGATCGTTCTGCCCGCGGGTGCGATCTCCCGGTGAAGGGTGCTGCCAGAGCCGGAAGGCTCTGCCGCTGCTTTCACCGATGCCGCTCGAAGCTGGTGCCGCCCCCCCGGCACGGGCCGCGGTATCCTTCTCAGCGCAGATCCTGTTCGGTCAGGCGGGTGCGGCCGATGTTGCTCAGGAGCTGACGCAAGAGGCCGATGCCGCGAATACCGGTTTCGGTGACGCGGGCGTTGAGGCGGATGACACGACCGTCGGCGAGGGTGAAGCGCTCGATGTTGCGCACGGTGCCGTTCGCGTCGAAGGAGATCCGCACCACCTGCCGGTCGATCTCCTCGGGAGCCTTCCAGGCATAGTGCCGCCGCTTGCTGGCGACGTAATACCAGGCCCTGTCGGTGATGACGCCGGTGGTGGAGGGACGGCCGGCGAGCCGGGCGACTTCCTCGCGATCGCTCACTCCGACCCTGATCTCGGCCAGAACGTCCTTTGGCGGCACATAGCCATGATTGGTGTAGATGGCGGCGCAGGCCGTGAGCAGGAAGGCGAGGAGCACGGACAGGAAGCGCCCCATCCGGCCCGGCTTGATCGGCTGAAGGCTCTCGACGACGGTCATGTTCGGCGTTCCTGCCATGGCTGCCCCTGTCTTCCTCTTGGGCTTATCGAAGGGGCGGGGCAGGTTCAAGGAAAAGCGGCCCTCGCGTTGTGCTTGCCCGTGAGGGGGGATAGGATCGCGAGGAAGCGGAAGGAGTCCGGGATGGACGGAAGACGACGTCGGAGAGAGCCCGAAGGGCGCAGGGCGGAGGATGTGCCGCCGGCACCGGCCGAGATCGTCGGGCTGGCGGAAAGGCTGCCGCTGCCGGCGCTGGTGAAGCGTGGCGAATGGACGTTCGACATTGCCCCGGATGCGGCCATGCGGGCGCGGATCGCCGCCGCCTATGATCTCGTGCGGTTGCCCCGATTGCGGTTCACTGGGACCATCCGCCGCGGCCCCGGCGAGGACTGGACGCTCGAGGGACGGCTTGTCGCGCGGGTGGTGCAGCCCTGCGGCATCACCCTCGAGGAAGTCGAGACCCGGATCGACGAGCCGGTGCGGCGGATCTTCCGCCCCGGCCACGACCTGCGCAAGGCGCCGCCGGGGGAGAGCGAGATGCCGGAGGAGGAAAGCGACGTCGAGCCGCTCGGGGGGGTGATCGATCTCGGGGCGCTGCTGCTCGAGGCGTTCGATCTGGCGCTGCCGGCCTTCCCGCGGGCGGAAGGGGCGGCGCTCGAGCGGCGCGAGGCGGCGCCGCCGGCGGTGTCCGTGGATCGGGGCGGTGCCTCGCCCTTCGCGGCGCTGGCCGATCTGGTGGGCGGGAAGACACCGGGCCGGCCGCGCGATGCGGCCGGGGAAGATGCGGTCTCCGCGGACGGGGCGACCGCGGATGATACGGCGGCAGAGAGGGCGGCGGCTCCCTCCCGCAAGACGGACGACGACACCGGCTGAGCCCAGGGCAATGGCCGGCGGAAGGAGAAGGCCGCGGGGTGATCCGCGCGCCGGATGGTCCCTTCGTGCGAGCGGGGCAGGGAATGCCTCCCGAGGCTTCCCGGATCGCGGCGAGGCGGTGCCGAAGGTGGTGCGGCGGGCATGGCGGAGGGGTGTCGCAGGCGGGAAGGCCCGGCCGACCGTGCGGAGGCCCTCGATCACCCCCGTGCCCGGGGCGGGTGCCGCCGCGCGGCAGGGCCGTCCGACCGCCGGTCGTCGCCGGCCGGCATGCATGCCCGGCGGCGGCTCCGGGGCACCTCGGCTGTGCAAGGCGGCGCGGAACAACGGAACATGAGGCGGGAAAGGGGGGAGCCCGGAAGGGGCGGCCCTTGCGGCCTCTGCGTCGCGCCGGAGCGGCGGCGCCCTTGTCGGGCGTGATCTAGCCGGAGCCGGGCGTGATGCACAGGGCTGCACGGCCTCCGGGCGACCGGCTGTCCCGTATTCGTTGCCGGGGCAAGGGGACGGCCGGCGGGTGCTGTTGTCGAGGCGGGCGGGACGTCGCGGGCCGGATCGCCCGGAACGCCGCGGGATGGCATGAGGCCGGTGCGAGGCGGAGGCTCCGTCCATGTGGGAATTTCCTTCGCTCGTGAGCGGCGGCATGAA
>WFPA01000123.1 GCA_015487815.1 Albidovulum sp.
AGATAGCCGAGCACCGCCGCGAGGGCGAGATGGCTCGGCGGCGAGAGAAGGGCGGGCCAGAGATCGGCGGTCATGTGCATTGTCCCCTGTCCTTTCCGGGCACTGCCGGCGCATGGGGCATGATGCAGACCGTGGCCGCCGGTGCAAGGGTGGATGCGTTGGGTCTGTGCGCCTTCGGGCCTTCTGGTGCTCAGCCGGTGGCAGAGAGGGGAGGGCATCCCGGCAGTCGGTTGAATGGAGAGCGGAGCGAGGGTGGGCCGTCGGGGGCGTGCAGACCCGTCGGGCAGGTGCGGCGCAAGAGGCCGCTTCGGCTGTTCTGTGGCGAGGCGAAGGCCGTCCTGCCGGGAGGGGCGAAGGCAGGCAGAGGTGCAGCGAGAGCCGGCGGGGGGAAGAGGCCATCGGCTGTGCCGCGTCTCATTGCCGATGCCTGCACGCGGGCCTGGGCCGACCCCGGCCTTGCCGGCGCAGGTGGAACGGCCCTTGCCGGCATGTTCACGGACGGGCCTGTCGCGTCAGCCCTCATGCGGGCGCCCCGCCGGATGACAGGATTGAACAGGGGATCAAGGGCCGGAGCCTGCGCTGGGACCGGGAGATGTCCTTGGATTCTTGAGGGGACGCCCCGGGTTTCTCGGGGGCTTCGTCCCGGGCATCGCTGACGAAGGCGGGATGGAAACCCTCCCGGCCCGGGCGCGGCGGCTCCTCAGCCCTCTTCGGCGGCGAAGATGCGCCGGCCGCCGACCCAGGTGCCGAGCACGCGCCCTTCCATGCGGGCGCCGTCGAACGGGGTGTTCTTCGACTTCGAATGCAGGCTGAAGCGGTCAAGGATGAAGGGGCGGTCCGGGTCGAACAGCACCAGATCGGCCGGCGCGCCCGCCTCCATCCGCCCACCCTCGAGGCCGAAGATCTCCGCCGGCCGCAATGCGAGGGCGCGAAAGAGCCGCGGCAGGTCGAGATGTCCGCCATGGACGAGCCGCAGCGCCGCCGGCAGCAGCGTCTCGAGCCCCACCGCCCCCGATGCGGCCTCCTCGAAGGGCAGACGCTTCGATTCCTCGTCCTGGGGTGTGTGCATCGAGGCGATGATGTCGATCAGCCCCGAGGCCACCGCCTCGACCGCCGCCACCCGGTCCTCCTCGGCCCTCAGCGGCGGCTTGAGCTTGAAGAAGGTGCGGTAGTCGCCGATGTCGAACTCGTTGAGCGTGAGGTGATGGATCGAGCAGCCCGCCGTCACGGCGAGCCCCGCTTCCTTCGCCCGGGCGAGGGCGGCGAGGGCGCTGCGGGTGGTGACCTGGTCGGCATGCCAGTCCGCTCCCGTCAGCTCGACGAGGGCCAGATCGCGTTCGAGGCCCATGCGCTCGGCCATCGCCGGCACGGCGGGCAGGCCCTTGAGGGCGGCGAACTTGCCGGCGGTGGCGGCCGCGTTGCGCGAAAGGCCCGGATCCTGCACATGGCCGACCACCTTCGCCCCCATCATCGCCGCGTAGGTGAGACAGCGGGTGAGCACCTTCGTGTCTTCGACCACATGGTCGCCGTCGGTGAAGGCCACGGCGCCGGCATCCATCAGGAGGCCGATCTCGCTCATCTCCCGCCCCTCGCGCCGGCGGGTGAGGGCAGCCATCGGGAAGATCCTCACCTCGGCGACCTCGGCGGCGCGGCGGCGGACGAATTCGAGCGTCTCGGGCGTATCGATCGGCTGGGCGGTATCGGGGCGGGTGACAATGGTGGTCACCCCACCCGCGGCGGCCGCGGCCGATGCCGTGCGGTAGCTTTCCTTGTGGCGCTCGCCGGGCTCGCCGACCTTGACGCCGACATCGACGATGCCGGGGGCGAGGCAGGCGCCGGCGCAGTCGATCGTCACTGCGCCTTCGGGCGGTGCGATGTTGCGGTCGATGGCGGCGATCCGGCCCGCGCGCACCAGAAGATCGCCACGGATCTCGCGTCCGGTCACCGGGTCGATGATGCGGGCGCCCTGAAAGAGAAGCGGCCGCTCCGGTGCTCCTGCCGTCGCGCTCCCCGAGCCCTGGTTCCTGCCGTGCTCGCTCATGCCCGCGCCTCCGTCATCCGGTCTCGCCCGCAGCGCGCCCGGCCCTCAGGCGGCGGGCGAGCAGGTCCATCACCGCCATGCGCACAGCCACGCCCATCTCGACCTGCTCTCGGATCACCGAGCGGTTGATGTCGTCCGCCAGATCCCCGTCGATCTCGACGCCGCGGTTCATCGGCCCGGGGTGCATGACGATGGCATCCGGCTTCGCATGGGCGAGCTTGGCGGCATCGAGCCCCCACCGATGATAGTATTCCCGCACCGAGGGGATGAAGGCCCCGTCCATCCGCTCCTTCTGCAGCCGCAGCATCATCACCACATCGGCGCCCGTGAGCCCTTCCTCCATGTTCTCGTGAATCTCGGCGCCGAGCTCGGCGAAGCCCCGCGGCAACAGCGTGCGCGGCCCGACGAGGCGGATGCGGTTGCCGAGCTTGCCGAGAAGGAGGATGTTCGAGCGGGCGACGCGGCTGTGGGCGATGTCGCCGCAGATCGCCACCGTCAGCCGCGTGAGCCGGCCCTTCTCGCGGCGGATGGTCAGCGCGTCGAGCAGGGCCTGGGTCGGGTGTTCGTGGCGACCGTCGCCGGCATTGATGACCGCGCAGTTGACCTTCTGCGCCAGGAGGTTCACCGCTCCCGAATGGGGATGCCGCACCACGAGGATGTCGGGATGCATGGCGTTGAGGGTGGTGGCGGTGTCGATCAGCGTCTCGCCCTTCCTGATCGACGAGGCCTGCATCGCCATGTTCATCACGTCGGCGCCGAGCCGCTTGCCGGCGATCTCGAAGGAAGCCTGAGTGCGGGTCGAGGCTTCGAAGAACATGTTGATCTGGGTGAGGCCGGCCAGCGTGTCGGTCCGCTTCACCGCCTGGCGGTTGAGGGTAACGTATTCCTCGGCCAGATCGAGGATCCGCAGGATCTCCTCGACCGAAAGCGGTTCGATGCCGAGAAGGTGGCGGCCTTCGAGGCCGGCGGGGGGGCTGACGGTCATGGCGCGCTCCTGCCCTCGTGCGTCGCCGCGCTTATAGAAAGCCGCCGGGGCGGGCACAAGCGCGGGGATTTACCGCCCCTCTCGAAGGACGTAACCTCGGCCGGCCGGGGCATCCGGTGAAGCAGGGAGCGAAGATGACGGGCAGTGACGAGATCGAGGCCTTGAAGGCGGCGCTTGCATGGCAGGCCGAGCTCGGCGCCGATGCACCGATCGGAGAGGCGCCGGTGGACCGGTTCGCCGAGAGTCGCGCCGAGGCCGACCGCCGCAACACGGTCGCCCCCCGGCCCGGCGGGGCGGCCCCACCCGCGGCGCCGGAAGCCACGCCGGCCGCTGCCGCGGACGGGCCGTCACCCCCTGCCGCCGCCTTCGTCCCGGAGGAAGACCCGCTCGAGAAGGCGAAGCGGCTTGCCGCCGCGGCCGACAGCCTCGAGGCGCTGCGCGAGGCGATCGCTGCCTTCGACGGGTTCGAGATCCGCAAGGGGGCGCGCAATCTCGTCTTCGCCGACGGCAATCCTCAGGCGCGGGTGATGATTGTCGGCGAGGCGCCGGGCCGCGACGAGGACCGCATCGGCAGGCCCTTCGTCGGCCGCGCCGGCCAGCTGCTCGACCGCATGTTCGCCGCCATCGGCCTGTCGCGCGAGGCCGAGGACCCGGCCCATGCCCTCTACATCACCAATGTGCTCAACTGGCGTCCGCCACAGAACCGCGAGCCGACCCCCGAGGAAATCGCCATGGCGCTGCCCTTTCTCGCGCGGCACATCGCGCTGGTCGATCCGGCGGTGCTGGTGCTGATGGGCAACACCGCGCTTTCCGCCCTTCTCGGCCGCAAGGGAATCACCCGGATGCGGGGGCAGTGGCAGGAGGTCGATCTGCCCGGGCTCGGCCCGAAGCCGGCCCTGCCGATGTTCCATCCGGCCTATCTTCTGCGCAATCCCCATGCGAAGCGCGAGGCCTGGGCCGACCTGCTCGCGCTCAAGGCCTGGTTGATCGAACATGGCATCCTGCCGCCCGACCCCGATGACGAAGCGGCATCGTCCGCCCCCCGGCGCTGATCACGATCGCGTGCGTGTTGCCGCGGCGGGCACCGGCCGGGTGTCGCACGACACCCGCCCCTGGCGCGTGACGGCTTGCAATTGCCGCCGGTGCGCGCATTGATCCGACCGGAGGAGGCGGGACCTGGCCGGGAGGCGCCCGGCCCCCGCCCGTCAGGCCAGAGGAGAGCACCCATGCCGAAGATCGACGAAAGCCGCGAATTCATCCCTGTCGGGATCGCCGTTCTCACCGTGTCCGACAGCCGCTCGCTTGCCGAGGATCGCTCGGGGGCGGTGCTCGTCGAGCGGATCGAGAAGGCGGGACACCGCGTCGTCCATCGCGATATCCTGCCCGACGAGCGGGAGGAGATCGCGGCAAGGCTGCGCGAATGGATTGCCGACCCGGAAGTGGACGTCATCATCTCCACCGGCGGCACCGGGCTCACCGGCCGCGATGTCACGGTGGAGGCTCATCGCGAGGTCTACGAGAAGGAGATCGAGGCCTTCGCCACCGTCTTCACCGTCGTGTCGATGGAGAAGGTCGGCACCTCGGCCATGCAGTCGCGGGCGACGGGGGGCGTGGCAGGCGGTACCTATCTCTTCGCGCTGCCGGGCAGCCCCGGTGCCTGCAAGGATGCGTGGGACGAGATCCTGCGCTGGCAGCTCGATTATCGTCACCGGCCATGCAATCTCGTCGAGATCATGCCGCGGCTCGAGGAACACAAGCGGCGCAAGTAGCGCGGCGGACGCTGTCTGAGGAGAGCCTGCATGCGCTTCATGACCCGCGCCCTGATCGGCCTGGTGGCGACCGTGCTGACGGTGGCCTTCATCGGCGCTGCCGTCTTCGCGGTGATGCAGGCGCTCGAGGCGCGGATGGAACGCGGGGGGCATGCGCCCCGGCGGCAGGAACGGGTGCAGGCAGTGCGGACGATCACCCTCCGCCCGGCGCGGCTTGCTCCGGTCGTCCGCGGCCATGGCCGGATCGAGGCGCGGCGGGAGGTCGTGCTCAAGGCCCGGGCCGGCGGTGCGGTGGCGGCGGTGCTGCCGGCCTTTGCCGCGGGCCGGCCGGTGAAGCAGGGCGAGGTGCTCGTGCGGCTCGATGCGCGCGAGGCCGAGGCGCGACTCGCCCAGGCGCGGGTCGATCTCCGGGATGCCGAGGCCGAGACCGCCGCCGCCGAGCGCGCGCTCGTGCTCGCGCGGAAGGATCTCGAGACCGCCCGGCAGCAGGCGGCGCTGCGCGAACGGGCGTTCGAGCGGCAGAAGGGGCTGATCGCCCGCGGTGCCACCACCGAGGCGGCGCTGGAACAGGCCGAGCTTGCCGCCGTGCAGGCGCGCGAGGCGCAGGTCGCGCGTGAGCGGGCGCTGGCCGAGGCCGAGGCGCGGCTTGCCCGGGCGAAGGTGATGGTCGAGCGGCGGCGCATTGCTCTCACCCTGGCGCGGAAGGCGCTCGAGGACACGCGCGTCATTGCCCCGATGGACGGGCTGCCCGATGGCGTGACGGTGACCGAGGGGGCGACGGTGGCGCCCGGAGAACGTCTCGGCCGGCTGTTCGATCCGCAGGCGCTGGAGGCCGTCTTCACCGTCTCCCTTGCTGACCACGCCCGCCTTTCCGGGGCGGACGGCACCGCTCTCGGCCGGCCGCTGTCGATCCTGCTCGAGCTCGGTGCCCAGCGGGCGGTCTTCCCGGGCCGCATCATGCGCGAGGCACCGGTGGCCGAAAGCACGAGCGGCGGGCGCCGGCTCCATGCCGAGGTGACGGGCGCGGCGGAAGGCGTCCCCGCCCGGCTCAAGCCGGGGGACTTCGTCCGTCTCGAGATCAGGGGGCCGGCCATTGCCTCCGCCGCCCGCATCCCGGCCACGGCCATCGGGACGGATGGAACGGTGCTCGCCCTCGGAGCGGATGGGCGGCTCGAGGCGGTGACGGTCCGCATCGTGCATCGCGAAGGCAACACGGTGCTGATCGCGGTGCCGCCGGGGCTTGCGGGCCGTCGCATCGTCGCCGTGCGAACGCCGCTTCTTGCGCCGGGAGTCAAGGTCAAGCCGATCGTCGTCGGGGAAGCCGCATCGAACCGCGCACCGGGCACGCAAGCCGGCTTCGGATTGCGGGCTCCCCGTTCCGTGGGGGAGGCCGTCGGCGAACAGGATGAGGCCGCAGCGCCCGAAGTGCCCGTGCGCTCGGGCGGCGGTGCTTCAGGCGGGAATGTGGAAGGAGGCGGGCACGAGGGAGGGGCAAGCGGCGCGCCATCTGCACCCGCCGCGGATGCGCCCCCCGTGAGTGGCCGTCCGGCCGACGGGGCCGCCGGCAGCGGAGCGGTGCGATGAACGGATCTGCGGCCCGCGAGACGGCAGGCGGCACGTCCCTCCTGCGGCGCTTCATCCGCCACGGCACCCTCGCCAACATCCTGATGCTGATGATGCTGGTTGCGGGGCTGTGGGCCTTTCCCCGCCTCAACGCCCAGTTCTTCCCCGATGTGGTAATCGAACGGGTGACGGTGTCGGTTGTCTGGCCCGGCGCGGGGCCTGAGGATGTTGATAGTGCCATCGTCCAGCGGATCGAACCGGCGCTTCTCACCGTCTCGGGGGTCGAGAGCACCTCGGCGACGGCTACCGAGGGACGGGCGCTGATCTCGGCCGAATTCGCCCCCGGCACCGACATGGCCGAGGCGCTCGATGCGGTGAAGGCGGCGGTCGACGGAGTGCGCGATCTGCCCGAAGACGCTGATCCGCCCGAGATCAACCGCGTGCGCTGGCACGACCGGGTGACGGATGTGGTCATCACCGGCCCGGTCGGACGGGATCTTCTGGCGCGCTTCGCCGATGATCTCGTCGCCCGGCTCCACGCGGCCGGCGTGAGCCGGGTCGAGACCATCGGCATCGCCGACCCGGCGATCGTGGTGGAGCTTGATGCGGGGCGGCTCATCGCCCGCGACGTCTCTGTGGCCGAGGTGGCGGCGGGGCTCGCGCGTGCGAGCGGCAGCCAGCCCGCCGGGGCGGTGGCTGGCGGCGGTGCGCGGGTGCGGGTCGGCGAGGAGCGGCGTCGGGCCGAGGCGATTTCCCGGACGGTGGTGCGCCGCACTCCCGACGGGGCGGCGGTAACGGTGGGCGAGCTGGGGCGCGTGCGTGCCGAAGGGGTCGGCCGCAAGGAGGCGCTCTTCGTCGGCGAAATGCCGGCGGTGGCCCTTCGGGTGAGCCGTGGCGCCGGAGAGGACGCGATCGAGCTTCTCGAGAAGGTGCGCCGCATCACCGCGGAAATGGCCACGCGGTTGCCCGAGGGGGTGGAGATGCGGCTCGTGCGTCAGCGGGCCGACCTCATCCGCCAGCGGCTCGATCTGCTCATCGACAACGCCGCCGTCGGCCTCGTATTCGTGCTGCTCCTGCTGTTCCTCTTTCTCGATGCGCGCACCGCCTTCTGGGTGGCGATGGGCATTCCCGTCTCCCTCGCCGCGGCTGTGGCGATCATGTATCTGGCGGGGCTCAGCCTCAACATGATCTCGCTCTTTGCGCTCATCATCACCCTCGGCATGGTGGTGGACGATGCGATCGTGGTGGGCGAACACGCCGATTATCGCGCCCGCCGCCTCGGCGAATCGCCGCTTCGGGCGGCCGAGAAGGCCGTGCGGCGGATGGCGGCGCCGGTCTTTGCCGCCACGGCAACGACGGTGATCGCCTTCGCCGCCCTCGCGGTGATCTCGGGCCGTTTCGGTCAGCTGGTGAAGGACATTCCGCTGACGGTGGCGGCGGTGCTCATCGCCTCGCTCCTCGAATGTTTCCTCGTCCTGCCGCGGCACATGGCGGTGTCTCTGGCCGAGAGCGGCGGCCGCAAGCGCTGGCTCGACATGCCGAGCCGCCTGTTCGACCGGGGCTTCGTCTGGACGCTCGCCCATCTGGTGCGTCCCCTCGCGGGCTGGACGATCCGGCTGCGCTATCCCGTCCTCGCCGGTGCGATCTTCCTCCTTGCCCTTTCCGTGGCCGCGATCCTGCGGGGCGATGTGCCCTGGCGCTTCTTCAACGCACCCGAGCTCGGTTCGGTACGCGCCAGCTTCACCATGCTCGAGGGTGCCGGCCGTGCCGACAGCCTCGCCATGATGCGCGAACTGCAGCGGGCCGCCGACCGGGTGGCCGCCCGCTATGCCCTGAAATACGGCCGCGATCCGGTGACCTTCGTGCTCGCATCGGTGGGTGGCGGCACGCGGGACGGCGACATTGACCCCGATCTGACCGGTGCCATCGACATCGAACTCATCGATGCCGACAAGCGGCCCTACTCCTCCTTCCGCTTCCTTGCCGATCTCAAGCGCGAGGTGAAGCGTCACCCCCTGCTCGACACGCTCGGCTTCCGCTCCTTCCGTTCCGGACCCGGCGGTGCAGCGATCGACGTGGCGCTCTCGGGCGCCGATGCCCGCACCCTGAAGGCGGCGGCCGAGGCACTCAAGGCGCGGCTTGCCGATTTCCCGGAGGTTTCGGCGCTCGAGGACACGCTTCCCTGGGGCAAGCCCGAGATGCTGGTGCGGCTCACCGCCCGTGGCGAGGCGCTGGGACTTGCCGGCGACCAGCTTGGCCGGCGGTTGCGCGAGCGGCTCGAAGGCATCACCGCCGCCCGCATCCCCGAGGGGCGGCGGACGGTCTCGCTCAAGGTCGCGTTCCGGCCCGAGGACCGGGCGGCCGATCTCATCGACAGCGGCTGGATCCGTATCGGCCCGGGTCGCTGGGTGCCCCTGGCGGATGTGGTCGAGGTGACCACCCGCGAGGGGTTCGCGGTGGTGCGCCGCGAAAACGGGGTGCGGGTCGTCACCGTGAGCGGCGATCTGGCCGAGGACGACCCGGCCCGGGCCGCCGAGGTGATGGCGACGCTGAAGGAACGCATCCTGCCCGCGATCGAGAGCCGTTTCGGGGTGGAGTGGCAGCTTGGCGGACTGGCCGAGCAGGAGCGGCGTTTTCTCTCGGACGCCCTCACGGGCTTTCTCCTCGGTCTCGTCGGCATCTACCTGGTTCTGGCAGCGGTCTTTGCCAGCTGGTCGCGCCCGGCGGTGGTGATGTCGGTCATCCCCTTCGGCCTTGTCGGCGCGCTCTGGGGGCACTGGTGGTGGGATGTGCCCCTGTCGATGTTCTCGGTGGTGGGCCTCATCGGCATGAGCGGCATCATCATCAACGATTCGATCGTGCTCGTCACCGCGATCGATCAGCGGGCCCGGACGCGGGCACTCGGCCATGCGATCGTCGATGCGGTGGTCGAGCGTTTCCGCCCCGTGCTCCTGACCACGCTGACGACGGTTCTCGGTCTCGCGCCGCTCCTTTACGAACAATCGCGTCAGGCCCAGTTCCTCAAGCCCACCATCATCACCCTAGTCTATGGTCTCGGTTTCGGCCTTCTGCTGGTGCTCGTTGTCGTGCCGGCGCTGGTGCGGATCGGACGCGACATCGGCGCGGCGATCCGTGCCTTCCGCCGTGCCCTGCGGGCGGGGCGCCGCCGCCGGGCCTTGCTGCCGCGGATCCTTCTCGGGCTGTCGGGTCTTCTCGGCATCGGGCTGATCGGCGGGCTGACGCTTGTGATGGCAGGAGGAAGCGCCGTCCCGGCGCCGCTTCTTGCGGCATTGCCGTCGCCGCTTGCCGCCCTGCCGCCGCCGCTTGTCGTGCTCGCGCTGTTCACCTTCGCCGGTCTCGGCGGGGCCGCTCTTTTCTGGCTGATGCTGTTCGTGGTCCGGGGCGTGCGGGCGAGAAGCCGCCCGCGACGGTCGGCCGGTTGACGGTTTCGTGGGGAGTGAGCCCTTCCCCTCCGCCACCCCCAGCCGGGGAAGGGCAATGGAAGCGCATTCGGAGCCGCTGCGGCTTCTGCCTTTTCGCCGGCCGGCTGGTGACAGAGCCATGCGCGGAGGTTTTCCGAGAGGGCAGGGGGCCGAGGCAACAGGGGCGACCCGATCCGGCAGACGGCCGGTGATCCGGCCGTGAGCAGAGATCGCATTATCGCCCTGCCCGTGAGCCGTGCCCGGAAAGGGCCGGCAGGACCGATCCGCCCTGGGCATCGACGGCGAAGGCTTCCGGGAATGCGGGCCGTTCAAGCGGAGACGCTGCGGAGCGCCCGGCCCGAGCGTCCGCGCCCTTCCGCCCCTCAGCCGTCGGCGCGCAGCCGCGCGTTCCCGGGATCGTACGGGCTCTCGGGCTGGACTTCCGCATCCCACAGCCGGTCGAACATCTTGACCTTGAGCCGCGTGCCCGGCGCCGCCAGCTCCGGCGTGACGTAGCCCATGCCGATCGACTTTCCGAAGGCCACCGAATACCCCCCCGAGGTCAGCCGGCCGACGAGCCGTTCGCCCCCGGCGTCATAGACCGCCTCGCGGCCCCAGGGGTCGGCGTCCTCGGGCCCGTCCACCAGCACGGTGACGCATTTCGCGCGGATCGGCGTTGCCAGCATCCGCTCCTTGCCGAGGAAGTCCTTCGAGAGGTCCACGAAGCGGTCGAGCCCGGCCTCGAGCGGGGTGGCGTCGCGGCCGAGTTCGGTGCCGAAGGCGCGGTAGCTCTTCTCCTGTCTCAGCCAGTTCTGCGCCCGCATGCCCACCGGCTTCATGCCGTGCTTCTCGCCCGCCTCCCACAGAAGATCCCAAAGGTAGGTCTGCATCTCCATCGGGTGGTGCAGCTCCCAGCCGAGTTCGCCCGTATAGGCGACGCGCACCGCCGTCAGCGGGCACATGCCGAGCTCGATGCGCCGGTGCGAGAGCCAGGGGAAGCGACGGTTCGAGAACACGGTCTCGGGCTCGGCGTCGCGGACGATCTCGCGCAGCACCTCGCGGCTCTTCGGCCCGGCGATGGCGAAGACGCCGATGCGGGCGGTCCAGTCCTCCACATGCACCGGCGCGCCGCCCTCGGCCATGAAGTCCTCGGCCCGCTTGAGCAGCCAGTCGCGGTCGTAGGCATGCCAGGCACCGGCCGAGATCAGCACGAAACGGTCCTCGGCCTCGCGCAGTATGGTGTATTCCGAGCGCACGGTGCCGGCCGGGGTGAGCGCATAGGTCAGGCTCAGCCGGCCCACCTTCGGCAGGCGGTTGGTGGTGAACCAGTCGAGGAAGGCGGCGGCGCCCGGCCCCGCGACCACATGCTTGGCGAAGGCCGAGGCGTCGATCAGCCCGACGCCCGAGCGGATCGCCTCGGCCTCGTCCCGGGCATAAGGCCACCAGGCGCCGCGGCGGAAGGAGCGGGAGTTGAGGTCGAAATCGGCGGGCGCGTCCTTCGGCCCGTAGTAGTTGGGCCGCTCCCAGCCGTTCACCTGCCCGAACTGGGCGCCCATCGCCTTCTCGCGCTCATAGGCAGGGTTGGTCCTGAGCGGCCGGCAGGCGGGGCGCTCCTCGTCGGGGTGGTGGAGGATGTAGACGTGCTCGTAGGCCTCCTCGTTCTTGCGGGCGGCGTATTCGGTGGTCATCCACTCGCCGAAGCGCCTGGGGTCGAGGCTGGCCATGTCGATCTCGGCCTCGCCCTCGACCATCACCTGCGCCAGGTAGTGGCCCGCCCCGCCGGCGGCGGTGATGCCGAAGCTGAAGCCCTCGGCCAGCCACAGGTTGCGCAGACCGGGCGCCTCGCCGAGGAGCGGGTTGCCGTCGGGGGTGTAGCAGATCGGACCGTTGAAATCGTCCTTGAGCCCGACGGTCTCCACCGAGGGAATGCGGTGGATGAACGACATGTATTCCTCCTCGATCCGCTCGAGATCGAGCGGGAAGAGATCGGCGCGGAAATTGTCCGGCACGCCGTAGAGGAAGCGGGCGGGCGCGCCCTTCTCGTAGGGGCCGAGGATCCAGCCGCCGCGCTCCTCGCGCACATACCAGCGGGCGTCGGCGTCGCGCAGCACCGGATGTTCGGGATTGCCGGCCTCGCGCCAGGCGACGAGCGCCGGGTCGGGCTCGGTGACGACATACTGGTGCTCGACCGGGATCGCCGGATGCCTGATCCCGAGGAGCCGTGCCATGCGCTGGGCGTGGTTGCCCGAGGCGACCACCACATGCTCGGCGCTCACCGTCACCTGCTCGTCGGTCGGCACCAGATTGCCGCCCTTCTCGGCCATGCGGGTGAGGGTGACGCGCCACTCCGAGCCGGTCCAGCGGAAGCTGTCGGCCTGCCAGCGCCGCTCGATGATTGCGCCGTGCATGCGTGCGCCGCGGGCCATCGCCTGGGTGACGTCGGCGGGGTTGATGTAGCCGTCGGTCGGATGGAACAGCGCGCCGACCAGATCATCGGTGCGCACCAGCGGCCAGCGCTCCCTGATCTCCTTCGGGCTCAGCCACTCATAGGGGATGCCCACCGTCTCGGCGGTGGTGGCGTAAACCATGTATTCATCCATGCGCTCGCGGCTCTGCGCCATGCGCAGATTGCCGACCTCGCGGAAGCCGGGGTCGAAGCCGGTCTCCTCCTTCAGGCGCTTGTAGAGCTTCACCGAATAGTCGTGGATGTGGCTGACCGAGTAGCTCATGTTGAACAGCGGCAACAGCCCGGCCGCATGCCAGGTGGAGCCGGCGGTGAGCTCGTCGCGCTCGATCAGCATCACCTCCTCGCCCCAGCCGGCCTTCGCCAGATGGTAGGCGATCGACACGCCGACGGCCCCGCCGCCGACCACGAGTGCGCGCACATGGCTCTTCACCTTTCCGCTCCTCCTCTGCCTGACTCTCCCTGCCCGGTGTGCATGCGTCCTTGCCCGGTTGCACCCGGCTGCCCGGGCAGTCTGGCCCCTCGGCCCGCGACGGGCAAGGATGGGGGCGACGGCCGAGCCCCCGTTTCCGACATGGCCGGGACGGCACGGGACAATGCCTGTTGTCGGCCTCGTGCGGTGGTCGGGAGGGGTGACGCCATGCCCCGCTTGCCGATTTTGCACCTGCAGCATAGAACGGAGGGCAAGGGGGAGTTGCGATGGAGATCTTCCGAACCAAACCGGCCGTGCGCGGCGCAGTCGGTCGCTGGAAGAAGGCCGGCGAGAGCGTCGGTCTCGTGCCGACCATGGGGTATCTCCACGAGGGTCATCTCGCCCTCGTGCGCGCCGCACGGGCCGAGAATGACCGGGTGATCGTCTCGATCTTCGTCAACCCGACCCAGTTCGCCCCCGGCGAGGATTACGCCGTCTATCCGCGCGACGAGGCGCGCGATCTGGCGCTGCTCGCGGCCGAGGGGGTCGATGGCGTCTTCATCCCTTCGGTGGAGGAGATGTATCCGGCGGGACCTTCCGCGGTGGAAACGGCGGTCGATCCCGGCCGGCTCGGGCGCATCCTCATCGGCCGGCTGCGTCCGGGGCATTTCCGTGGCGTGGCGACGGTGGTATCCAAGCTCTTCAATATCGTGCAACCCGATCGGGCCTATTTCGGCGAGAAGGACTATCAGCAGCTCGCAGTGATCCGTCAGATGGTGCGCGATCTCGACATGCCGGTGGAGATTCGCGGTGTGCCGATCGTGCGCGAGGAAGACGGGCTGGCCATGTCATCGCGCAACGTGCGCCTGAGCCCCGAGGACCGGGCGGCGGCGGTGGTGCTCTCGCGGGCGCTCGATGCTGCCGAGGCG
Source organism: Albidovulum sp. (assembly GCA_015487815.1). GTDB lineage: Bacteria > Pseudomonadota > Alphaproteobacteria > Rhodobacterales > Rhodobacteraceae > WFPA01. The sequence continues at coordinate 13,586 of WFPA01000123.1, forward strand.
CGCATGGCCGAGGGACCGGTGACGGCCCCGGCGCTGGCGCAGCTGGTCGAGGAAACGATCCGGGCCGAGCCCCGGGCCGAGATCCGTTCGATCGATGTGCGCGATGCCGAGACGCTCGCGCCCGTTCGCGGCTTCATCCGCCACCCGGCGGTGGTGCTGCTTGCCGCCCGCTTCGGCGAGGTGTTCCTGATCGACAACCGGGTGCTGACACCACCTGCCGCCGCTACCGCCGCTCCGCGCCCCGCGAAAGGGCCGCGCAGATGACGGGGCCCCGGGACATGCCGGAAGCACCCATGCCCGGAGCGGGGGCCGTTCTCCGGAGGACGTCATGGCTGCCTTCGGCGGGAGCGCTGCCGCTGTCGGTCGCAGCCCCTTCGAGGGCGGGCATGTCGCCCGTTCGCCCGTCGCCCCGCCGCTGCTGGCCTCCGGCACCTGTCCGGGCGTTCTCGCCCCTCCGTGAACCGCTGCGCGGCCATGCGCCGACCCATTCACCTGTGAGAGACATTCGACAAGGGAGCCGTCCATGAGCACCGAGAAGCCGATCCGCCGCATCACCGCCCCCGACATCCGCAAGCGCAAGGGCGGCGAGCCGATCGTGGCGCTGACCTCCTACCACGCCCACACCGCCGCCATCGTCGATCGCCATGCCGAGGTGATCCTGGTCGGCGACAGCCTCGGCATGGTGATGCACGGCATGGACAGCACGGTGGGCGTGCCGCTGGATCTGATGATCATGCACGGCCGTGCGGTGATGCGCGGCACCCGCCGGGCGCTGGTGGTGGTGGACATGCCCTTCGGCACCTACGAGGAGAGCCCCGAGGTCGCCTTCCGCAACGCCGCCCGGATCATGAAGGAGACCGGTTGCGGCGCGGTCAAGCTCGAGGGCGGGGCACGCATGGCCGCGACCATCCGCTTTCTCGTCGAGCGCGGCATTCCGGTGATGGCCCATATCGGCCTCACGCCGCAGTCGGTGAACACCCTTGGCGGCTTCCGCACCCAGGGCCGCGACCCCGAGACCTGGCCGGTCTTCGAGGAGGACGCGAAGGCGGTGGCCGAGGCCGGCGCCTTCGCCGTGGTGCTCGAGGGGATGGTGGAGCCGCTGGCGGCGCGCATCACCCGCCGGATCGACATCCCCACAATCGGCATCGGCGCCTCGGCCGAGTGCGACGGACAGATCCTCGTGCTCGAGGACATGCTCGGGCTCAATCCGCGCCCGCCGAAATTCGTCAAGGTCTACGGCCGGCTCCTCGAGGAGATCGACAACGCGGTCAGCGCCTATGCCGAGGACGTGCGCGCGCGTCGCTTTCCCACCGAGGACGAGGTCTATCGCTGAGCGCGGCGCGTTTCCGGCCCGACGCCGGTTGACACCTGTCGCGCCGGGCCTATAAGGGCGCCGTTCGCCGGCGCAGCCATGCCGGCGGCGATTCATTGGTGTTGGCGGCCCCCGCAAGGGGATGCCTGTCGCCCGAAGGAGCTCCCGGGGAGAAAGGGAGGCTCCCGACGGAAAGGACAACGCCCTTCCATGTCAGAGAAGGAGATCAGACGGTGACCAAACGCACCTCTGCCAAGTACAAGATCGACCGCCGCATGGGCGAGAACATCTGGGGGCGGGCCAAGTCCCCGGTCAACCGCCGCCCCTACGGGCCGGGCCAGCATGGCCAGCGCCGCAAGGGCAAGCTGTCGGATTTCGGCATCCAGCTCAGGGCCAAGCAGAAGCTCAAGGGCTATTACGGCGACATCACCGAGAAGCAGTTCCGCCGCATCTACCGCGAGGCCGAGCGGATGCGGGGCGATACCGGCGAAAATCTCGTCGGCCTTCTGGAGCGCCGGCTTGACGCCGTGGTCTATCGCGCCAAGTTCGTGCCGACCATCTTCGCCGCGCGCCAGTTCGTCAATCACGGCCATGTGCTCGTCAACGGCCGCCGGGTGAACATTCCGTCCTACCGCGTCAAGGAGGGTGACGTGATCGAGGTACGCGAGAAGTCGCGACAGATCCCGATCGTGCTCGAGGCCATCGCCTCGCCCGAACGGGACGTGCCCGACTATCTCGAGGTCGATCACACCAAGATGACGGCGAAATTCGTCCGCACGCCGCAGCTGGCGGACATTCCCTATCCGGTGCAGATGGAACCGCACCTCGTGGTCGAATTCTACGCCAAGAACTGACGCTCCCTCGCCGGGCAGCTCAGGGTTCCGGACGGGGCGGCCTCTCGGAGGTCGCCCCGTCTTCCGTCTCGGCCGCCCTGTCGGGCGTCCGGCCCGGGGCGCATCGGGGGCCTGATTCGCCGCATTCCCCATGAGCGGGTTGCCGCAAGGTCAGGCTTTTCTCCTCTCGCGGGAGGCGCCGGAATGGGGTAGAAGGACCTATCGCCCGCCGATGCGCGGCCTCGAGAAGGGCAGGGGAACGCCTCTCGGGGAAGGCGCGCCCGCAGGTGAACAGGTAATGGTGTGACCGGGGACCGGGATCTTGACAGGCAAGGTGCAGCACGCGGCGCGTTTTCTCCACGGGTCGACCCTGGGGCATGTGGTCCGCATGACCCTGACGTCCATGTTCGGCCTGACCTTTCTCTTTCTCGTCGATGTCATCAACCTGTTCTGGATCTCATGGCTCGATGACGAGCGGCTGACGGCGGCGCTCGGCTTCGCCTGGACGGTGCAGTTCTTCACCCTCTCCGCCGGGGTCGGCTTCATGATCGCCACCGCAGCGCTCGTTGCCCGGGCGCTCGGGAGCGGCAGCCGGACCCGTGCCCGGCGCTACGGCACCGGGGCGAGCGTCATGACGGTGCTGGCGCTCTCGGCCGTCGCCCTTGTCGTGCTTCTTCTTCGTGACGAGATCCTCGCCCTCGTCGGTGCCGAGGGCCGCACGCGGGCGCTGGCCTCGGACTATCTCTTCATCGTCATGCTCTCGCTGCCGCTGATGGCGATCGGCTTCGCCGGCTCGGGGATCCTGCGCGGCGAGGGCGACGCCTGGCGCTCGATGCTGATCACCCTCGTTTCGGGCCTCTTTGCCATGGTGCTCGATCCGCTCCTCATCCTGGGGCTCGGGATGGGGCTTCAGGGGGCGGCCTGGGCGGTGCTCCTCTCGCGGCTTCTCGGCGCGGTCGTCGCCATCCATGCGGTGGCCGTGGTCCATCGGCTGCTCGAGAGGCCGCGCTGGCGCGATGTCCGCCTCACCTTCCGCCCCTTCTGGATCATCGCCCTGCCGGCACTCCTGACCCAGTTCTCGACGCCGGTCGGCAACAGCATCATCACCTCGGCGATCGCCACCTTCGGCGACGGGGCCGTTGCGGGCTGGGCGGTGGTCTCGCGGGTGAACATTCTTGCCTTCGGCGGCCTTTTCGCCCTCTCGGGGGCGATCGGCGGCATCATCGGCCAGAACGCGGCGGCCGGCCGCTGGGACCGGGTGCGCGGTGCCTATCTCGACGCGCTGAAATTCGTCCTCGTCTACACGCTGATCGTCTGGGCGCTCCTCGCTGTCTTCTCGGATGCCCTCGCCGGGCTGTTTGCCCTCGGCTCCGAGGGGCGCGGGGTGTTCCGGGTCTTCACCCATGTGACCGCCGGCGCCTACATCTTCGCCGGAGCCCAGTTCGTGGCCCTGGCCGCCTTCAACAACCTCGAACGGCCGATCTGGGCGACCATCGCCAACTGGGGACGCGATGGGGTGCTGATGTATCCTTCCGCCCATATCGGGGCTCTCCTGTTCATGGCCCCCGGAGTGGTTTACGGGCAGGGCTTCGCCAATGCCTTCGCCGGCGTCATCACCGGGTTCGTCGGCTGGCGGCTGGTGAACCGGCTCGCCCGCGGTTCGGGCGGCGTGTCCGAACCTCGTGGCACCGGTGCGGCGCCGGCCGCGCCTGACGAGAAGGCGCGCATGGTGGTGGCGAAACCCTCCTGAGAGAGGCAGAATGGTCGGGCATCCGCCTGCGCGAGGGAGAACGTCATGTCCCCCCACTTCGACAAGCTGCGACTGCCGCGCCCCGACGAGGCGCTGCCCGGCCGACCGACCCCGATCCCGACGGCGCCGCGCCATCTGGTCTTCGGCCGTCCGCTCACGGCGCCGGTGCCTGCCGGCATGGAGGAGGCCTTCTTCGGCATGGGCTGCTTCTGGGGTGCCGAGCGGCTCTTCTGGCAGCAACCCGGCGTCTGGCTGACGGCGGCGGGCTATGGTGGCGGCATCACACCGAATCCGACCTATGAGGAGGTGTGCTCGGGGGGCACCGGCCATGCCGAGCTCGTGCGCGTCGTCTTCGATCCGGACAAGATCGCCTTCGAGGATCTGCTGCGGCTCTTCTGGGAAAGCCATGACCCGACCCAGGGCATGCGTCAGGGCAACGATCTCGGCACGCAATACCGCTCGATGATCGGGGTGACGACATCGGCGCAGAAGGCCGTGGCGGAGGAGAGCCGCCGCACCTACGAAGCGGTGCTACGGGCCCGCGGCCTCGGCCCGGTGACAACCGAGATCGTCGAGAACCCGCCCTTCTACCACGCCGAGCCCTTCCATCAGCAATATCTCGCCCGCAACCCCCATGGCTATTGCGGGCTGCGCGGCACCGGCGTTGCCTGCCCGCTGTCGCCTTCGGAGGGGTGAGGAGCGGGGCCGCTCCACTCGACAACAGCCTCCGTTTTTCCATGTGGGAGAGAGCCGCAGCCTTCCGCCGCGAGCGGATTTTCCGCCCCGGGCAGCCCGGCGCATGCCGATGGCCACCCGGCCGCCGGGCGCTGCCGCCCCCAAGCGACCTGTCCTGCGCATGAGCCTGTCCGGGGGCATATTGCGGTCCCGCATCGGTCATCCCGGATGCTCGCGCAGGGGGAAACATGAGCGGCCCGGAAGGTTCGCGACCTCGATCTGGCTGCTCCCATCTGGTGTGTGGAGCCTGCCCGAGATGTCGAGGGGATCAGCCATGTCGCGCCGCCCGGTCTTCGTCAAGGCGAGGGACGGGCGTTCCTGTGCCCGAAGCTGCGCCCCGCACCTTGGCCGGGCACTCGCCATCCTCCCCTGCGGGATGATAGGAGCGGACAGGGCCATGGGGGCCCCGCATGGAGTGGAATCGCGCGATGACGACCTGGACTGCACTGACTACGCTTGAGGGGGAAGAGGCCGCCGAAGCTCTCGGGGCGGCGA
>WFPA01000124.1 GCA_015487815.1 Albidovulum sp.
ATCATGGCCTTGCGGATCTCGCCCTCGCCCGATTGCGTGGACGACATGGAGCCGTTGGCCAGCACCACACCGGCGGTGCCGGTGGGCGAAAGATGGTGCAGGATATGCTGAAGCCAGGCGAAGTTGGCGTTGCCCTTGGGCGGCACGCCATACTTCCAGCGCGGGTCGTCGCGCAGCCGCTCGCCGCCCCAGTCGGAGACATTGAAGGGTGGGTTGGCGAGGATGTAGTCGGCCTTGAGGCTGGGGAACTCGTCCTTGTGGAAGGAGCCTTCGGCGTTCCAGCGGATGTCGGCGTCGATCCCGCGCACGGCAAGGTTCATCCGGCACAGGCGCCATGTGGTGTGGTTGCTCTCCTGGCCGTAGATGGCGATGTCGTCGATGCGGCCGCCGTGGGCCTCGACGAAGCTTTCGGACTGCACGAACATGCCGCCCGAGCCGCAGCAGGGGTCATAGACGCGGCCCTTCCAGGGTTGCAGCATCTCGACCATCGTTTTCACCACCGAGCGGGGGGTGTAGAATTCGCCGCCGCGCTTGCCTTCACTGCCTGCAAACTCCTTGAGGAAGTATTCGTAGACCCGGCCGAAGAGGTCGCGCTCCTGCCCCTTCTCGGCGCGGGTGGAGATGTTGGCGATGAGGTCGATCAGCTCGCCCAGCATGATCGCCGAGAGCGCGGGGCGGGCATAATCCTTGGGCAAGACGCCCTTGAGCGAGGGGTTGTCCTTTTCGATCGCCAGCATGGCGTCGTCGATGATCTTGCCGATGGTGGGCTGTTTGGCGTTGGCCTGCAGGTGGGACCAGCGCGCCTCCTTCGGCACCCAGAAGATGTTGTCGGCGAGGTATTCGTCGCGGTCCTCGGCGCCCTCGGGATATTCCGCCATCAGTTCGGCGTGCTTGGCCTCGAAGCTGTCGGAGATGTGCTTGAGGAAGATCAGGCCGAGAACGACGTGCTTGTAGTCCGACGGCTCCATGTTGCCGCGCAGCTTGTCGGCGGCCTTGAACAGCTCTGCCTCGATGCCCAGGGGGGCGTTGTTCTTGCTGGCCATCAGAGGCTGTCCTTTGCGCGTGAGGGGATGATCCGATCGCCGGTCAGCTTCTCGAAATCCTCGACCGCCAGCACGACCACCACCGGGCGGCCGTGCTTTTCGACGACAAGGGGTTCGGTGCGGGCCAGGTCGATCATCCGGCCGAAGTTGTTCTTCGCCTCTTTGGCGGAAAGCGCTTGCATGATTGTTCCTCCCTTGGGGGAAAGTGGCTGAAATGGCCAAAGGAATCAATCATGAATTGATGGGCCCGTGATGATGGGTGGACGAGGCAGAGTGGCCACGGGAAAGTGCGTTGGATTATTCCCATGGTCGCCGCTTCGGCATCGCCTCGCTTACCTCTACCTCTCGCAACATGCCGCCCGTGACCAACCCCTCGCGTATCCAATCGAGCGCCTGCCACCAGGCCTCGTAGGCGCGGCGCGCGTCGGCAATCTGATCCAGATGCGGGCGCCAGGTGACGGGGCACGCGAGGATGTCGACCCGGCGCGTTCGGCCGCGCCAGGTGACATGCGCGGTACCGACGATTTCGGTCTTGGCGCGCACGCCATGCTGGTTGCGCCTGACCTCGACCGGCACGCAGCGTGGAACAGCGCTGGGCATCCAGTCGGGCGTCAGCCCGGCGCGGGCAAGTTCCGCGATGCGGATCGCCATGCGTTTGCCGCCCAGCGCATCGGGAAGGTTTGCAACCACGGCGGCCACCACCTCGGCGTCTTCGTGGGTGTAGCTGCCGATCTTGTAGCGGCCGCCGTCGATCCGGCAGCCAAGCTGGGCGCGCTGGTAGAGGACGTATTCCAGGCCACAGCCCTGGGCTTCGACCTCGACATCCGGGGGCGGCGGCAGTTCAAGCTGGGCCTTTTCGCGACCGAAGGCCCATTCCAGGATCGCCTGCACGGCCAGCGCCCGGGGTTCCTGCCGCTTGCCGGGGATGCGATCAAGCCGGGTCATCGTACACCCCGCATGCGCAGGCGTTCCGGCGTGACCAGCCCCTTGGCCAGCATCAGATCGCGCGTGGTGTTGGTGATTGCGCTGGGCGGCAAGTATTTGTCGGAGTTCACGAGGTCGGCGTAGAACACCGCCATCTCGTCCGGGCTCATGCGCGGCTTGTCGCGGGACCTTCGCTTGCAGGAC
>WFPA01000125.1 GCA_015487815.1 Albidovulum sp.
GTGCGGGGCCATGAGTGGTGACGAGGTGGGGGTGATCTTCGGCCCGGCCTCGGGCGCATCGGAGCTTCACGCCGGCGCGCTCTCGGTCTCCGACGCCCAGATCGTCGCCTTCCCTGTGCGGGCGCTGCGCACGGCCTTCGTCTGGGTCACCTGCCCGACGGCGCTGGCGCGGCTCAGGCGGCTTCTGACGCTGGCGGGCATCGATGCGGGGTGGGATGTGCCCGAGGGGCCGGCGCAGGATCATGCCGTTGTCCTGGACAAGGCACTCCTGTCCGACAACGGCACCCTGGTACTCGAGGCCTTCGCCTATGGGGCCGAGACCGGCGACGGCAAGCTGAAGGCCGTCGCCGAATGGCTGGCCGGCCACGCCCTGCCCTCCGGCAGCGACTACGCCCCCTTCCGCGACATGCTGAAAGCGAACCTCGTTCTGGTGCGCGACGAGGATTTCGGCCATTTCGTGCGCTTCTCGACCTCGGTCGAGCCCCATGTGCGCATCAACGACGCCACCGGCACCGCCGACGACGGCGGGCTGTTCTACACCGAGAACCTGCCGCCCGAGACGATCCTGGTCTCCATGCTCATGGCCACGAAAACCAGGCCGGGAAAGGACAAGGACGGCAGGCCGAAAGGGCCGGACCTCACGGCGGATGCGGTGATGGACAAGGCGCTGTCACTCATCAACGGCAAGCCGGTTCAGATCGGCGGCGACGCCACCACCGGCCGCGGGCTGGCGATCGTGACGCCGCTCGGCGAGGGAGGAACGAATGGCTGACGCAACGCCCCAGGTGCTGAGCCTCGACCAGAAGCGCGCCGCCTATGCGTGGGTGTGCGTGAACGTGGCGCGGCACGAACTGCGCAACGACGAACGGGACAAGGATTACGACAAGTTCGTCTCGCTGGTGAAATCCGCGCCGGCGCTGATCATGAACAACGGGCTAATGCAGTTCCTCGCCTTCTGCCGTTCCAAGCTGGATGACAAGAAGCCAGAAAAGGAAAGGGGCTATCGTCTGCTTCTCCTGGCGGTGCTGGCGTGGCTCTTCGACGAGGAGAAGGCAAAGGCCATCATTCAAGGTTTTCAGAGCCTTGATACGGACAAGCAACGCCACCTCTATCGCCACATCATGAATTCTCTCTCCGAGAGCAGATCGCAGGACTACCGCCTGCAAACCATGGAAGCGCTTGAGCTCACGAAATGGCTCAAGCAGCAGGCGGATGCCCTCAAGTCCTTTGCCGGCGTAAAGGAGTAAGGATAATGTCTCCGTCTCCTGCCGTGATGAATGGCGTGCGGAACGCGCTGACCAACGAGCAGCACGTGATGCCGGGCCATCGTTTTTCGCTCTATCTTCCGTTCTGGATCACCGACGAGACGCACAAGGACAGGTGGGAAAAAGCACCCGATTTGAGGGACGAGCACAGCGCCAAGCTGAAGGCGTTGCTGCCTGTGGTCGCGGATGCCGGACAGGACAGGGTCAAGCGGTTCACCGCTGCCCTCCGCGCCCGCCAAGTGGCGCTGGCGAAGCAGGCGAAGGCCGAGACGGTCGCGGCCGTCTCGCTCTCGCCCTTCGTCACCGGCATGGGCGAGGAGCATGCGGTCGAGAACGGCTTTGCCTTCCTCGGCCCCTACGGCCTGCCTTATCTCGCGGGATCGGGCGTCAAGGGCGTGATCCGCCGCGCCTCCGAGGAGCTGGCCGAGGACGGCGCGGGGGGCTGGTCCTTCGCCCGCGTCGCCTGGCTGTTCGGCTTCGAGGACAACGCCCATCTGGGGCGGCTCGACGAGGAGCTCGGCGCCGGCAATGACGAGGCCGCGGCGCTCCTCAAGCGTCTCGACAAGGGCGCGGCCTCCTTCGCCGCGCTCGGCGCCGACAGGCGGCACCTCGCCGGTGCGCTTTCCTTCTGGGACGTGATCATCGAGGGCGAACTGGGCATCGACATCCTCACCCCGCATTACGGCCACTACTACCAGGGCGATCAGCCGCCCCACGACGCCGGCCAGCCGGTGCCCAACCCCTTCCTGGTGGTGGCGCCGGGGGCGGAATTCACCTTCCATGTGAGCTGCGCCGAGCACCGCCTGCCCGGGAGCCTGCGCGACGAATGGCGCGCGCTCCTCCGCGCGGCCTTCGCTCACGCCTTCAGCTGGGGCGGCTTCGGCGCCAAGACGGCGGTGGGCTATGGCGTGCTCGACTTCCAGGAGCGCATGGAGGCCCGCGAGGCCGAGGCCCGGGAACGCGAGCGGCGCCACGAGGAGGAGGCCCGCAAGCGCGCCGAGGCCGAGGCGCAGCGCATCCATGTGTGCGACAGGGTAAAGGACTCCGTTGGCGAAACCGGCATCGTGCAGGCGATCAATGGCGACATAGCCCAAGTCGATTTCGACGGCATGATCGACGAAGTTCCCCTCTCCCAATTGACGAAACTTCCATGACCACCCTCGTCACCTTTCTGGGCACGGGCAACTACAAGCCCCTGAACTACAAGTGGGAAGGCGATAGCTGCCTGACGCGCTACGTCGCCAAGGCGCTTGAGCGTTTCCATGCTCCCGGTGAGGTGCGCATCCTCGCCACCGAGACCGCCCTAAGCGCCCATGGCGCGGCGCTGCGGGCGGAGCTCTCGGCTCCAGCCCGAACTTTCTCACTCCCCGAAGGCGCCGATCCCGACAGCCTGCGCGATCAGTTCGCCGTCTTCCTCGAAGCGCTCGAGGTGCCGCGGGACCGGCCGCTGATCGTCGACATCACCCACGGCTTTCGCGCCCAGCCCTTCTTCGCCGCCACCGCGCTGGCGGCACTGCAGGCGGCCGGCCGGCTGCCGGCCGAGACGCGCATCGTCTATGGCGCCGCGCCCACCCCGCCGACCGAAGGGGCCGAGGCGCCGATCTGGGAGCTCACGCCCTTCCTCCATCGCCTGCAGGAGGCCTTCGGCGTCATCATCTTCCAGCGCACGGGCGATGCCGGCCTGCTGATCGAGTCGCTCAAGGCGGCCGATCGGCGCCTGCGCAGCCGGCTCAGGAAGCAGGGCGGCGATCCGGGCGCCCTTCAGGCCAAGGGACTCGTCCAGGCCCTCAAGCGCTTCTCGACCGAGATGCAGCTTCTGCGCATCCCGGCGCTGACCATCGGCATCGGCGATTCGCCGCCTCCCGGCGCGAAGGGGAAGAAGCGCCGGCGGGAGAGCAGCAGCCTCAAGCTGCGCGAGGCGCTCGCGGCCTATGGCGCGGCCTGCCGCGACGAGCACCCGGTTCTGGCGCTCCTGCTCGAGGAGATCAAGGAGCAGATCGCCCCGCTCGAGTGCGAGACGCTGGCCGACCGCAAGGGCCATGAAGCCCTCTTGCATCTGGCGCGGCTGTTCCTCGAGCGCGGCCAGTATGCCGAGGCGGCCAATGTCGCCCGCGAGGGGCTGGTCACCCTCTATGCCGACGGCCCCGAGGGCACCGACGCCACCCGCAGTGTCTTTTCGAAGGAGGCGCGCCGGCGGGCGGAGACACGCTTCACCTCGATCGAGGCGAACCGCAAGCTCGTCAAGATCCGCAACATCCTCGAGCATTGCGACTTCCGCGAATACAAGGGTGACGAGGTCGCGCAGGCATTGAGTTGGAATCCCAATGAACCGGAACACCCCCTGGAAGGGGCGCTCGAGGGCCTCATCAACGAATTCGAGCGCCAGATCCGCGAGGGGCCGCGCAAACCCACCTACGCCACCGCCCCCCGCACCCTCTTCGTCACCCGCCACGGCGGCGCGCGGGAGTGGGCGGCGCGGCAGGGGCTCAGGGTGGACGAATTCCTCGCCCATCTCGACCCCCGATCCATCAACCCCGGCGATCTGGTGATCGGCAGCCTGCCGGTCCATCTCGTGGCCGAGATCTGCCGCCGCGGCGGGCGCTACAAGCACCTGTCGATGCAGGTGCCGCCCGAGGCCCGCGGGCGCGAGCTCACCGCCGAGGAGATGGAGCGCTACGGCGCCCGGCTCGAGGAGTTCCGCGTCACCCGCCCGGACGAGGAGGACGAGTGATCATGGATTGGGTTTGGGACCTTCTCCTCAGGCTGGCCTCAACGCTTGACCCCATCAATTCTCTTATCGGCCTGGGCACCACGCTGGTCGCCGGTTATACGGCTTACATCGTCAAGCGCGATCAGCACCGGCGCAAGGCATGGCTCAAGGAGATCAGCCGCCGGCCGGGTAATCGCCCCGCGATTCTCGTGCTCGATCTCCTGCCGCGGCAGAATGCCCGGGCACAGATCGAGAACTTTCGCCGCCAGGACGATGCGCTCAAGGACATTCCCGAAGAGCGGATCGTCACGATCTCCGGGGATCGCAAGATCACACCCGACGACATGCCCGATCTTCAGAACGAGCTGCGCAAGGCTCTTGCCCGGCTGATGGAAGCGGGAACCGACCGCATCCACCTCTTCCTCGCGGCACCCCAGCCCGCAACCGCCGCGGCCGGAGCGGCGCTCGCCAACACCAACACCGTGATCTATCATTTCGATCGCGAGGCCGGAACCTATGTGAATTTCGGACTGCTGCGCCCGATCGACTAGGCTCGGCAGACACCTTGACATCGTGAAGACCTCCCCTCCGCCGCCCCTCGGGGCGGGGGGCGGCGCCGTGGCCGCGCGGCCCGCAAGCTTGTCGGCCCTGCCCCGCCCGGCGCCGCCGCCCTATCCTGCCCCCATGCGCAGGACCCTTCACATCGTCGCCTATGACGTCTCGGACCCGGGCCGGCTGCGCGCCGCGCTCCACAGCGTGCGCAACTGGGCCACGGGCGGGCAGAAGTCGGTGCATGAATGCTGGCTGACCGCCGGCGAGCTCGCCGCCCTGCGCCGGCAGATGCGTCCGATCATCGGCCACAACGAGGAGCTGCTGATCGTCCGGCTCGATCCGCGCCAGAGGCCGGCCACCCTCGGCCTCGCCCTGCCGCCCGAGGATCCGCCCTGGTTCTACGCCGGCTGAGCGGCCCGGCGCCGCGACCACGCAAGCGAGAAGCCCCATGACCACCCTCTGGCTCGACCATCGCGATCTCGATCTCAGGCTGGAGCCCGGCGCGCTGGTGCCGGTTCTCGGCGGTCGGCGCGGCCGGCCGGCACCGCTCGCCCTCCTCGAGCGGGTAGTGATCATCGGCAACTGCCGCCTCGAGGCCCGCACCCTCGCCGCCCTGGCCGAACGCGGCATCGCCCTCGCCCTCATCAACCCGCGCCGGCCCGACCGCCGCGCCTGGCTCTGCGGCCCGGCCCATAGCGACGCCACTCTCCGCCTCGCCCAGCTCGCCACCGCCCTCGACCCGATGGCGAAATACGCGCTCGCTCGCGAGGCGGTTGAGGCCAAGACGGCGCGCCTGATCGCGCTGGCGGCCCGCATGAAGGCACAGCGCCCCGACGCCCGCTTGCCGCTCACCCACGCCGAAGAACAGCTAAGACATGTGCGCGCAGAGCTTGACGGGCCGGCAGCCGACCCCGCCTTCGGCCTCGACGCCCTGCGCGGGCTCGAGGGCGCCGCCTCCCGCGCCGGCTTCTCGGCCCTGCGCGCGGTGCTGCCGCCCGCCCTCGGCTTCGAGGGCCGCAGGCGCCGCCCACCGCCCGATCCGGCCAACGCCACCCTCTCGCTGGCCTACACGCTCCTGCACCACCGCGCTGCCCAGACCGCCTGGGCCTTCGGCCTCGACCCGCTGATCGGCTTCCTGCACGCGCCGGCCCATGGCCGCGAATCCCTCGCCGCCGACCTCATGGAGCCCTGGCGGCCCGAGATCGAGGGCTGGGTCTGGCGCCTCTTCGCCGAAAAGCGCCTGCGGGCGAGCCATTTCGCCCCCCAGCCCGACGGCGCCTGCCTGCTCGGCAAGGCCGGCCGGCGGATCTTCTACCAGGCCTTCGAGGAGGACCTCGCCCCGCTCTTCCGCGCTCTGCGCCTGCAGACCCGCGCGCTTGTACGCCGGCTGCGCGCCGCGACCCCGCCCACGGAGGACGCCTCATGACCGCCACGTCCCAGGCAGCCGACCCTGCCGCGCCGCCCCTTCGCAAGCCGCTCTATCTCGACGGTGCGCAGCTTCGCCGCCTCGCCCTCGAGGGCCCGGCACTGCGCGTCGAGGACCGCCGCGGCCGCCGCCGCTACTACCCTCTCACCCGCCTCTCGCGCGTGCTCCTGCGCGGCACCCTTGTCTGCGACACCGCCGCCCTCACCGCTCTTCTCGCCGCCGGCCTGCCCTTCGGCCTGCTCGACACCGACGGCCGGGCTCTCGGCTGGCTGGTGCCGACCGCCCCCGCCCCCGACAGCGGCCTCGCCCGGCTGATCGAGGACGCCGAGAACCTCGGCCTCCTCGCCCGCGCCCTCGAGGACTGGCGCCGATCGCGCCAGCGCATGCTGATCCTGCGCCATGTCGCCCCGGCCCTCGGCCCGCTCCACCCCACGGATCTGCGCGCCCGCAGCATCCGCAGCCGCGCCGCCGGGCGCCTGTGGCACCGCAGCGGGCGGGACTGGCGCCGTCTTCTCCGCCGCTTCCGCCCCCTGCTGCGTGCCCTCGCCTTCACACCTCTGCGCGAGGCTGGCACCGGTTCCCTCTGGCTCGGCGGCGATTCCGAGCGCCCCGATCTGGCCGGGATCTTCGCCGTCCTGCTGGAGTGGCCGCTCCTGGGCGCCGCCCTGCGCGACGCGGACGGCCCGCGCCTCGCCGCCTGGCGCGACGAGATCGCCTTCTTCGAACGCCTCCGCGCCCCTCTCGAGCGCGAGATCGCGCGGCTTCTGCCCGATCTGCGCCGCCATCTGCACGACACCCTCTTTCACCTCGGGAGCCAGCCATGAGCCGCGCGCCGCGCCTTCACCTTCTCGCCTACGACATTGCCGACCCCAGGCGCCTGCGCGCCGTCGCGAAGATCGCCGAGGCCCACGGCGTGCGGCTGCAGCGCTCGCTCTTCGTCATGCCGCTCTCCCCCGCCGCCCGCGCCCGCCTGCTTGCCGCGCTCGAGGAGACGATCGACCCGCGCCGTGACGATGTGCGCCTTTACCCCTTGCCCGCGCGGCCGCAATGGGAGACGATGGGGCGCGCCTTCTGGCCCGACGGCATGTGGCTCTCGGGCACATGGCCCGGTGAAGGCGCGTTCGATGACGGGATCGATGAGGGAGAGGAGGAATGATGCCCGCTCACGCAGCGCCCGGCCCGCTGGCAGCCCGCCGCGCCTGCGGCAAGTTTTCCCATGGCCGGAATCCGGCCAACGCCCCCTGCAAGGCGTTGGCAACATGGAGGAAAACGGCGCGAAGCCTTCCACCAAAGCCCTGAAGAAAAAGGGATTAAGACTTTCGCTTGCGCTACCCTGCGTCATACACCCGCTTCCACCAAAGCCCTGAAGAAAAAGGGATTAAGACCCAAATGCCCCCGCAGGGTTTGGGCCTATCGTTACCTTCCACCAAAGCCCTGAAGAAAAAGGGATTAAGACTCGCGATCAGGGAGTATCCGCTTAGCCACATACCTTCCACCAAAGCCCTGAAGAAAAAGGGATTAAGACACAAGCAGTTCCATGATTTACTCCTCCTTCCCTTCCACCAAAGCCCTGAAGAAAAAGGGATTAAGACCGAACACGCTCGCAATTTCATGAACCTTGTAAGCTTCCACCAAAGCCCTGAAGAAAAAGGGATTAAGACTAGCGCTTGGCGCGCAAGTGGCGAAGTGCCTGGCTTCCACCAAAGCCCTGAAGAAAAAGGGATTAAGACCCACGGTCAGGGAGGATTTGCTTGGCCACGTACCTTCCACCAAAGCCCTGAAGAAAAAGGGATTAAGACTCAGGCACGAGCCAAATGTCCATATCCTGCCGCTTCCACCAAAGCCCTGAAGAAAAAGGGATTAAGACAGACCAGCCCGAGGAAGCTTTCAGCCCATGCCTTGCTTCCACCAAAGCCCTGAAGAAAAAGGGATTAAGACTCCTCAGAAATCTTCTTTTTGTTTCCGAAGACCTTCCACCAAAGCCCTGAAGAAAAAGGGATTAAGACGAAACCGAATGCTTCAAACTTGGTTCTGCTCATCGCTTCCACCAAAGCCCTGAAGAAAAAGGGATTAAGACGTAGGCAGTCATCAGATTTCTCCTTTGATTTCCTTCCACCAAAGCCCTGAAGAAAAAGGGATTAAGACACAGACCGAAGCGCCATTGGCCTATCTCCCACTCTTCCACCAAAGCCCTGAAGAAAAAGGGATTAAGACTCTGTCCGAGGACGAAAGCCTGATCTTCCCGGTCTTCCACCAAAGCCCTGAAGAAAAAGGGATTAAGACACGATACCTAGGGTTCACTTACACATAGGACTAACTCTTCCACCAAAGCCCTGAAGAAAAAGGGATTAAGACGATCGGGGCCTTGCTCTTTTCCCCGTATTCAAGCTTCCACCAAAGCCCTGAAGAAAAAGGGATTAAGACTAGGCGCGGAGGATGGCCTTTTCGGTCTTCTTGGCTTCCACCAAAGCCCTGAAGAAAAAGGGATTAAGACA
>WFPA01000126.1 GCA_015487815.1 Albidovulum sp.
ATCAGGCCGCCTAAGGCCGGAGCGGGTAGTCGTCGGAGGGCGTCGCGGGAGAGATGGATGGCTGAAGACGGAAAGGATGTCGAACCGACCGGGGATGCTGTGCCCGGAGGCGGGCCCTCGCTCAGACACCGGCTCGAGAAGGAAGGCGGGCTGTTCACCCCTTCCGAGCGGCGCCTTGCGGAACACCTCCTGCGCAACTACCCGGTGGCGGGGCTGACCTCGATCACCACGCTGGCCCGCGATGCCGGCGTCTCGACCCCGACCGTCGCCCGGCTTGTTCACAAGCTCGGCTTTCGCGGCTACCCCGATTTCCAGGACGCCCTGCGTGAAGACGTGCAGGAGATGCTGGCTTCGCCCCTTGCCCGGCACGAAAGATGGGCCGCGGAGGCACAGGAAAGCCACCCGCTCAACCGCATGGCGGATGCAGCCCTGGCCAATCTCCAGGCCACGCTTTCGCGCATCGACCATCAGGAATTCGATGCGGCCTGCGATCTCGTGGCCGACCGGCAGCGCACGGTGTTCGCCCTCGGCGGGCGAATCACCCATGCCATTGCCGACTATCTCGTCACCCATCTGCGGATCATGCGACCGGCCGTCCGGCTCGTGCAGGAGGCGGCCCACAGCTGGCCTCCGGCGCTGCTCGACGTCAGGGCCGGCGACGTGATGGTGGTGTTCGACATCCGCCGCTACGAGAACCAGGTGCTCGAGATCGCTTCCCTTGCCGCCGAGCAGGGCGCCGAGGTCATCCTCTTTACCGACCAGTGGGTGTCACCCGCGGCCGACATCGCCCGCCACCGCTTTTCCTGTCATGTCGATGTGCCATCGGCATGGGATTCGTCGCTCACGGTGCTGCTCCTCGTCGAGACAATGATCGCTTCGGTGCAGGAGAGGCTGGGCGAAGAGGCCGCAAGCCGCATGCGGGGGCTCGAGCAGCTCTATGCCCGCACCCGCTTCTTCAGGCGCCGTCCGTGAGCCTTTCCCACTTGACGCGCCCGGCCGCTTCGCCTACACCGCCGGCCGTCGGCGAGGTAGCTCAGCTGGTTAGAGCGCAGGACTCATAATCCTGAGGTCGAGGGTTCGAGTCCCTCCCTCGCTACCAAGCCCGCCATTCGCAGCTTTTCCAGGCGTCGTCCGGCTCCGCAACGCCCGTCAGGGCTTGTTCCGGCCCGGGTCGTTACGCCCTACCTGCGCGGGCGGCGCCGGCTGCGGCGCACGCGCGGGATGCGGCTGAACCGTTCTGGATAGACCATTTCCGGGTAGGGCGGCATGCCGTGGGTGCGGCGCCACCAGGCAGGCCCGCCGCGCATCAGCCAGGCGGGCAGGATCAGCACCACCCCGGCGATGAAGCCGCCGGCATGAGCCCAGTAGGCGACGCCGCCGGTGGTCGGGTCCGACGCCATGCCGAAGAGCAGCTGGATCAGGAACCAGTAGCCCAGCATGAACCAGGCGGGCAGCTGGATGATCTGAAAGAACACGAAGAAGATGATTGCCACATCCACACGGGCGCGGGGGTAGAGCATGAGATAGCCGCCGAGCACGCCGGCGATCGCGCCCGAGGCGCCAACTGTCGGGATCTCGGAAAGCGGGTTGCTCCAGTAATGGACGAGGGCCGCGAAGATGCCGCAGGCCAGGTAGAACAGCAGGAAGCCGACATGGCCGAGCGCGTCTTCGACATTGTCACCGAAAATGTAGAGAAACAGCATGTTCCCCAGAAGATGCATCAGCCCGCCATGGAGGAACATCGAGGTGACGATGCCGCTCCAGTCCCCCGTCAGCGTGACCTTGGCCGGGATCAGCGCCCAGTGCGAGAAGAAGGCCAGCGCCGTCTGCTGATCGAGAAGATAGGGCCAGGTGAGGAGAAAGATCACCGTGTTGATGGCGATGAGGGCCCAGGTCACATAGGGGGTGGAGCGTGCCGGGTTGTGGTCGTGGATGGGAAACATTGCGCTCTCCTCGCTGGCCGGCTCAAGGTGACGGGAGTGCTTTCGCGGGTCAAGCCGAAAGGACGGTGCTCCCGTCGAACCGTCGTATCGGCATCTTCCGATGCCGGTTCCGCCGTCTGCCGGCCTCGCGGCCGGATGGCTGACGGCGGGTTGCGTGTCCGGCCGTGGCGGGGGCTGACAGCCCCGATCGGCAGGCGAAGACGAAACACGCGATGCAGCACGAAGACCAGGGCCGGCGGGCGAGCGGTTCCCGCCTGGCCCGGCCGATGCACGCAGGCCGCCCGGGCCCGGTGGCACGGCTTGCCCCGCCGTCACCAAGCGCCTAGAAGGCGGCCGAGCCATGAGCCATGCGGATGACGGGAGGGCGCGGCGGTGAACATTCTCATTCTCGGCAGCGGCGGGCGCGAACATGCCCTTGCCTGGGCGGTGCGGCAGAATCCGAAATGCGACCGGCTGATCTGCGCGCCGGGCAATGCCGGCATGGAGGAGATCGCCGACTGCGTTGCTCTCGATGCGGAAAACCCCGAGGAGGTGGTGGGTTTCGCCGCGCGCAACGCCATCGACCTCGTGATCGTCGGCCCCGAGGCGCCGCTCGCCGCCGGGGTGAGCGACGCGCTTCGGGCCGCCGGCATCCGGGTCTTCGGCCCGTCGCAGGCGGCGGCGCGGCTCGAGGCGTCCAAGGGCTTCACCAAGGAGATCTGCGCCGCGGCCGGCATCCCGACCGCGCGCTGGGCCCGGTTCGACGAGGCGGAGGCCGCGAAAGCCCATATCCGCCGGGAGGGCGCGCCGATCGTCGTCAAGGCCGACGGACTTGCCGCCGGAAAGGGGGTGGTGGTGGCCATGACCGAGGCGGAAGCGCTCGAAGCGGTCGATGCCATGTTCGGCGGCGCCTTCGGGGCTGCAGGTACCTCGGTCGTCATCGAGGAATTCATGGAAGGGGAAGAAGCGTCCTTCTTCGTCGTTTCCGACGGGCGGAACATTCTGCCCCTCGGCACGGCCCAGGACCACAAGCGGGCCTTCGAGGGCGACAAGGGGCCCAATACCGGCGGCATGGGCGCCTATTCGCCGGCGCCGGTGATGAGCGAGGCGGTCATCGGACGGACGATGGACGAGATCATCCGCCCGACGATCGCCGAGATGGCCCGCCGCGGCACGCCCTATGAAGGCGTCCTCTATGCCGGGCTGATGATCAGGGACGGGGCCCCGCGTCTGGTCGAATACAATGTCCGTTTCGGCGACCCCGAAGCGCAGGTGCTGATGATGCGGCTTGGCGCCCAGCTGCTCGACGTGATCGATGCGGCCACGGAAGGCCGCCTCGAGGAGGTCACGGTCAACTGGGCCGACGATCATGCGCTGACGGTGGTGCTGGCGGCAAAGGGCTATCCGGGCGCCTACGAAAAAGGCACGGAGATCCGCAGCCTCGGCCCCGTTCCCGAGGACAGCAATCACATGATCTTCCACGCCGGCACCCGCCGCGAGGGCGGGAGGCTGCTCGCGGTCGGCGGGCGTGTGCTCAATGCCACCGGCCGCGGACGCACGCTCGAGGAAGCGCGCGAGCGGGCCTATGCGCTGGCCGAAACCGTGGACTGGCCCGAAGGTTTCTTCCGGCGCGACATTGGTTGGCGGGCACTGGGGCGAAGAGGCTGAACCGGCGCCGCCAGGGCGCGCGGCGGCCCGTCCCTGCGGCTGACCCCATCCCGCCCATGCGGGGCTGGCGCAGGAAAATCCCGCGTTGGGCCTTTTCGCGAAAAATGGTACCGTATTCTTCGTATTTTCGGCGCTCCTGCCCGAAAGAAGGGCCGATCCCGTAAACAGGATCTTCATCTTTCGCGCTTACCCTTCCCCCGAAATGGCAACGGAAAAGGGAGGAGTGTCGCGTGTATTGACGAGATCCTTCGCTTCGAGCCAGCCGCGGCGGGCCTGATCGAGGGCATATCCGATCTGTATCTGGCGCTCGGGTGTAGTGGCGGCGCTTGCGAGGAGAATCCTTGCGCCGGCCTTGCGGGCCATCCGGGCATGCACATCGGACAGATCGAGCCTTTGGGGAATGCCGCAGATCTCGAGGCAGACATCGTTGGCCCGTGCCGCTTCGATCAGCCGCACGGGGTCGATGGAGAATTCGGCGCTTTCGAGCACCCGCCGCCCCGTGGGCGTGGCGAGAATGTCGATCAGCCCGGTGGCGATCGCCTTCTCCACGCCGTCAGTCATGTCCTCATGCAGTGCGGTGGCACGCGGTCGGGCCACGATGACGAGGCCACGCGCGCGCCAGGGCGCCGGATCGGGCCGGATGCGACCCGACGGGTCGATCGCGAAGATGCCCGCAGGAAGGAGCCGGGGGGCGATGGCCTTCCTGTTCCAGCGGGCGATGGCCTCGGCGCGGCGGGAGAGCGCGTCTTCTGCAAGAGCGCCGCGCAAGCCCGAACCCGGCATCGGGTCGGCAATGCCGAGCCATGCGAGCCCTGCCCTGCGGGCGGCTTCCGCCTGGCGCGCGACGATCACCCTGCCGTCGGGGCCGATGCCGCGCACGCGCCCGTCGCCGCGGATGTCGGCGCGCGTTGCGAGTTCCGGCAGCCGATGGGCCGAGGCGGCGGCCAGCTCGCCGCGCATCTCGCGCAGCTCGGGCGGAATCCACTCCATCCCGAAGGCGGCATAAAGGCCGGCCTCGGTCGGGCCGGCCAGGCGCCTTTCGCCGGCAAAGAGGCCGTATTCGTTGAGCTTCCAGCCCTTCTCGCGGGCCAGATGGCGCAGGGCGAGAGTGTGGGCGCGGGAGCCGGTGAAATAGGCCAGGGTCGTGCCCCAGCTTTCCGGGGCCACGACCCTGAGATCGACCTGCAGCCCGTCATCGAGCAGGATGGTGGCGCGGGTGATGCCGGCGCTCACGGTCTCGGCCCGCCGCGGGAATGTCAGGAAATGGCGGATCGCACCGGCCCCGTCCTCGACCGCCATCACGCAGTCGAGATCGCCGACGCTCTCCTTGCGGCGGCGAAAGCTGCCGGCGACGGCGGCATGTATCGTTCCGGGAAAGGTCCCGAGATGGGTTTCGATCGCCCGGGCCGTTTCCTCGACCTCGGCAAGAAGGCGCCGGCCACCGCCCGGATGCCGCATGCGGGCAATGGCTGCGAGGATCTTCTCCTCGGTCTTCGGCCCGAAGCCGGGGAGCCGGCGCAGCTTGCCGGCCCGGATGGCGTCCTCGAGCTCCCGCAGCGTCTCGATGCCGAGCTGCTCGTGCAAAAGCCGCACCCGGGCCGGGCCAAGGCCCGGGAGCGACAGCAGATCGAGCAGCCCCTCGGGCATGCGGGCAAGCATCTCGTCGAGGAGCGGCAGCCGACCGGTTTCGACGATGGTGCGGATCTTGCCGGCGAGATCCTTGCCGATGCCGTAGAACCGGGTGAGATCTTCGCCCTCGGCGACCATCGCCGCCACCGGCCGGGGCAGCCCCTCGACGATGCGGGCGGCGCGGCGATAGGCCTCGACGCGAAAGGGGTTGGCCCCCTCGATCGCGAGGAGATCGGCAAGGGTGCGGAACATCGCCGCCACCTCGCTGTTGGTGATCTCCCCCGGCGTGCCTGCGGCCACCTTGCGGTGCGGTGCCTTGCCTCCCATGGCATTTCTCCCGTGCCTGAAAGGAGCCTGCCCCGAAGCCGTCGGCCCCGCAAGGGGGAGGGTGGCGGCATGCGGCAAACGGGTTGCCCATGCGAGCAATGGCCAGCAGTCGGTTTCGGGGGAGGGAGAGGCCTGCCCTTCGCCGGCGGCCCGGAGAATGCAGGACGGCCGATGGCGGAGAAATCCTTTGCCGGTCGATGTCGGGTGCTCCCTGAGAATGCAGGGCGTTGCCGTTCCCGACCTCGTGTCAGGTGGCCCCGGACACGCCCGTTCGGCGATGAGGTGGTCGCCGCGGCGGGCGAAGCTTCGGTCGCCGCCGCCTGATGTGGCGGCAATGTTGTCCGCCCGTGGTGCGGTGCCCGGCCTCCGAGGACGGAGTTGCCGGCAAGGCCCTGAAGGGGTGACATTTCGCTTCCCGTCTCCGCAGCAAGATACCAGACGCATGAACGAAACGCGCCGCCGGCCGGTTTCGGAGCTTGGCCGTTCCCGCCATCAAGGCCTTCCTGCCTCGCAGGTAAAGACGGAGCTCTCTGCGCTTCTTTCTGGCTGGCTGCCCCTGACGGGAACCGGGCGACCTCTCCGATCGGCCGGAGTGACGGCGGCAGCGATCTGACGCAACGTTCTGCCACATGGAGCGGGCCGAATCGGGCACTCTTTTCGGGAACTAGCCTTGAGATACCGTGGCGCTGCCGGAGAAACCGGCCCCGCGGCGCATGAAAGGGAGGATGTCGTGCACGAGCCGGTCATTATCGATCTGGCGAAGTCGATCTTCGACGCCCAGCCTTTCAGCCGGCATCTCGGCGCGGTGCTGGCGCAGATCACGGGCGAGCGGGTGGTCATAGAGCTTCCTCTGCGCGACGAATTACGCCAGCAGCATGGCATCGCCCATGGCGGCGTTCTCGCCTATCTTGCCGACAACGCCATCACTTTTGCCGGCGGCGTGGCGCTGTCGGACGACGCGCTGACGTCCGAATTCAAGATCAATTATCTGCGGCCCGGCACCGGCCCCCTGTTGCGGGCGGTCGGAGAGCCGGTATCCGTTTCGGGGCGCCAGGCGGTGTGCCAGTGCCGGATCCTTTCCGTGGATGGCGACGAGGAAACGCTCGTGGCTCTCGCTCAGGGGACGGTGGTGCGTCTTTCGGGCAGAGGGCCCGCAACTGACCGGAAGCCCCGCAACCTCTGAGGCGCGTTCATCGAAACGAGCGGGAGCGCCATGAAAGGAAGACCCGGCGATGTCGGCTTGCGGTCGGCCGTTGCGGGCATCGAGAAAGGAGCGTGCCGTTTCCCGGATGGCGGCGCGAGATGCCGGTCAGCTCGGGGTGGATCTGGCGGGATGGCCTGCCGGCCGCGCCTTCCTGCCATTGAGCCGCACGAAGCGCGCCGCGCCCGCCGGAGGGTGCGCTTCCTCGTCCCGACATGGCCCGGCATTTATCACACGCCTGCCGTGTGTGCCGGGCGGGTGCCTGCCGCCTCTGCCGGGTGGTGTGTCCAATGGCGGAACCTGACGCGCGCAGCCCTGATCACAGGCCGAAGGGATAGGTGTCGGGCACGGCCCTGAGCGATTCGGCCGGGATCGGAGTGACGGCGGAGGTCTCGTCGATCCAGATGTAATCGTCGAACTGGCGCGAGAGGCGCGCCTCGAAATAGTGGCTCGCCAGTTCCGTTTCCGGGCGGTAGATCACGCCGATCGCCCGCTCGAGCTTCGGTTCGGCCAAGGCTGCCCTGAGGTGCGGGTCGGCCCCGCGGGAGAGCGGCACGATCAGCCCCGGCAGGCCGGTGCGGTGAAACTGATGTTCGAAGCTCTGGCGGTGCGAGGGCCGCACACGCTTGATTTCCATCGGCCCGTTCCATTCGCTGGCTGCCGCCACGGTGCCGTGATCGGTGCCGAAGCCCACATGCCAGCTTTCACCGGGGAAATGCTCGCGCACCAGATGGCCGATATTGATCTCGCCGCGTGCCGACATCTCGGTTTCGGCGGCGTCGCCGATATGGGAGTTGTGAGCCCAGATGATGGCCTTCGCATCCGGTCCGCGAAAGGCCATCACCAGTCGCAGCGTCTCGAACATGTGCGTATCACGCAAATTCCATGAGGCCGCCGAGCCATAATACATCACCCGGTAATAGCGTTCGGCATTGGCGACGAGGCGGGCGTTCTGGGCCGCGTCGAGGAACCATTCGCCGTCGCCCTTCATCAGCTCGGTCTGCTTTCTGAAGAGATCGACCAGCATCGCCACCACGTCGGCCTCGCATTCGCGATACCTGCCGGTGAGCGCGGCATGGCCATAGGCGGCCGGGTCGGCCTGCCAGGGTTCGAGGCAGGCATAGCGTTCCTTCGCGATGCGGGCGAGTTCCGGATCGACCTTCTCGAGATATTCGATCACCCGCTGCATCGCCGTGTGCATGGCATAGAGGTCGAGGCCATGGATGCCGGCACGCTTCTCGAAGGGCAGGGGACGATTGTATTCATGCAGCCAGTCCACGAGAGCGCGGAACTCCTCGTTGCGCCACATCCATGTCGGGAAGCGGGCGAAGGCGGTCCACTCGGCCGGGGGCGCGTCCATGTGGCGGACGTAATGGTCGATCCGGGCCGCATCCGGCCAGTCGGCTTCGAGGGCGACGATGTTGAAGCCCTTTTCCTCGATCAGCCGCCGGGTGATGCGGGCGCGCATGCGATAGAACTCCGACGTGCCGTGGGAAGCCTCGCCGAGGAGCACGATCCGCGCGTCGCCCGCCCGCTCGACAAGGGCGTCGATGTCGGCCTCCTCAACGCGCTCGAAGGCGGTGGCGCTGCGACTGATGAGGGCCGGCAGGTCCTCGTGAATCCGCGGCCGGGTCTCGATGACCCGGGGGCGGGCACTTTCCGACGCCTCGAGATCGACGCCACCCTCCTCGTCCATCGGCGGCACGAGGCGGATGTCGGCAAGAGCTTCACGGTCGAAGGTGCCGTCCTCGCGCCGCGTGAGTCGGACGAGTTCCCGCGCCACAGGGTGCGGGCCGACGGCAGCGACGAGTCGGCCGTGGATCGCCAGCTGATCCTTGAGTGTCTGGGGCACCTCGGCCACGCCGAAGGAGATCATCACCCCGTCGAAGGGCGCTTCTTCGGGCAGGCCCTTGCAGGCGTCACCCTCGATCACCCGCACCATGTCGAAGCCGGCCGCGGCGAGGTTGCGCCGGGCCTGGGCCGCAAGATCGGGGTCCTTCTCGATGGCGAAGACCTCGCGGGCGAGGAGCGCGAGCAGGGCCGCCGCATAGCCCGAGCCGGCGCCGGCTTCGAGCACCTTCTCGTTGCCCCGCAGAAGGAGCGATTCGAGCATGTAGGCGACAATGTAGGGTTGGGGAATGAACTGCCCCTTTCCGATCGGCAGCGGCCGGTCCTCATAGGCCTCGTCGCGGTGCTCCTCGGGCACGAACAGCTCGCGCGGCACGGTCATCATCGCCCGGATCACCCGGTGATCGCGCACGCCACGGGCGATGATCTGCTCGCGCACCATTCGCTCGCGTGCTTCGGCCATCGCGTTCCGGGGGGTGATGGTGTCGTCGGTCATCTTCCGTCCCTCCCGCTAAAGCCGCCGGTGACGGGCGGCGGTCCTTGCCGCTGCAATTGAAATGGGAACGGCAGCTGTGGCTGACAAGGGGCGCGATGGGAGAGGGAACGGAAAAGGGCCGCCCGAGGGCGGCCCCGAAACAGCAGGTTCGCGAGGAAACAGCGGTGCTCAGCCCGCCGCCTTCGCCTTGCGGATTTCCTCGGTGAGAGCGGGCACGGCCTCGAACAGGTCGGCCACGAGCCCGTAGTCGGCGACCTGGAAGATCGGCGCTTCCTCGTCCTTGTTGATGGCGACGATGATGCGCGAATCCTTCATGCCGGCGAGATGCTGGATTGCCCCCGAAATACCGACGGCGATGTAGAGATCGGGCGCCACGACCTTGCCGGTCTGCCCCACCTGCCAGTCGTTGGGCGCATAGCCCGAATCGACCGCCGCGCGCGAGGCGCCGACGGCGGCACCGAGCACGTCCGCCAGCTCCTCGATCAGGCGGAAGTTCTCCTCGGAGCCGACCCCGCGACCGCCGGAGACGACGATCTTCGCCGAGGTGAGCTCGGGCCGGTCGCTGGCCTCGACCTTGTCCTCGACCCATTCGCTGAGGCCGGGATCGGGCGTGGGCTCGACGGCCTCGATCGGCGCGGCGCTTGCGGCTTCGCCTGCGGCCTCGAAGGTCGAGGTGCGGAAGGTGACGACCTTCTTCGCGTCCTTCGATCGCACCTTCTGGATCGCGTTGCCGGCATAGATCGGTCGCTCGAAGGTGTTGGCGTCGATGACGGCGGTGGCGTCGGAGATGATCATCACGTCGAGAAGGGCGGCCACCCGCGGCAGGATGTTCTTGCCATGGGCGGTGGCGGGCGCGGCGATGTGATCGTAGTCGCCGGCGAGCGAGACGACGAGATCGGCAATCGGCTCGGCCAGCCCGTGTGCGTAGTGAGGGGCCTCGGCGGTCAGGACCTTCGCCACGCCCTCGAGCTTCGCCACCTTTTCGGCGGCCGCGGTGCAATCGTCGGAAGCGCAGAGCACGGTGACATCCCCGAGCCTGCCGGCTGCGGTCACGGCCTTTGCCACCTGGTCAAGGGCGACGTCGGCGCCATTCATGTCGGCGAGAAGAAGAACAGCCATCAGATCACCCCCGCTTCCTTGAGTTTCTCGACGAGTTCCTGCACGCTCTCGACCTTGACGCCGGCCTTGCGGGCCTCGGGCTCGCGGGTCTCGAGCACTTCGAGCCGCGGCGTGATGTCGATGCCGAGATCGGCCACGCTCTTCTGGTCGAGCGGTTTCCTCTTCGCCTTCATGATGTTGGGCAGCGAGGCATAGCGCGGCTCGTTGAGCCGGAGATCGGTGGTGACGACGGCAGGCAGTTTCACGCGGATGGTCTGCAGGCCACCATCGACCTCGCGGGTGACGGTCGCCCTGTCGTCCTCGACCTCGAGCTTCGAGGCGAAGGTCGCCTGGGCCCAGCCCATGAGCCCGGCGAGCATCTGGCCGGTGGCGTTCATGTCGTTGTCGATCGCCTGCTTGCCCATGATGACGAGGCCGGGTTCCTCCTCCTCGATCACCCTGGCGAGGATCTTGGCCACCGCGAGCGGCTCGATGTCCTGATGGACGTCCTCGCCCGCGACGATCAGGATCGCCCGGTCGGCACCCATGGCAAGGGCGGTGCGCAGCGTCTCCTGCGCCTTGGGCACGCCGATGGAGACGACCACCACCTCGTCGGCCTTGCCGGCCTCCTTGAGGCGGATGGCTTCCTCGACGGCGATCTCGTCAAAGGGGTTCATGGACATCTTGACATTGGCGAGATCGACGCCGCTGCCATCCGCCTTGACGCGGACTTTCACGTTGTAGTCGATCACGCGCTTGATCGGCACGAGAACCTTCATGGCGCGTACTCCCGGTTTGGCATGCGGGCGGACCCGCGATTCGTCTGCCTTTCTCTACTCAAAAGCGATGCTGCAGTGTAGCGAAAACTGCGCACTGGCCCGCCCGCGGGCGGGTTTCGTTGCGTCAGAAGGGACGTCGGTGCAGGTAAGGGGCGCGCGCAGGCTCAGTCGTCGGGCCGCGTAGCCCCGGGCCGCCAGAGAATGTCTCCCCGTCCGCGACCGTTGGCGTATCTGGCGGCGACGAAGAGCCAGTCGGACAGCCGGTTGAGATAGCGCAGCGCCTCCGGGTTGACGGCTTCGCGGCGCGCAAGGGCGAAGGCGGCCCGTTCGGCGCGGCGGGCGACGGTCCGGGCCATGTGCAGATGGGCGGCAAGGAGCGAGCCGCCGGGCAGAACGAAGCTCCTGAGGGGGGCAAGCTCCCCGTTCATGCGGTCGATCTCGTGTTCGAGCCGCCCGGTCTGGGCGGCAATGATCCGCAGGGGCGGATGCGCGGCCTCGCTCTCGCCTTCGGCGACGGGGCGGGAAAGATCGGCGCCGAGATCGAACAGGTCGTTCTGGATGCGGGCGATGGCTTCGGCCAGGTCGAACGCCTCCCATGCGTCCTCGAGCGCCTCCTCGGATGCGTCCTGTGCCGAGGAGGAGGGGCGGATGCGGCGGCGCTCCGCCTCGGCCTCGGCATGGTGGCGGGCGATGCCGAGCACGGCGTTGGCTTCGTCCACCGCGCCATAGGCCGCGACCCTGGGATCGTCCTTCGGCACCCGGCTGCCGTCGGAAAGCGCCGTGGTGCCCTCGTCGCCGGTGCGGGTGTAGATGCGGTTGAGAACGACCATGCCAGCCTCCTCAGTCGAGCCCGCGATAGATGACATAGGCGAGGATGATGAGAACGGCGATGAACTGGGCGACGATCCGCATCCGCATGATCTTGTTGGCGTATTTGCGGTTGAAATCACCGCCGCGGGTGAAGCCGCCGATGCCGACGGCGAGGATGATGCCGACGACGATCACCGAGGCCGCGACCACGTAGAAAAGCGGGTCGGAGAGCTTGTCCATTCCTTGCACTCCCATCGAGGATTTCCGAGACTCTTAGCCCCGCCCCCGGCGAATGGCAAAGCCGATCATGCCGCAGGCCGGGCGGGCAGAAGGCGGAGGAGGAGCGATGAAGGATACAAGCGGTGGTGATGCAGGGGCCATCGTCATCCTGACGGGGGCCGGCATCTCGGCCGAATCGGGGCTCGGCACCTTCCGCGACAAGGACGGGCTCTGGACGAAATACGATCTCGAGGAGGTGGCCACTCCCGAAGGCTTTGCCCGCAACCCGGCCCTCGTGCACGAATTCTACAATGCCCGGCGGCGGGATTGCCGCGCCGCCCGGCCCAACGCGGCCCATGAGGCGCTGGCCCGGCTCGAGGCCGAATGGCCGGGGAAGGTGACGATCGTCACCCAGAATGTCGATGACCTTCACGAGCGGGCCGGCTCGCGCAATGTCATCCACATGCACGGGGAGCTGATGCGGGCTCTCTGCGCCGCCTGCGGCCACCGCTGGCCGGCGCCCGGGGAGATGCGCCCCGAAGATCCGTGCCCCGCCTGCGGCGCCGCCGCCACCCGGCCCGATGTCGTCTGGTTCGGCGAGATGCCCTATCACATGGAAGAGATCTGGCAGCGGCTTCGGGAGGCCAATCTCTTCGTCTCGATCGGCACCTCGGGCAATGTCTATCCGGCGGCGGCCTTCGTGGGCGACGCGGCCCGGGCCGGGGCATGGACCCTCGAACTCAATCTCGAGCCCTCGGCCGGTGCTCCTGCCTTCGACGAGGCCCGTTACGGGCCGGCGACGCGCATCGTCCCCCACTGGGTCGAGGAGGTGCTTTCGGGCGCCTGCCCCGTGAGGAGGGGAAGAGAAGGGCGTGGCGATCTGTCTTCCTGAAAGCCGTCTTCAGCTGCCGGCGAAGATCCGGTCGCGCCAGCGGGTGGGCAGGAAGCGCCGCAGCCCCTCGGCAAGCCATGTCGGCGTGGTGACGAAGTAGCGCGGCTTCGGCCGCGGCGACTCGAGGGCATGGATCAGCTTTTCCGTCACCGCCTCGGGACCGAGTTCGAACCGGTCGGCCCTGTTGCTGTCGTCATAGAGCCGCTTGAGGAGGCGGGTGCGATACTGTTCGGCCCTGGCCGAGGCTTCCCAGTCGATCCAGCGTTCGAAATGCCGGCGGGCGTTGATGCGGAAGCGGGTGCGGATCGGGCCGGGTTCGATCAGCGCGATGTGGATGGGGGTGTCGCGCATCTCGAGGCGCAGGCAATCGGTCAGTCCCTCGAGGGCGTATTTCGTGGCGACATAGGCGCCACGCCAGGGCGCGGGGGTGAAGCCGAGCACCGAGGAGCATTGCACGATCCGGCCGTGTCCCTGGGCCCGCATCACCGGAATCACCCTTCGCACGAGATCATGCCAGCCGAAGAAGTTGGCCTCGAAGATCGCGCGCAGCGCCGCGACCGGCAGGTCCTCCACCGCCCCCGGAATGGCGTAGGCGCCGTTGTTGAAGAGGGCGTCGAGCCGCCCGCCGGTGCGGGCAAGGGCTTCCTCGAGTGCGGCGGCGATGGTTTCGGGATTCTCGTAGTCGAGGGAGAAGCTCTCGAGCCCCTCGGCCTCGAGCCGGGCGCAATCCTCCTCGCGCCGGCAGGTGGCGAAGACACGCCAGCCGCGGGCACGGAGCGTGCGGGCTGCGTCGAGTCCGATCCCCGAAGAACAGCCGGTGATGAGAATGCTGCGGCTCTCGCTCATGTTTGCCCTCCGACGTCGTCGCCCCTCCGCCCTTAGGGGAGCGTCGCCGCCCGATCAAGCCGCATCATCCGCCCCTCACGCGCTTTCCTCTGGACGGTGTGGCGGCGGAAAGCTACATCCTCGCCCATGAGCAAACAGCCCCCGTCCCAGACAGCCGGCGCGCCGGCGATCGAGAGCGAGCCGCTCGACCGCGCCATCGGCCGGCGCTATCTGCAATATGCCCTTTCGACCATCATGAACCGGGCGCTGCCCGATGCGCGTGACGGGCTGAAGCCGGTGCATCGGCGCATCCTCTACGCCATGCGCGAGCTTGGCCTGGAACCGGGGCGGCCCTTTCGGAAATCGGCCAAGATCACCGGCGACGTGATGGGCAACTATCATCCCCATGGCGATGCCGCGATCTATGATGCCCTCGCCCGTCTGGCGCAGGATTTCAACATGCGCTACCCTCTCGTCGAGGGGCAGGGCAATTTCGGAAATATCGACGGCGACAACCCCGCCGCCGCCCGCTACACCGAAGCCCGGCTGACCGAGGCGGCGATGGCGCTGATGGAGGGGCTCGCGGAGAACGCCGTCGATTTCCGCCCCAATTACGACGGCACGCGAGAGGAGCCGGTGCTCTTGCCGGCGGCGTTCCCGAACCTTCTGGCCAATGGCGCTTCGGGCATCGCCGTCGGCATGGCGACCAACATCCCGCCCCACAATCTCGGGGAGCTGATCGACGCCCTTCTCCATCTCATCGATACGCCCGAAGCCGATGACGACGCCCTCCTCGCCCATGTGAAGGGTCCCGACTTTCCGACCGGCGGGGTCATCGTCGAGAGCCCGGAGAACATCCGCGAAGCCTATCGCACCGGCCGTGGGGGCATCCGCCTGCGCGCCCGCTGGCATGTCGAGAAGCTGCCGCGCGGCCAGTGGCAGGCGGTGGTGACGGAAATTCCCTTCCAGGTGCCGAAGGCGCGGCTGATCGAGAAGATCGCCGCCCTCATCGCCGCGCGCAAGCTGCCGCTTCTGGCCGACATCCGCGACGAGAGTGCCGAAGACGTGCGCATCGTCCTCGAACCGAAGTCGAAGAATGTCGTGCCCGAGGTGCTGATGGAGGCGCTCTTCCGCCTGTCCGATCTCGAGATACGCTTCCCGGTCAACATGAACGTGCTGATCGACGGGCTGACGCCGAAGGTCTGCTCGCTCGGGGAGCTCCTGCGGGCATTCCTCGCCCATAGGCGCGAGGTGCTGCTGCGCCGCGCCCGTCACCGCCTCGGCAGGATCGATGGCCGGCTCGAGGTGCTCGAGGGCTATCTCGTCGCCTTCCTCAACCTTGATCGGGTGATCGAGATCATCCGCACCGAGGACGAGCCGAAGCCGGTGATGATGGCCGAGTTCGATCTGAGCGAAGTGCAGGCCGAGGCCATTCTCAACATGCGTCTGCGGGCGCTGCGCAAGCTCGAGGAGATGGCGCTGCGCAAGGAGCACGAGGCGCTGCTTGTTGAGCGGGCCGAGCTCGAGGATCTTCTGGAGAGCGAGCGCCTGCAATGGCGCCGCATCGCCGATGAACTCGGGGAGATGCAGCGCAAATTCGGCTCCGAGGCCCCGGGCGGGGCGCGGCGCACCGGTTTCGCCGCGCCGGCCGAGGTCGAGGAGGTGCCGCTCGAGGCCATGATGGAGCGCGAACCGATCACCGTGGTCTGTTCGCGCATGGGCTGGATCCGCGCCCTCAAGGGGCATGTGCCGCTCGATCAGGAGCTGAAATGGAAGGACGGGGACGGGCCGGGTTTCGTCTTCCATGCCGAGACGACCGACAGGCTGCTCCTCTTCGGCTCCAACGGCCGCTGCTACACGCTCCGGGCCGCCGATCTGCCCGGCGGGCGGGGGATGGGCGAGCCGGTGCGTCTGATGGTCGAGCTGCCGAACGAGGCCGGGATCGTCGCGCTCATGCCGCACAGGCCGGGGCGGGAGCTGCTCCTTGCCTCCTCTGCCGGGGACGGGTTCGTTGCGCCCGAGGATCAGCTTCTGGCCCAGACCCGCAGCGGCCGGCAGGTGGTCAATCTCAAGGGTGATGCGCGGCTCAGGGTCTGCCGGCCCGTGGGCGAGGGGGACGATCATGTCGCCGTCGTGGGGGAGAACCGCAAGCTTCTCGTCTTCCCCCTCGCCGAACTGCCGCGCATGAGCCGCGGCAAGGGAGTGCGGCTGCAGAAATACCGCGATGGCGGGTTGTCCGACGCCCGCACCTTCCGTCTCGCCGACGGGCTCGGCTGGAAGGACCCGGCCGGTCGCACCCGCACGGTGCGCGCCGAGGAACTGTCCGAATGGCTGGGCCGGCGTGCCGGGGCGGGGCGCATGGCGCCGCGCGGCTTCCCCAGGGACAATCGCTTCACCTGAAACTCCGTCACGGGGCCGCTTCTCGGCCGAACGGACTGCATGGAGGCAATCCGCGCTGCCGACACGTCGTCGTTCGTCGGCCGTTGAGCCGCCGCCGAGGAGCGGGCCGCGTTCGGGCACCGGGCCGGATCTTCCGAATCAGGCACGCCTTCCTCGCCCGCATGAGCATCAGGGACATGGCGGGATGACATCGGATGCCGGGTGAAGCGGGGGGGCGGCCTGCCGAGCCTTCATGCCCGGGCTGGCGCTGCCGGCCGGCCTGCCTCCCTTCCTTCCGGTCGTTCCGATCGCGGCTGCCTCGGTCGGCCGGCGTGAAGCGAACATGCTCCAGGGCGGCCCCGCCTGCTCGTTCCCGGTTAGCAGATAACCTGCCGGCGTGATGGTCTTGCAGCCCATTCCGCCCTCATCGTTGCGCCATGGCAATCGCGGGCTTCCGCGATGTCCGCAAGATCGACACGCGACGAGCAACCCGCAACGAGGGAGGATCCCATGTTCAACACGCTCAAGACCCCTTTCATCGCCCTGGCCGCCATCGGCGCTTTCGGTTCGGTGGCTCTGGCCGGCCCCTCCATTCCGCTGCCCGGTCCGTTTCCGCGACCGCTGCCCCAGCCCGCGGCCTGCCCCGATCCGGGCATCGCCTCGCTCCGGGTGACGGATGTGCGCTTCCGCGATGGGCGGGTGCCGGTGATGACGATCGAGGTGAAGGTGCGGAACATGGGGCGGGCGGACTATGTCTCCCGCCGCGGCCAGCAATCGGTCATGGTGGACAACGGAAATGGGCGCCGGCTCCTCGCCCGTCACCGTTTCACCAGCCTCGGGGCCGGACGGTGGTTCTCCTTCCGCTTCCGTCATGAATTCATCGGCGGCGAGTTCGTCGCGCCGATCCGGGCGCGCCTCTCCTACGACCCGGATATCCGTATCGACGGCAATCCCCGCAATGACGATTGCAACCTCCGCAACAACAGCCTGACGCTGACCCCGGCCGAGCAGCGTGCCGCGATCGACCGCTTCTCCCGCGGCAACCGTTTCCGGGTGCCGGTGCAGCCGGTGCCGACGCCGCGCGGGCCGCTGCCGGGTCTCCCGCGCTGAGAACGAGGAAAGCTCCCATCTGCGAACCTCCGCCGGTCGGCGGGGGTTCGTCGTGTTGCGGGTTGCGGGTGAGGCAGGGCAGGCCGGCGAAGGCTCTCCGCCCACGGGATGTCCCGAAGGCGGGCATTCGAGGAAAAGCGGTTCTCACCGTTTTCGCATGCGCAGCAGGACCCCGCCCACGGGGTGAAGGGTGAGGATCATCACCGGCCGCGGTGGCGGGCCGGCGAGCCCGGCAATGTGAAAGCGGTCGAGCAATGTGGCGAGGATGATGACGGCTTCGGTCATGGCGAAGCGCGCCCCGATGCACACGCGCGGCCCGTCACCGAAGGGCAGGTGGCTCATCGGCACGATCGGGCGACCGGGGGCAAAACGGTCGGGGTCGAAGGCATCGGGCCGCTCCCAAAGGAGCCGGTGGCGGTGAAGCGCGTAGATCGGCAGGATGATCGCATCCCCCGCCCGGACCGGCCGGCCGAGGAGCGTGTCATGCCGTGCGGCGGTGCGGGTGAGGAAGGCGGCGGGCGGATAGAGCCTGAGCGCTTCCTCGATCACCTGACGGACAAATCCGAGACGGGGCAGATCGTCGTGGCCGGCAACGCGGCCGGCGAGCACGCTCCGGGCCTCGGTCGCGGCCCGGGTCGCCACCCTCTCGTCGAAGGCGAGAAGATAGAAGCTCCATGCGAGAGCCAGCGCCGTCGTCTCGTGGCCGGCGACGATGAAGGTCAGGAGGTTGTCGCGGATCTCGATGTCGTTCATTGCCCGGCCCGTTTCCGCGTCGCGCGCGGCGATCAGCAGATCGAGGAGGTCGGGTTCGGGCAGCGGACCGCGCCGGCGGCGCCGCGCGATGGCTTCCTCGGCCAGGGCATGCATCCGCCGGATCGCTCCCGAGCGGAAGAGGCGTCCCGGTCGGGGAATGCGGCTCGATATGCCGAGAAGGTCGAGAAGCGAGACGCGGGCGGCGGCGGCGAGATAGTCGTTGATCGCCTTGCGGACGATGGCGGGGGCCAGGGTGCGGCTTCCGTCCTCGCCCGCCAGGGTGACGGAAGCGATGATGTCGAAGGTGGCGGCCACCATCTCCTCGTGCATGTCGATCACCGCCTCACCACCCTGCCGCTCGATTTCCGCCGCGATGCGTGCCGCCGAGGCTTCGGCCGCGCGGCTCATCACCGGCGCCAGCGCGGCGATGTGACGGGCATTGAAGGCCGGAGCGGCGGCACGGCGCTGCCAGCGCCAGTGGGCGCCGTTGGCGATGAAGAGACTGTCGCCGATGGCGGGTTGGAGAATGGCGCGGGTGATGTCCGACTTGGGATAGTCCCCGGGCCGCTCGCGCAGGATGGTCCGCAGCGCGCCCGGATCCATCACCATGTGCCATCGCCGACCGACCCGGCCCGAGACGATCGGCTGCACGGTGGCGCTTTCGGGGACGAGTTCGAGAACGTTGCGCCGGGCGGTTGCGAGAGTTTCGCGAATGCCCATGGGCCGCCGCGCGAGCGGCACGCGCACCGGCAGCGCCTCCTTGCATGCGGGAAGGGTGCGAGCCCTTTGCGTCGATGTCTGCCGGTCGCCGATCATCCCGAACCTCCCGCCCGATCATGGCGCGACCGGGGGAGGGTTGCAAACCGGCACCTGACAAGGGCGCTGCTGCGTGCGGCAGGGCAATGTTCGGCGGGTGGGCATTTCGGAGAGAGGCGCGTTCCCGCACGGACCGCCCCGTTCCGATCGGCGATTGTCTCGCCTGGCCTGAGGAGCTATGGAGGTCGGGCATGGAACGGGGGACGGGATGAACGGTTCGGCGGAAGAGACGGGGCGCGCAGACGGCGCCCTCGAGACCACGGGGCCGACGCGGCGGGGCATGATCCGTGGCACGCTCGGCCTTTCCCTTGCCGCCGGCTTCGGCCTTGCCGGCTGCACCACGCCCGATCCTGCGACGGCGAAACTGCCGCCCCTTGGCGATTTTCGCCTCGGCTATGTGGTGGTGGTGACAGACAAGGTGCAGAAGGGGCCGCTGTCGCGCGATGCCGACCCGAAGGCGATCGAAGAGGCGCTCAAGCGGGCGATCCGCGCGCGGCTCGGCCGCTACGAGGGGGAACGCCTCTATCACGTTGCCGTCAATGTCGGACTTTACGTCCTTGCCCAGCCGGGGATCCCGCTGGTTCTCTCTCCCAAGTCGGCCCTCGTTCTTCTCGTCACCGTCTGGGATGACGAGAAGAAGAGGAAGCTCAACGAGAAGCCGCACCAGATCACCATCATCGAGGAGCCCGGGGCGGGTTTCCTTGTGGGTTCGGGTTACACGCAGACGGCCGACGAGCAGCTCGTCAGCCTGGCCCGTCAGGCGGCGAAGGCGATCAACGACTGGCTCTACGAGAACCGTCACTGGTTCGAGGGGGAGGGTGCCGAGCCGCACCCGAAGCCGAAGGCCGAAACCGGCCGCTGATCGGGTGTCTCCAACGCCGCGAATGATCGGGTGTCTCCAACGCCGCGAATCGCGAAAAGTTGCGCTTGATTTTTTCGCGTCATGCAGATAGGGAGCGCGCGATGCAATTCCGGCCCGCCTGGCGGGTCTTTGTCTGTCCATCAACGAAGGCGGCGAAAAATGGCGAAGGAAAAGTTTGAGCGGACGAAACCGCATGTGAACGTTGGCACGATTGGTCACGTTGACCACGGGAAGACGACGCTGACGGCTGCGATCACGAAGTATTACGGGGACTTCAAGGATTACGACCAGATTGACGCGGCCCCTGAGG
>WFPA01000127.1 GCA_015487815.1 Albidovulum sp.
TCGACGATCCGAAGCTTCTCGGCCGTCGACCAGCGCCGCCTGCGGCCACCATCGGTGATGATTTCAATATCGGACATGAGCATATACCTAAGCCTGTGCTTAAGCCTCCTGGTTCAGGCTCAGCTGTCCGGTCGAAATGGGGGCCAGTTCAAATGCACGGTACTGTAACCTGACGTCTGGAAATTCTGCCGGCGATTGCGCTGTGCGCCCCTGCCGGGGCTATGCCAATGGCAGCAAGCGCGGGGCGCATCGACACGCCCGCCGGCACAGTCACGGTGCAGGTCCCCAAGAGCGCCGGGCATGACGGCGAACCGTTCTACCCCCAATCGCTGGAGCGCGGTCGCCGCTCGGTGCGCGCGGTGATGCGGGCGGTGGCCGAGATGTACATCAAGGGCGTCTCCACCCGCGAAGCCGAGGCGGTGATGCGCCAGTTCGGCATCGAAAGCCTGTCGTCGAGCCAGGTCAGTCGTGCCACCAGGCTGCTAGGTCTCCGATGAAATGGGGCAGGATCACGTGTACAGCACTTTGACAAAATACTCCTTGATGCTAGAATTCTAGATCTTTACCAGGAAACTGGATAATGGTTCGTTTCGTGCTGAAGGCTCTGGCAGCCATCATGGGAATTGTTGGAGCTGCCCTCGGAAACACCTCCGGCATGGCCGTTGCCGAGACAACGGTGACGGTTCCCGCGCCTCAAGATCTGGGCGAGCATGTTTTCAACATCCCCTCCGACAAGTCCGAGCGGGTTGGCTTTTACCTGAAGGGCTGGGTGTGCCTCCAAGGCGACCTCGTAGCTGCGCTCGAGGATTTCTCGATACGGCTGCAAAGGGCCGGTGACGCCCGGCGCGCGCGGCTTCTGAACGACCCCGAGAGAGCCCTGCGGGCGGCCGGTCTCACCATCGCCCGCAACCCCTTGCGCGTGGTTTCGGCGCCGGGACAGGAGCGGGTATCGCCCTGCTTCACGGAGGCGGAATGGAGCGACACCCTTGTCGCCCTGCGCCGGGCGGCGCTGGAAGCGCCACGCTCTCTGTTGGAGGGGGCCGTGCCGGGCGCGCTGCTAGCCGGCTCCGGAGGCGGTCTGGTTTGGCGCCCCGGCGAAACGATTCCGGGCTCACCCGCCGCCCGTCCTGCTGAGGGTGGCGTTCTTGTTGGAGGCGAGCCCCTCGGCTTGCTGGCTGGCTCGGGCGAGAGTGACATGTTCTACTTTCCCGTCGAGGGCGGCGCCAAGAAGGCGCTGGCCGGTTTTCTCGTGATGCCGGATGCGGGGGGGCGGAACGGCCTCTTCCTGTCTCTTGCCCGCCAAAATGCCCGGGAGCCCCCACAACCGGTCATGGTCGAACCGGACGGAAGCCGCCTCACATTCGTCCGCGATCCGGGCGACGGCCTGTCGCTCGGCCCCTTCAAGCCGCCGCCGATAACCATTTCCACGACGCCCCCCGCGCCGGAGCCAAAAGCAGAAGAGCTTTGGCAGCTTCAGCAAGACCTCCACGCCCAATGGGAATCTTTGCAGGCCCAGAAGGAGAAACTCTGGACCCGCATCCGTGAACTTTCAGATGCGGGGCTGTGGGGCCCCGGCCGCGCGCGGACCCGCGCCGAGCACGATGCGCTCTATCGGCGGTGGAAGGAACTGCACGAAAGACAGAAGGCGCTTCAGGAACGCATCAATTGGGTCGTCGCCGAGTGGCGTCGGGCCCTGAAACGGGAGCGCGCGGCGCGCGAAGCGGCCGAACGGGTGCGGTTTCTGCATGAGGGGCTGGGTCTGGACCGGACAGGTAGCGACCCCCCGGCAGCGGCTCTGATCGAGATGCTGCGCGCGGCAATGGGCGAGGCGGATTTCCGCGCGGCAGCGCAAAACTGGCTCTCGCGCGAGGATTCCTCGCTGGTGGGCTTTGTCGAATACCTCCTCCGCAGTTCCCGTTTCAGCGGAACTGCCAGCGAGCTTGCCAGGGCACGCCGTGCGCTGGTGGATCTTCTCACCGACCCGGATGCCGCTCGGCTTCTGGGTATTTCCCCGGCGAAGCTTGCCGCCGAACGCAAACGATTGCACGACCTGATCAGTATGGCCTTCCGGCGCGACTATGGTCGCTCCGGCGAACTGGAAACGCTGAAGGCGGAGAACCTCGCGCGTGCCGCCGAACAAGCCATGCAGCTTGCCCGCCTCGCCGGACCTGCCGAGCGCGACGCGGCGCAGGCGCGGTATGCCGCGCTCGTGGCGCGCGCCCGGGTGCTTATCGAGGAAGCGGAGAATGCAACAGCGCAAGAGGCCGAGGGGCGCCTCCTGGCCATCGCCGGGGCGCTTCGGCCGCTTCTTGCCGCGCGTGGGATCGGCGCCGAGGCGGGGCGGCTGGCTGCGCTGGTGGCGCGGGCCGAGGAGGCAGCGGCGCAGCGTCGCTTGATCCTGGGCCGGGGTCGGGATGCTGAAACCGTTCAGATCCGGCGCCGAGCGGCCGCTGCTTATCTTGTGGCCGGCGAGCGCGCAGCAGCCTTGAGGATCCTGCGCGAGATCGAAGCCGACGACCCCGAGTCGCAGCTGCTTCTCCTGCGCCTTTATGACGAGATCGCCCGGCTGCGCACGCGCCCGGGTGCCGAGGCGCTCGACAAGCTCGCCTTGACGCTGCCTGGCACCGGCGGCGCGGCAGAGCGGTTGGCGGCGGCGCGCCGGGCGCTGCTGGAGCGTATGGCCAATGGTGACCCGCGCGCGGCGGCGACGCTGGCTGCTACCCTTTCGCTGGCGCAGCTGGGGCCGGAAGCACGCAAAGCCGCCCTGGACGTGCTGGAGCGAATTGCCGAAGCCTACCGCGAGGATGGCGCGCCGCTGCCGCCGGTGCTGCGGGCGCGAATGCTGTTTGACGAGATCCGCGATAAGCTCATGGGGGCTGCATCCCGCGATACCCGAGACGCCTTTACCCGGCGGCTCTCAACCGACCCGGAGGCAGCGCTGGCACTCTGGTTCGGCCCCTTCGGGCAGGGACTGGACCACGCGGCGCGGCGCAGGCTGGGCTTCCTCGTCGAGAATGCTCTCCAGCGTGCCATCCGCAGCGAAACCGGCGATCCGGTGAGACGCGGCGCGCTCATCCGCAAGCTTTCCGCATTGCTTTTTGACATGGCGCGTCGGGCGGCCACCGCCGATCCCGCGCTTTGGGGGAAGGCCGCCACCCCGGACGCCATCATCGAGGAACTGGCGCGGCTGCGGGACAATCTCGACTATTATCGCCGGCTTCTGCCCGTGGGCGAGCGCAATGTGCTTGACAGCATCCTTTCGGCGATGGAGGCGATGCTGGCTGAAACCCGCGCGCGGCAGGAGAATGGCTGGAAAGCCCGCAGCCGGCGCGCCGATCTCGATTACTGGCGCGATCTGGGGATGCAGGCGCTTGCCCGCGGCCATGTAACGGCTGCAGTGCAGGTTCTCGACCGGCTCGATGTCCTCGAAAGCGACATGAATGCCGAGACGGTTGCCGGCATTCGCAGCAAACTGCTGGCGCTGTCGCGGCAGGTGGCCAGGCGCAAGGAGGCGCTCTGGCCCGCAGACCGGGCTGCGCTCGACAAGCTTATCGCCCGTCTCACCAAGGCCAACCGGGAGGCGCTGGCGAAGGCAGTCGCACAGGCGCGCGATGACGTGGTGGACAAGATCGCAAATGATGCCGCCTCTCCCGACGCGCGAAAAAACACCGAGGCCCGAGCCCAGCTCTGGCTCCGGCTCGAGGCCTATCGTCGCGCCCGAGCGGCGGAACTCATTGCCGGGCTGGAAGATCCGGCATCTCCGGCGACCTTTGACAGACTGCAGCAGCTCCTGACAGAAGCACGCGACAAGCTCGATGCGGCCTATCGTCGGACGAGGCAAAGCGCACTTGCGCGCACGGGGTTCAGCAAGGCGGCGCAAGCGAAGGATCAGGTAATTCTGCTCTATCTCGCAGCCGAGCGGGACGCGATCGAGGACGTGATCCTGCGCCTTTTTCCCGAGCGCGGTGGGGCAGTACTGAATGCCCGTCAGGAGCGGGTACGCTGGCTTACCCGCCAGATCAACGCCCCGGCTACGGCCCCGGGCGGGCCGGGGGTGATCGCCGAACTGCTCACCAGCGACTTGCCGAGAGATCACCCCTGGCGCGCCTTCATGGAGCTTTGGGGTCGCTACCTCGACCGTCGCCGCATGCAGTTGTTGCTGGAAGATCCGAACACCGACCCCGCTGACAGCGCGCGTGCCTATATCGCGCTTCTCGACGCGGAGCGGAGGCGCTGGCAACGCGAACGCGCAATCCTGGCCGAGGGCCCCTTCGATCTGGGCAGGAGCCGCGAGGAACTGGTCAAACAGAGTGCGCGCGACATGCGCTTTCGCGTCCTGCCCGAGATTGTGGCGCGGCTTGCCGAGGCCGAAGGTCGCGGGGATCCGCAAAAATTCATGGGACTTCTGGCCACGCTTCTGGGGCGCGAGATGCGCTCCGCGCTCGACGCCTATCTGGCCTATCTCGACACCCCCTGGGCGCGGCAGGGGCTTGCCCGCGCCTATGCGGTGTTCTGGTCCGACTTGGTAAATCCCGGATACCAGTGGAACCATCGGGTGGTGCTCGGGCGCTTTCGAGAGCAGGCGCGCAGGAGTTGGCGGCTGGAACGCGCCCTCGCCAGAGCCGCCGGCATGTCACCCGAAGAACTGAAGAAAACGGCGCCGGCCGACCATGCCGCGCTCGCGCGCGCGGGCTTCATCGTCGGCGGCCGATACGTGATCCCCGCCGATTTCCAGCTCAGACCCGGCACGATACTCGACGAGGCGGCGGCGCCTTCCTGGGTTGACGAAGCAGTGAGTGCTAGCAGCCTGCTTGAGGATCTCGCGCTCGTCGTGCTGCCGGGTGGCATTGCCTCGAAGGGCTCGCGTGCCATCTGGGATGCGATCGGCCGGCGGATGGGAGAGCGCTGGCTCTGGCTGCAGGTGACCGGCCGTCTGGGGACCGAGGCCGCGCTGTTCACCGGCCTCGGCCGTGCCGGTCGCGCCGTGATCGACCCAGAGTCGCTGCTCGATCCGCGGCAATGGACCGCTCGCACCCTTGCTGCCGAAGTTTGGCACAATTTTCTGATGTTGGGCACGATCGGCGCTTCGGCGAAATACGGGGATTTCATAGCCGGTGGCGCCCGTGAACTGGCACCGGGCATGCTGCGGCCCGAACAGGTCTGGCGACTGCCACTGGGGCGTTTGCGCCAGTTGACCGATACCGAGTTGAAGGCTGCCATGGAAGCGGCCACATTGCGGATCCTTTCGGAATCGATCGGCCTGACAGGACTGGGCAAGGCGCAGGCCTTCACGAGTGGAGAGCCGGCGCCGGGGTTCTTCGAGAACCTTGTCTTCATCCTCAAGCTCAAGGCACTCAACACCCCCTTTGCGCCCCGTTTTGCCGATACGAGCCCCCGATCTCTCGAACTTTACGAGTTGCGCTTGGCCGAACGGTTGAGGGTGCTGGACGAGATGGCCCGGCGTGGCTTCGTCAACCGCAAGGGGCTGGCGGTGATGCGCGCCTGGCTCGCCGGTGTGGAAAAGATGCCCGTGGAAGCACGGGTCGAACTCAGACGCCAGATGATGACCGTCCTTCGCGCGCGGGTGGGACCGGCCATCGATGGATTGGCCCGGAGGTTCATCGGTCGCGATCCGGGCTTCGGGCCGGAAGTGGTCGATCTCTCGCCCCGGGCCTGGAAGCTGGGCGAGCTTCTCGGCAAGGGCGGATTCGGCGACGTGTACCGGCATCCCACCCAGCCTGGCCAGGTGATCAAGGTGGTGCGCGGCGACGCCTTGAAGCACGGAACCGCGCGCGAAAAAGTGACCGAGGCCGTCGTCGAGGCCTGGCGCTCGGCCCAGCGCGAGATCGCGGGGGCCAGATTGCTCGAAGCAGCCGGTATCGCCCATGTGCCCATCCGGCGCATCGGTGCCATTGACGCCAAGCGCCCCGACGGCCGACCGCTGCGCCTGCCAGTTCTGCAGAAGGATCTCGTCGGACCTGGCATGGAGGTCGGCGGCAAGAAGGTCGCCTGGGCCCAGACGCTTCGCGACTGGATCGCGGAACGTGGCTGGAACGGGCCTGACGGCGGGCCGAAGGAGCTTCCGCCCGAAGTCCAGCGCGCTATTATCGAACTGGCGCGCCAGGCGGCACGTCACGGGCTGTTCCTGGGCGATCTGAAACCCTCGAACCTGTTCGTTTACCGTGTCCGCCCTGACGGACCGTTGCGGGCGGGCGTACTGGAAGGCGATGGCGTGTTCCGGCACGACCGGGTGCGTGAACTCGACCTCTTCCTCAGGGGCGATGTCCCCGAATTCCCGGTGGCGGTGGCCTGGGAGCTTCTTGACAGTATCTGGGGGTCTTCCACCCTGGCTGTCGGGCGCGCAGTGCCCGGGGTCAGCTATGGCGGGCTGAATGGCTGGCTTTCGCCAAAGGTCCTGGGACTGATGAAGTCCGGTCTCGGCGGCACCCCGCATTTTGGTCCGGTTGAGTTCCTTGATCTCTCACGCAAGGCGGTCATGGGGCGAGAACTCGCCCGCATTCTCGAGAATTACGAGCAAGCGCTGGCCCTTGAGAAACGCATCGGCGAATTTGCCAACGGCGCGGTCGAGGAGGTGGCGCTCAAGAATCTGCTCTGGATCTATGGCGGTCAGTGGGCGAGAGCGACTGCGGCCTATCGGGCCGGAACACTTAGCAAGGCGCAGATGGCCGCGCTCGTGCGTATCCGCAAGCGGGTGGTGGATGCGCTGGCCTACGAGATCGTGCGCGAGGTCTATGGCGAGGAACGCGTCGCGCGCGAAAAGATGTGGGAAGCGGTGGGTTCCGAAAACCTCACCAGCGACTACGACCTGAGCTTCAGGGGCGAACGCCGCGAA
The DNA here is from genome assembly GCA_015487815.1 of Albidovulum sp. Lineage (GTDB taxonomy): Bacteria > Pseudomonadota > Alphaproteobacteria > Rhodobacterales > Rhodobacteraceae > WFPA01. The sequence continues at coordinate 6,854 of WFPA01000127.1, forward strand.
CTGTGCCTCATCCTGTTCAACGAGCGTTTCCGCGCACGCTGGGGGGCGGCCGAATTGCTTGGCGGGGTTGAAGGCGCCGGCCGGCTCGACACCAATGCCTATACCGCGCCGCGCTACGATCTGGGGCCCGGCGGGCCCGGTGATACGATCACCCAGGAAGTCGCTGCCCAGCTTGCCGTGCGCCGCCAACTCGACGATGCAGGCTGGGCCGCGCACCGCCGTCGCGTGCTGGCCGGGCTCAAAGGCACGGAACGGATGGAACTTAGGGCCATCCTCGACCGGGCCGAAGCGGTCTGGGCGCGTTTCCAGATCTGGATCGCCAACCGGTTGGAAGGCACCGGAGCGGACGCGCGCACCCGCGCCGCGAACCAGGTCTATGAAGAACTCATGCGCCGGCTCATCCGCCTGACCGAGCGCCACCGCGACACCACCGATCCAGCCGAACGTGCACGCCTCGAGCAAGCGATCCGGGAGGCCCAGTGGCAGGCACTGTTCTTTGCCGCAGAGGCCTATCTGACCGAAGCAGCCATCCGCCATATCGTCGAGAATACGCAAAAAGCCGGTCGTCGGATCACGGCCGAGCTTCTGTTGTCGGGTCCTGGCGATCCGGCGCGTCTTCCCCAGCCGTTGGATGTCCACAAAGCGCGTCAGTCACTTCTGGAGCAGTTCGCCTATCTGGTGGCGCAGATCCGCGACGGCGCGGGCTTCGAAACCAAGCCGGAAAAGGCACGCAAGCTGGCTGGAAAGGTTGCAAAATACATGCTGCGGCTTCTGGATGCGGCGCGGTTCGGCGGTATCGACCTGCGCCCGAACGAGGCTCTGGTGCGCCGGGTGGTCGAGGTCGAGGCGAACCGTGGCGACCCGGAGGCGCTGGCGAAGATACTGCGCGGCGAAGGCGATGCCGCGCGCTTCATCAACGACGCCCGACGGCTGGCCGAGCGTCTCGTGGGACGCATCTACAAGACCGCGCCGCTTCCCGGCACTGTCCCGACCACCACATCGAGACGGCAGGTGGTATCTACGCAACCGCAGCCGCAAAAGCAGAAACGGGCCCGACTCATGCCGCTGGTCAATTCTCGTGGCGTACCGATCGGACCATTGGTCCGGCCGGACAAAGAGCGGGACGACGGCAGGGCCGAGATGTTTCCCTTCGGTAGATTGCAACCAGAGCAGGTAGAGGTGCTGAAGAACGGCGTGGTGATCCGTCCGCAGAGGCGCTTGATCGCGCCCCCGCAGGGCCGCACCGACACCATTTCACAAATTCCGCAGCGCCCGGTCCATGACGCCGGGGGCAAGCTGATCGGGTACCTGCAGCTCAGCAACCTCGGCCGCGAAATGCTCTTTGACCCCAAGGGGCGTTTCCTCGGAGAAGCGCGCGTCATCGGCAGGCAGGTCATGCTGGGCGGGCGAGTGATCGGAGCGCTCGGGAAAGCGCCTGCCACTGCCCGACAGGAGGAAAACCCGGCTGAGTCGCCCCCCGAGGATGGCGGTGCACGCAGGGTGATCGGCCGCGACGGGCGTGAGATCGGACGGGTCGCGCGCGACCCGAATGGTCAGTGGTCGTTCGAGCCGCTGACGCCGCCCGACATCCTCACCTCACCACCTCCGCCGGTCAGCGTGACGGGGGACGGCGCGGTAATCATGGGCGGGGTAGTCATCGGCCGCATCGCTACGGCTGGTGGCGGGGCGACCGGCACGGCCCCGACGGGCGCGATCGCCGGACCATCGGGGTCTCGCGCATCCGGCAACGTCGCAGGCGGCGCCCCCAGCGGCGCTCCCGTCTGGCGTGAGCTGACCGGCCCCGGGGGAAGGGTGGTTGGCCGGGTGCAGGATCTCGGCAACGGCGAGGGCTATCTGGAACCGGTCCAGATTCCTGGCGCGATGGCCTCGCCGCCGCCCAAGGTGGAAATCGATGCCGAGGGCAGGGTCTGGCTTGGTGGCACTTCTGTCGGCAGGGTCGGCCGACGCCTGGCCCCGCCCGGCGATGCCGGGGCCGGCAACGAGATGCCTGGCGCCCCGCCCGGCGAGGAGGTGATCGGCCTTGACGGTTCAGTGATCGGCCGGGCCGAGGAACTGCCCGGTGGCCGCTGGAGCTTCACGCCAGAGGCTCCGCCCGACATCCTGGTTTCGCCGGCCCCGGATGTCGAGGTGACGCCCGCCGGCCTCGTCCTTGTCGGCGGACGGGCCATCGGCTGGTTGCGCGGGCGCGGACGCGAGACGGCCACCGATCTGCTGTTTCATGGCGGCCATCCGGTACTCCTGACCGTGACAGTGATGCGCGATGAGACGCCCTTCGGCGCAACCGGCAAGGACGGCACGGATGACACCGAGGACACGGCACCAGCTGAAACCGCCGGTGCCGCTCCGGCGAAACGCCCGGCCGAGGCGCTGGCAACGCTGCCCCCGGAGATGCCGAAACCGGCGGAGGGCGTCTATTTCAAGCTGTTTCGGGGCACCGCGCGCGTCGATGTGAGCGGCGATGAAATGATCCTGACACTGATCGAGCCAGCCATCATGGCGGGAGCGACCATTCCTGCCGGAACAGTGATCATGCGCGCCCGTCGTGAGGGTGATCAGTGGATCGGGCAAGTTATGGCACGGATGTCGGACTGCCCCGGACAAGACTTCTGGGCCGACGCCAAGCTCCGTTTCGATGCCGCCGACCCGAGAAAGGCCAGTCGCATGTCAGTCTGGACCGGCGTGCCGGAAGCTACCGGCGCTATCTGCACCTGGATCCCGAGCGGGAGGTTCGCGGGGCCCTTTGCCGGCCTGCGGGTGTCCGCGCCACCGGCTCCATCCGTCGGCCCTTCTGCCTTTGGCGGGTCCGCAGGCTCGCGCGACGAGCCCCTCGGTGAGAAAACCCTTGCACAGGAAGATCCGCTCGCGGCGGTCACGGCACTGCTCGACTATGCTGCGGGTGTGACAGGCGCTGGCGCATGCGAGCAGACCCGGCGCTTGCTCGAGCAGCAGATGCAGGTCATGACATCAGCCCTCGCGGCGCTCGATCAGGTGGGCGAGGCCAGTGGCGGCGTTGTGGATCTGGAGGTTACCGTCATGCAGCAGGAGATGTTGCTTACCAGCTCTATGCCCATGCTCAACGGGCTTGCCGACATGCTGCGCCAATGCTTTCAGGCTGCGGGGCTTTCGCCGCCCTGATTTGTCAATCGGAATTCAAACCTGCCCCTCTATCAACACCCAGACATACTTGACGGATCTCAATTTCGATGAGCAAACACGCGCACGTAGGGCCGCAGTCTGCGATAGAGTGTCCTTGGTTATGGTTGATCTCTTCGATCAAGAGGGGGGCGGCAATCCGGCCCTTGGCCAAAGAACAACCATGCCCGCCAGGCGACCCGCGCGAGCTTCGCTCAGCCCGCTTCGCCGGCGGAAACGGTGTCGGCAGGGGAACATCGCCACGGCAAACCCGACCACTGCAAGATCGGCAAACGGGCAAACTGCGAAATCCGCTACCTCAGGGAAATCTTGACTCGACAAAACCCGAAAACCGGTCAAATATTAGCATATTAGCATTCATTTCTCGTCTCCCGCCGGGCAACTTTCAGAGGGTATACGCGATGCGACTCCGTAGGAATTGGATTTCACCGATACTACTGGCAATGGCATTCGTCGGTGCCGTCGGGACCGCCAAGGCCGGGAAAGATCTTGCCAAGTCCGAAATGAATTTTCTCTATATTCTTGATGCCTCCAATTCGATGTGGGGACAGATCAATGGTGAAGCAAAAATCGATATTGCGCGCAGGGTGCTGAAGGACTCCCTGTCCACTTTGCCGAACGAGGTAAAGCCGGGCCTCATGGTCTATGGGCATCGAAAGAAAGGCGATTGCAGCGATGTTCAGTTGGTTGCCCCTTTGGGTACGGCATCGCCCGCACAGTTATCGGTGGTGATTCAGGACATTTCCCCAAAAGGCAAAACGCCGATCGCCGCCTCTCTGGAAGAGGCGGGCAAGGCTTTCGACGGACGGCTTGAGGAAAACAACTCCATTCTGCTGATTTCCGACGGAATCGAGACCTGCGGCGGCGATCCCAGCGCTGTTGCCGCCGAACTGGCCAAGCGGGGGATCAATCTGCGCATCAACGTCGTCGGCTTTGATGTCGACGCGAAAGCGCGCGCGCAGCTGCAGCGCATTGCCGAGGCGGGCAACGGCCAGTATTTCGATGCGCGCAGCGCAGCGG
>WFPA01000128.1 GCA_015487815.1 Albidovulum sp.
CGCCCTGGCTCCAGCCGTAGAGCAGGCCGAGGAACAGGATCGCCAGGAAGAAGCCCATGTCGAGAAGGGCCACCAGCCCCTCTTCGCGATAGACCACCGCCCACGGATACATGAAGGCCATCTCCATGTCGAAGGCCAGGAACAGCAGGGCGTAACCGTAATACCTGACATGGTAGCGCACCCAGACCGGCTCGCGCGACAGGCTGCCGGCGGTGGCGGGCACATCCTTCGCCGGTTCGCGAAGTGTGGGGCCGATGGCCCGGGCCAGGGCACGGAGTGAAAGGGCGAAGCCGACCGCACCCAAGACCAGGCCCAGCAGAATGGCATATCGCGTCGGCGTGTCCATCTGTGCCTTCTCCTTCGCCTGCCCCCGAGTGCGGTTGCGCCGTGCTCGCGGAAGGGGCCTTCGGTTTCAGACGTGGAACGTCGTGTCCGTCCCCGGTTTCCAGACGCTGAGCCCCTGCAGCAGCCAGCCCTGCATGCCGTTGCGGAAATAGTGGATCTGCTCGGGCGGAAAGCCGGCTGCGGCCATCTTGCGGATGGCACTCGGCGACTGGCCGCACCAGGGGCCGTTGCAGAACATCGCCACCGGCCGCGCTTCGGCACAATCCCATCTGTCCCCGTTGCGGCGGCAGCCGAGGGCCTCGAGGGCGATTTCAGGCCGAGTATAGGGCAGATTGATCGCGCCGGGGATGGTGTATTTCGCGTATTGATCGGGCGTGCGGCCATCAGCGACGACGATATCGTCCGAAAGCAGCGCATCGATCAGTTCGAGCTCGCCGAGGGGCACGGTTCCGGGCACCGGCGCGAGCGGTTGCAGCACGGCCGGCGGCGCCGGACGCGAGGTGCGGGCCCATTCGGATTCGAGCCGGTGCTCGGGGTTGGGGATCCGGCGGATCTCGAGTGGACCGTCGGGCCCGCTCACCATGCAACAGGCCAGCTCGGCCGAGATGCGGACCTCGGCCGGTTCACTGCCATGTTCAGACATTGCCAACCACGTCCGACAGCATGTCACGCACCCGGCCTGCGACGCGGGTCAGTTCGGGATTGTCGATCGCCTGCATGGAGGCGACCGGATCGATGGCAGAGATCTCGATGCCGCCCTCGAGCTCGCGCAGGATCACGTTGCAGGGTAGCATGGCGCCGACGCGCGGCTCGATGCCCAGGGCCTGATGGGCCATCTTCGGGTTGCAGGCCCCGAGAATGCGGTAACCGGGCATGTCCACCCCCAGCTTCTTCTTCATCGTTTCCCTGACGTCGATCTCGGTCAGGACGCCGAAACCGGCATCGGCCAGAGCGCTGCGGACCCGCTCTTCCGCCTCTTCCATGGTCACACCGTCAAGAAAGCGGTCGATGGTATAGCTCATTGCCTTGTTCCCTTCCTGTTCGTCAGCTGCGCAGATACTTGATGAGCGCGGCAATCGCCAAGACTGCCAGCACGAGAACGAGCAGCATCCAGATGCTGCCAAAGCCCATGCCGAATCCCATTCCAGTTCCCATTTCCGTTTCTCCTTCTGCATGCGTGCGAGCAGTGCGGTTCACTCTTCATCCCGGATGTAGGTCTTCCAGTTGCTGGAAGCTCAAGGGGCGGTCGAAGCCGGCCATCCTGGCGACGCGCCGGTGCCCGGGGGCAGGGCATGGCCCGATGGTCGATGCTTCCATCTCCCCCTTTCAGACAGCGGAGCCCGGTGCCCGAATGACAGCGGGCCCCGCCCTCGTCGTCAGTTTCCCTGCATCATGCGGCCATTGCCGGTCATCATGCCCTGCTGGCCGGGCATCATGTCGTCGGACTGCTCCGGCATGGTCGTGCGGCCGCTCTGGCCGGGCATCATCGTCGGGGGTTGCTGCCCCGGAACCGCCGTTCCCTGAGCCGGAACGCCCATCATGCCGGCCTTCGGCATCATGGTCTGCATCCGCTCCAGGCGGATGGCGGGCTTGACGATTTCCGAAGCCGTGATGGACCCGTCGCCGTCATCGTCGAAGAACTGGAAACGGTCGACCATGGTTTCCCGCATCAGATCGGCATGAAGCCTGGCGAATTCGTCGAGCGAGAGCGCGCCGTTCCGGTCCGCATCATATTTGCCGAGCAGCGTTCCGAGCCTGTTGCGCAGCTCCTCGGGGGTGACCATGCCATCGCCATTCGTGTCAGCCTCGATCCGCGGCAGAAGGGCGCCCATGCCCGACATGCCCATCCCGCCCATGTATGCACCGGCGAAGCCTCCCATGCCCGACATGCCCATGCCGATACCGCCGGGGCCGCCAGCCATCCGGCCCATCATGGCCTGATGCATGCGCATCATCATCGGCATCATGCCACCGCCCCCCATGCCCATGCCGGCCATGCCTGCACCGCCGGGAGCGCCCATGCTGCCCATGCCGGGGGCACCCATGCCATAGGCACCGCCGATGCCTCCCATCATGCCCGGAAGACCATAACGACCTCCTGCAGACGGGCCCGCCATGCCGGGCATGTTCCCCGGCGCGGCCGGATAGCCGCCATAGATGCGCTGATCGTCGGAATCGTGACCGGGATGCGCATTGGCGCTCACGGCGGCAACGGCCGTGATGGCCGCAGAGACAAGAACCGTTTTCAGATATTTCATTGGACAATCTCCCAAGCTTGCGTTCGCGCAATCTCTACCTGGGAGAGCAAACCCCAATTTGCAGATGTCCACACCCGCCGAAGTGTATCCGTTTGTCGCAACCGCTTCGCCTGATACAAAGCGTGACAAACCCGTCCGAAGATGTTGCCGCGCAACGCCCTATAACGAACGCATGCACAAGAGCCCCCATATCCTGATCGTCGACGATCACCGCCAGATCCGCGAGTCGGTCACGCGCTTTCTCGAACGCAACGGCATGCGGGCATCGGCCGCGAAGGATGCCGTCGAGATGGATGCCATGCTGGCGACGGGGCATTTCGACCTGCTGGTTCTCGACGTGATGATGCCCGGAGAGGACGGGCTGTCTGTCTGCCAGCGGCTGTCGGCGGAACGACGGCTGCCGATCATCATGCTGACGGCTCTGGGACAGGATACCGACCGGATCGTCGGGCTCGAGATCGGTGCTGACGACTATCTGCCCAAGCCCTTCAATCCGCGTGAGCTGCTGGCCCGGATCCGGGCGGTCCTCCGGCGGGCCGAACAGCCCGAACTCGAGGCCGGTTCTCTTTCGGGCAGGCGGGTGCGTTTCGCCGGTCTCACCTACGATACCGATGCCCGCATCGTGGAGGATGCGGCGGGCAACACGGTCGCGCTGACCAGCGCCGATCATCGGCTTCTCACCGCGCTGCTCGAGCGGCCCCGTGTGGTGTTGAGCCGTGATCAGCTGATGGATCTGACATCGGGTCGGCGTGGCGGTCCGCTCGATCGGACGATAGACAACCAGATCAGCCGGCTGCGGCGCAAGATCGAGCCCGAGCCCGCCCGGCCGCGCATCATCATCACCATCCGCAATGCCGGCTATTGCCTGGCGGCCGATGTCGAGGTCCTCGAATGATCCCCCCTTTTCTGCGGAGCCTGCGGGTTCAGCTCATCCTGCTGATCGTGGGGGCCCTTCTTGTCGCGCAGGCCGTCAGCCTGTGGCTTTTCGTTGACGAACGCACTCTGGCCATCCGGGCAACGCTGGGCTTCGAGACGGCAGGGCGGGCGGCGAATGTGGCCCGGCTGATCGAGGAAGCCCCTCCCGAGCTGCATGCGGCGATCCTCCGTGCGGCCGATTCGCCCCTCGTGCGTTTCTCTCTCGACCCGACGCCCGGCGTGACCCATGAAGACCACAACGATGACGGTCGGATCGAACATTTCATCCGCACGCTTCTGGACAGGGTCGGCGCCGGAGCCGGGCGGCGCGAAGTCCGTGTCGAACTTCACGAGATCGAGGGCGGGATCCTGCCGCTGCCGCATCTCTCCCCCGCCATGGCCGAGATGCACCGGAGCATGATGCATGATGATCTGCGCGCGGTGGAGATGAAGTTGTCGATCAGGCTTTCCGACGGGCAATGGCTCAATGTCGGGACCCGCCTGGAGCGCCCGCCGATGCAATGGCCGGTCCTCTCCACGCTGACCTTCGGCATCACCGCCGCGCTCGTGCTGATGGTGGCGCTGTGGTTCGTGATTGCGCGGCTGACCGGCCCCCTGCGAAGCCTCGCCCGCTCCGCGGACCGTTTCGGCCGCGGTGAGGATGTCGATCCCCTGCCGGAGATGGGACCCGACGAGGTGCGGGAGCTGACACGGGCCTTCAACCACATGCAGGAACGGCTCAGGCGTTTCGTCGCGGACCGCACCCGCATCCTGGCGGCGATGAGCCACGATCTCCGCTCACCGCTCACCGCGCTGCGGGTGCGGGCGGAGATGGTCGAGGATGACGAAACCCGCGAGGCGCTGATCGAATCGATCGAGGAGATGCAGCGAATGGCGGAAGCGACCCTCGATTTCGCCAAGGGTGTTTCGGGTGCGGAAACGCCCGAGAGCATCAGTCTTGCCGATCTTCTCGCCGATATGGAGGCGGAAGTCGGCGGCCCCGTTCGCATCGAGGGCGGTCCCGACATCATGCTGCGGGCGCGCCCCATGGCCATCCGCAGGGCGCTGCGCAACCTGATCGGCAATGCGGTCCGCTATGGCAAGGAGGCCACTGTGGCGTGGCGGGTGGAGGGCGAGGGAGCCGTGCTCGAAATACGCGACCGGGGCCCGGGCATTCCCGAAGCGGAACGCGAAAAGGTGTTCGAACCGTTCTACCGGCTCGAGACATCCCGTTCACTCGAGACGGGAGGGCACGGGCTCGGCCTTTCCATCGCCCGTTCGATCATACGGGCTCATGGGGGCGAGATCACGCTGTTCGATCACCCCGGCGGCGGGCTCGTTGCCCGTGTGTTCCTGCCGTTCGAGGGCGGCGGCCCGGATCCGGGGAAGGGGCGCGGCGCAAAGGGGCCGGAGACGCCCGCGACAGGACCGGGCGGGCCGGGCGGCAGTTCCTGACCGGGCGTTCGCTTTGCAGGGGGTGTCGACCGGCGGCCGCGAAGGCGCAAGGGCTGCACGAGCCGGAGGCGCCCATGCTGACGATCGGAATGTTCGCGAAAGGGGCCGGCCGAAGGGGCAGCTCATCCGCCGTTGCGGCAGACCGGCCCGATGCCAACCCGGTCGGACCGCCGGAGGGCCGCGATGTCGGCGCGCGGTGGATCTCGAGGGGCGGGCCTTCGCCCGTCATGCGCGCCAGCCGGCCTTTTTCGCTCGACGCCAGCCGCGATCCCGAGTTCGCCGGCCATTCCGACGGGTCTTGCGGGAAAGCCGGTGCCATCGCCTCGCATCGGCTGCGCCCGACGGAGCATCGGGTTGCACGGCCTGAAGCGCCGGGGACCGGGTTCCCGCGGATGGTACAGCTGTGCAACGGTGGCCGCGGCGCCGATTGCCGCGTCCTGCAGGTGCCGCGCGATCATGAAGCCGCCGGACGCGAAAGGAGGGCTCGACGGGCTGTCGGATGCGCGCCCTTCCCGCGCAGCTCGCGTTAGTGTCGCGTGTCGGGCTGCACGAGCCGAGGCTTCGGCCGCGGGAGAAGCGCCGCGAGGGGGGACAAGGGACCGTTTTTCTCCTGCGGCCCGTCGGGCGGGTGCATGCGGGAATGACGGAGCTGCACGCAAGACGTTGGCTGCGGCGCTGCGGCTGTCACACGGCACGGAACGCCTCCTGCTTCTCCACTTGATCCGCAACCCTTTCCCTGCACGAAGCGGAGGTGAGGCGGGTGCGGTCCGATCCGGCGGAGGCGTGAACCGTGACGCGGTCCTTGTTGCGGTCCTGCTGCTGGCATCGGATGGCGGAGACTCGCGCGAGAAGAGCATTCCCGGCGGCCGGTTGCGGCGTTCTTCGCCGGCCGCCCGCCGATGGACGGGCGGTGCCCGACGCAAGGGGCCGGCGTTCCCGCGAGCCGCGGTTTCCCTCCGAAACCGATGCGGCAATGGCGCAGCGGGAGAGTTGCCCCTCGGCCCTTCGGGCCGCCTGTCCGGGCGGCGGGCACGAGCCGGCCCGGATCCGGAGCGGGATAGAGGCGAAAGCGCGCCCGTCTTGCAGATGCACCGGCCGTTCCCGGCCCGGGCATGTCTCCGGGGCCGTCGCCGGATGACGGCATCCGCCTCCCGGTGCTGTACGGGGACCGGCCCCCCGGGCGCCGGCGGCCCGGTTGCCGGAGCGACGCTGCGCCGGGGCGCGGCTTCGCTCGCGGGGCCGGATGCCGGGGAAGGGCTGCCACCCGCTTGCGGGGCCGGCCGCCCGACAATGATGATCTGGAGAAATTGGGAAAATATCGTCGTCCTGCCACCCCCCCTCAGGGGCAGACACGACCGACGTGTCGATTTCATGCCGTCCGCATGATCCATTTCCTGAGCGAGCCACAGGCGGATCATGACGGACGGATGTCGGCGTCAGGACCGGGCCCGGGCGGCGATCGAGCCGCTCCTGCCGAAGAACCGGCCGGGGGTGTGGCGGGCGGACGGCCGGCGGTTGACCGGCGGGATCATCCAGCGGCTGCGGCGGGCCGGCGCCGGAAGGGGCCGGAAGGACTACTCCGCGCGAATGGGGCTGCGGGCGCGATAGCGGGCCGCATC
>WFPA01000129.1 GCA_015487815.1 Albidovulum sp.
CAGAGAGGATCTCGTAGCCGACCCGCCCCTCCTCGACCGGATCGGCCGAGAGCGAGACGCGGATCGTGTCGCCGATGCCCATCCACAAGAGGTTGCCCAGCCCGATTGCCGACTTGACCGTGCCCGGCAGCAGCGACCCGGCCTCGGTGATGCCGAGATGCAGTGGCGCGTCGGTCGCCTCGGCCAGCTGCTGGTAGGCGGCGGCGGCAAGGAAGACGTCCGAGGCCTTCACCGAGATCTTGTAGTCGCGGAAGTCGTGCTCCTCGAGAATCCGGGCGTGCTCGAGGGCGCTCTCGACCAGCGCCTCGGGGCAGGGCTCGCCGTATTTCTCGAGAAGGTGCTTCTCGAGCGAGCCGGCGTTGACGCCGATGCGGATGGCGCAGCCGTGATCCCTGGCCGCGCGGATCACCTCGGCGACGCGCTCGGGGGCGCCGATGTTGCCGGGGTTGATCCTCAGGCAGGCGGCGCCGGCCTCGGCGGCCTCGATGGCCCGGCGGTAGTGGAAATGGATGTCGGCGATGATCGGCACCGGACTTTCGCGCACGATCTCGGCGAGGGCCTTCGTCGAGGCCTCGTCGGGGGTGGAGATGCGCACGAGGTCGGCCCCGGCCTCGGCCGCCGCCCGCACCTGGGCGAGGGTGGCGGCCACGTCGCGGGTGTCGGTGTTGGTCATGGTCTGCACCGCGATCGGCGCACCGCCGCCGATCGGCACGCCGCCTATGTGGATGCGGCGCGAATGCCGCCGCTCGATCCGCCTCCAGGGACGGTGCGCCTGAGCCGATGCGGGATCCATCGTGTCCTCCTCGGGGTCCGGTTTCGCGCCTCGGGCGCCGCCGTTCGGCCCCGCTCGCGCCCGTACGGCCCGACAATGCGGAGCTGCTCCCGTCCCGGAAGCTGCTGACAGGGGCCGCCCTCGTCCCGCTTCTTACAACTCCGCGGGTCAGGAGACAATCGCGACCACCGGGCCCTCACCCCATGCCCTTCCCTCCCATGGCATGCCTCTGCCGATGGGCCAGCGCGCGCAGTTCGGCCTTTTCTCACCGCTCTCCTGCGCCTAATCTTTCGGGGGAATCGGGGGGATGATGATGACGAGTGCACGAATCGACTACGGCAACCTCATGCAGCGGGCGATGCGCCGGCTGGTGGCCGAGGTGATCGAACGCGTGGCCGAGGAGGGGCTGCCGGGCGAACATCACTTCTACATCGGCTTCGATACCCGCCACCCCGATGTGAAGATGTCGGACTGGCTGCGCGAGCTCTACCCCGAGGACATGACCATCGTGCTTCAGCACTGGTTCGCCGACCTCACCCCCGACGAGAAGGGTTTTTCCGTCACTCTCAACTTCGGCGACCGGCCCGAAAACCTCTACATCCCCTACGAGGCGATCATCACCTTCGTCGATCCCTCGGTCGAATTCGGGCTCCGCTTCGACAGTGCCGACAACCTCGCCAGTGCCGACGGGGCCGAGGAGAGAGAAGGGGGAGACGAGACCTCGAGTGAAGACGGGACCGGGAACGGGAGCGGCCCGACGGATGCGGAGATCGTCAGTCTCGACAAGTTCCGCAAGCCGTAGGGCGGCACCCGGCCGGCAGCTGCTCCTTGTCCGCACCCACCGGCAGAGGAGTGCGTCATCCGCGCTCCCGTCACCATCTCATCCCGCATCATGTCCTTCTGCTCCATCAGCGCCTCTTTCAGCGCCCCCGGCCGCGTCTTCGCGACGGCATGGGGGCGTGATCGCATCCGGCTTCGGCCTCACCGGGGCCGATTTGCAATCGCAGGGCCCCGCCCGTGTGATCACGGGATCCGGCCTCGCGCCTTCCCCTGCCCTGTCCCGTCCGGGCCTGCGGCAGATTGACCCCGCCGCTCACGGCGCTATGGAAGGGCCGGACGAGAGCATGAGGAGAGGGACGATGAGCACCAGAGCCACCCGCATCGAGAGCGACAGCTTCGGCGAGATCGAAGTGCCGGCCGACAAGTACTGGGGCGCCCAGACCCAGCGCTCGCTGCAGAACTTCCCCATCGGCTGGGAGAAGCAGCCCGTGGACATCATCCATGCCCTCGGCGCCATCAAGTATGCCGCCGCCGAGGTCAACCAGGCCATGGGCCGGCTCGACGATCGGCGCGCCGAGGCCATCATGCAGGCTGCGCGCGAGGTCTTCGAGGGCAGACTCGACGACCATTTCCCGCTTTCCGTCTGGCAGACCGGCTCCGGCACCCAGACCAACATGAACGCCAACGAGGTGATCGCCAACCGCGCCATCGAGATCCTCGGCGGGCAGATCGGCTCCAAGGATCCGGTCCACCCCAACGACCACGTCAACATGGGCCAGTCCTCGAACGACACCTACCCGACGGCGATGCACATCGCCGTCGCCCGCAAGGCCCACGACCACCTGATCCCGGCGCTCGAACATCTGGCGCAAGCGCTCGCGGCCAAGTCGGAAGAGTTCGCCGACATCGTCAAGATCGGCCGCACCCACACCCAGGATGCCACCCCGCTGACGCTCGGACAGGAGTTCTCGGGCTATGCCCATCAGGTGCGCAAGGGCATCGAGCGCATCCGCACCGCCCTTGGCGATGTCTATGAGCTCGCCCAGGGCGGCACCGCCGTCGGCACCGGGCTCAACACCAAGAAGGGCTGGGCCGAAGCCATTGCCGCGCGGATTGCCGACATCACCGGCCTGCCCTTCGTCACCGCGCCCAACAAGTTCGAGGCGCTCGCCACCCATGACGCGCTGGTGCAGTTCTCCGGCGCGCTGGCGACGGTGGCCGCCTCGCTCTACAAGATCGCCAACGACATCCGCTTCCTCGGCTCGGGGCCGCGCTCGGGGCTCGGCGAGCTGATCCTGCCCGAGAACGAGCCCGGCTCCTCGATCATGCCCGGCAAGGTCAACCCGACCCAGGCCGAGGCGCTGACCCAGGTCTGCGCCCATGTGATGGGCAACGACGCCGCCGTCACCTTCGCCGGCAGCCAGGGGCATTTCGAACTCAACGTCTACAAGCCGATGATCGCCTACAACGTGCTGCAGTCGATGCAGCTCCTGGGCGACGCCGCCCGCTCCTTCACCGACCGCATGGTGGTGGGCATCCGGCCCAACGAGGCACGGATCCGCGAGCTGATGGAACGCTCGCTGATGCTGGTAACGGCGCTGGCACCGGTCATCGGTTATGACAATGCCGCCAGGGTCGCCAAGGAAGCCCACAAGCGCGGCACTACGCTCAAGGAGGAGGCGATCCGCCTCGGTTTCGTCGACGAGAAGACCTTCGACGAGATCGTCCGTCCCGAACGGATGGTCGGTCCCTCCGACTGATCCGCCTCGCCGGAGCGCGCGCTCGGGAGAGGCGGCCGGAATATGGGGTAAAATCGCCCCGGACGGCACGGGCCGCTTGCCTCACGGCAGGCGGCCCGGCATTTTCTGGAGGGTGAATTGTCCGTTCACGGCATGGAAACACATTACCATATGACCGAAAGGCATTGAAAAGACGATAGAAACACCATCCGCCCCACAACCCGCGCAGCGATTTCGCGGTAAAATCGCTTGTCTGGCGCATCCGGCTGCGGCTTTTCCTTGACCCGCGGCGCGATTGTCGCAATTGGTCATGGAGCGTGACCAGGAAGATGCATTCACACGGAATACCGAGACCCCCATGCCCGAACCGACGCCGGAGACGATCGCCTACAGCCGGCCGCGCAAGAGGTCGCTGACCCTGCGCGGGCATCGCACATCCGTTTCGCTCGAGGATCCCTTCTGGGAGGCCTTCCGCGAGATTGCCCGCCGGCGCGGCCAGTCGGTCAATGCGCTGGCTTCCGAGATCGACGCGGCTCGCGGCACGCGCTCGGGGCTCGCGGCCGCCATACGCCTGTTCGTGCTCGCCTGCATGACCGAGGATCGTCATCCCCGCTGAGCCGTCCTCACACGGCGCCCGGCAAGGCCCGGATCTGCCTGATCCTGAGGCCGATCCCCGCGCGCGAGCGCACCGTCAGCTGCGCTTCGGGAACCGGCTCCCGCGCTCCCGGCGCGAGTTCGAAATGCTGCACGATGCGCGAGAGGACAAGCACCCCCTCGATCATCGCCATGCCCGCCCCGCTGCACACCCGCGGGCCGACCGAGAAGGGCAGCCAGGCCTTGCGCGCCAGCCTCTGGGTCTCGTCCCGCTGCCAGCGGGCGGGGTCGAACAGGTCGGGCTCGGGCCAGAGCCGCTCATGGCGGTGCAGATGCCAGGGCGAGATGACGATCTGCGTGCCCTTCCCCAGCTCCCGGCCGCGGAAGGTCTCGGGGCAGGTGGTCTCGCGCACCATCATCGGCACCGGCGGATAGAGCCTCAGCGTCTCGCGGAAGACGTCGCGGGTGAAGGTCAACCGGCTGATGTCGCCGAAGGAAGGGGCACGATCCGCGAACACCGCCTCGGCCTCGGCCCGGATCCGCGCCTGCACCGCCCGGTCCTTCGCCACCAGCCACAGCGCCCAGGCCAGCGCCGCCGCCGATGTCTCGTGTCCGGCAAGGAAGAAGATCGCCACCTGATCGCGCATCTCGGCATCGGAGAAGCGCTTGCCGGTCTCGGGATCGGCCATGGTCATGATCTTGGTGGCGAGATCGTCGGCGGCGGTGCCGGCGGCCAGCTCGGCGCGGCGGCGGGCGATCATCCGCTCGATCAGCGCGCGGATGCGCCGGGCGGTGATGCGGGTGGTGCGCCGATGAAAACGCGGCAGCAGGCGCGGCAGCGGGATGAAGGCGGCGAGGTTCAGAAGCGGCTGGGCCCGCTGATAGGCGCGGAATTCACGGAAGACGGCAGCGGCGATCTCGTCCTCGATCGGCACCGAGAACAGGGTGCGGAAGATCACGTCGGCGGTGATGTGGGAGGTTTCGGGTTCGATGTCGATCTCGCCCCGGTCGGCCATGCGGGCAAGGCGGGCGAGGCCGGCATCGGCGGCGGCGCTGATGGCAGGAAAGGTCTCGCGCAGCCGGCCGCCGGCAAAGGCCGGATCGATGATGCGGCGCTGGCGCAGCCATTCCTCGCCATTCGTCAGGAAGACCGAGTGGCGCCCGAGAAGCGGCACCAGCCCTTCGCGGGTGCGCACCGACTTGGGAAAGTCCATCGGCCGGCGCTTGAGAACGAGCTCGACCAGATCGGGATCGTTGACGAGGCAGGAGCGGAAGAAGGGGGTGCGGAAATCGGCCATCCAGGCACGGTAGAGATGGGCCGGCTGAGCCGAGAGGATGTCGCGGCGGAAGAGCCGGACATACTGCCAGAGGCTGATCCTGCGCGGCCGCGC
>WFPA01000130.1 GCA_015487815.1 Albidovulum sp.
CCGGCCGCGCCCTACGGCAACGACCCGCTCACCGCCCGGGCCGAGGGGCTGTTGCGCGAATTCTTCGCCGCCCCCGAAGCGGCCGTGCGGCTGGTCGCGACCGGCACCGCCGCCAATGCGCTCTCGCTCGCTACGCTCACCGCTCCCTGGCAGACGGTCTTCGCCCACCGCACCGCCCATGTCGAGGAGGACGAGTGCGGCGCACCCGAATTCTTCAGCTGTGGCGCCAGGCTCACCCTGATCGACGGCGCGCATGGCAAGATCGATCCCGATCGCCTCGCCGCCGCCATCGCCATCACCGGCAAGCGTGGCGTTCACGGGGTGCAGCGCGGCCCCGTCACCCTCACCAACGCCACCGAGGCCGGCACGGTCTATCGGTCCGGGGAGATCGCCCGCATCGGCGAGATCGCCCGGGGCCACGACCTGCCGCTTCATCTCGACGGGGCACGGATCGCCAATGCGCTCGTCCATACCGGTGCCTCGGCCGCGGATCTGACCTGGCGCGCCGGTGTCACCATCGCCTCCTTTGGCGGCACCAAGCTCGGTGCGCCGGGGGTCGAGGCGGTGGTGCTGTTCGACCCCGATCTGGCCCGGGAGTTCGAGCTCAGACGCAAGCGTGCCGGTCATCTCGTCTCGCGCCATGTCTATCTGGCGGCGCAGATCGTCGCCCTGATGGAGCGCGAACTGTGGCGCCGTCTGGCCGAGGCGGCCAATGCCGCCGCCGCCGCCCTGGCCGCCCGGCTCGGGGCGCTTTCCCATGTGCGGCTGTGGCATCCGGTCGAGGCCAACATGGTCTTTGCCGAATGGCCGCGGTCGCTGCACCGCCGGCTGCACGAAGCCGGGGCGCACTATTACATGTGGCCGGTCGATGCGCCGCTCGACGCGGGCGACGACACCGCGCCGATCGGCGCGCGTCTCGTCACCTCCTGGGCGACGCGGGAGGAGGAGATCGACCGTTTCTGCCGCATCCTCGAGGCCGGCTGAGCCGGTCGCGGCCCGCCCCGCCGGTCGCTTCCGGCGTGCAAGACGCTGGAACACGGGCGGGGCCGGTGCTAATGGGCAGGCGAAGGCCGTCCCGGGGATTCCGTGCTCCGGTGCGGGCGGCCCTCTGCCCAGCCCGGCCGGTCCGCACCGGCCCCGAAACGACAAGAAGCGGATGCCGCCATGCTCCTGCCCCCCTTCGAGCCCAAGCTGATCGCCGGCAATGCCAACCGCCCGCTGGCCAAATCCATCGCCCGCCGCCTGCCAATGATCCACGGCAAGCCGGCCCGGCTGGTGGACGCGCGGGTCGAGCGCTTCAACGACAACGAGATCTTCGTCGAGATCTACGACAACGTCCGCGGCGAGGACATGTATATCATCCAGCCGACATCGCGGCCGGCGAACGACAACCTGATGGAGCTGCTCATCATCACCGATGCGCTGCGCCGCTCCTCGGCGGCCCGCATCACCGCGGTGATCCCCTATTTCGGCTATGCGCGCCAGGACCGGCGCACCAAGGCCCGCACGCCGATCTCGGCCAAGCTCGTCGCCAATCTCATCACCGAGGCCGGCGTGGCGCGGGTGCTGACGATGGACCTGCACGCGGCCCAGATCCAAGGTTTCTTCGACATCCCGGTGGACAACCTCTACGCCGCGCCGATCTTCGCCCTCGACATCCGCGCCCACTTCCCGTCGATGGAGGAGATCGTCGTCGTTTCGCCCGATGTCGGCGGTGTGGCGCGGGCACGGGAGCTGGCCAAGCGCCTCGGGACGCGGCTCGCCATCGTCGACAAGCGGCGCACGAAGCCGGGGGAAGTGGCGGAGATGACGGTGATCGGCGAGGTCGAGGGGTCCACCTGCATCATCGTCGACGACATCGTCGATACTGCCGGCACGCTCGCCAAGGCCGCGGAAGTGCTGTGCGAGCACGGCGCCGGCGAGGTTCATGCCTACATCACCCACGGGGTGCTCTCGGGGCCGGCGATCGAGCGGGTCGAGAGTTCGCGCATGAAGTCTCTCGTCGTCACCGACACGATCCAGCCGAGTTCGGCGGTGCGGGCCGCGAGCAACATCCGCGTGATCCCGACCGCACCGATCTTCGCCCAGGCGATTGCCAACATCTCCTCGGGCAACTCGGTTTCCTCGCTGTTCGACGACGAGGTGCTGGCGACGATCTACGAAGGCATGTTCTGATTCCGAGCGGGCTGCGTGCCGCCGGCGGAGGTTTCTCCCGGTGCGCCGGTAGGTGATTCGCGATTCGTGACGGGCGGTGCGGGGCGAATCAGCCGGTCGCGCCGGCGCGGGCACGGCCGGCGTCACACGTCCCAGAACTCCTCGTCCTCGAGTTCGCCGATCGCCATCCATGCGGCATGGACCCGGGCGATGCGGCTGTCGCCCCAGGTGGTGAAGCGGATGGTGAAGCCCTTGCGGCCGATGCGTTCGGCCTTGATGTCGATCCGCTGGTTGACCGAGGCGTCGGTGTCCCACAGGCTGAGCGCGACCATCACCGCCGGCGGGGCGCGGAACGGTTCGGCGAACTTCACCCGCACCCGCTTCTCGCGCGGGCCCTCGCCGGTCCACATCTCGCCGCCATGCTCGAAATCGTTGAACAGGGGTTCCACCCCCTGATCGACCCCGATGATGGCCGATCGAAATCTCTTCATGGGCCACTCCTGCCTGTTGCCGGCCCGGGGCCGCTGCCGGCGCTAGGACACACATGCCGGAACCGGTTAAAGAATGTGGTGCGGTGGGCGTCAAGGTCGGGGAAGCCCGCCCTCGGCCTCGACCCGGACCGCGCGCCGGGTGCGGCGCGGGTGCGGGAAGGGGCGGTGTCCGGGCTCCGACGAGGCGGCGCGACAAATCGGCCCGCAAATATCGCTCCGGAGTGTTGCCACCCGTTCATGGGTTTGTTATCACCGCGCCGGCCTCGAAGGGGGGAGATCGCATCCTGCGAGGCAAGACGTGTCCGACGAGGTCCGGGGCAGGTCCCGGGCCCGGCGCGCGATGAACGAGGGAACGCCCCGCGGGGCGGACAGACAACCGGAAGGGTACTCGTGTCCGAGAATGCTTCACTGTCCATGAGGATCGCTTCCCGCTATGCGCGGGCGATCTTCGAACTCGCCCGGGAGAGCGATGCGCTCGACAGGCTCGAGGCCGACATGGCCGCGCTCGAGGCGCTCCTTGCCGAGAGCGCCGATTTCGACACGTTCATTCGCTCGCCGCTGGTGAGCCGTGTCGAGGCCGTGAAGGCGGTCGAAGCGCTGGCGCCGAAGCTCGGGCTCGGCGACATCGTCACCCGCACCCTGCTCTTGATGGCGACCAAGGGCCGGCTGTTCGTGCTGCCCGCCCTCGTGGCCGAGGTGCGCCGGCTTCTGGCCGAGGCGAAGGGCGAGATCACCGCCGAGGTGGTCTCGGCCAAGGCGCTGACCAAGGCCCAGAGCGAGAAGCTCGGGAAGGTCCTCGCCAAGGCGACGGGCAAGAATGTCAAGCTGGATGTGGCCGTTGATGAGGATCTCATCGGCGGCCTTGTCGTGAAGGTGGGCTCGAAGATGGTCGACGGGTCGATCCGCTCGAAGCTCGCGGCACTCAGGAATGCAATGAAAGAGGTCGGATAAGATGGGTATCCAG
>WFPA01000131.1 GCA_015487815.1 Albidovulum sp.
AGCTGCAGCCGGCCTTCGTGGATGTGGCGATCAAACGCTGGCAGGAAGCAACGGGCAAGCAGGCGGTGCTGGAGGAAACCGGCCAGACCTTTGCCGACGTGGCCGACACCCCGCGCTGAGGCGATGCATGGCGTGGCTCTACCTTCCCCCGGCCTGCCTGCCGGCACAGATGACGCATGCCTCTTCGGCCTCTCGCTGTGCTCCGGCGCCGGTGGGCTCGCACTCGGCCTCCACATCGCCTGCCCCGGATATCGAACTGTGTGTCATGTCGAACGGGAGGCTTACGCCGCGGCCATCCTCGTGGCGCGGATGGAAGACAAGGCCCTGGCGCAGGCGCCTGTCTGGGACGACGTTGCCACATTCGACGGCCACCCGTGGCGTAATGCTGTGGACATCCTCACTGCGGGCTATCCGTGCCAGCCGTTCAGCGTGGCGGGCAAGCGGAAGGGCGCAAACGACCCCCGCCACCTCTGGCCGCATGTCGCCCGCATCATCGGGGAATGCGCTCCGCCCTTCGTCTTCCTTGAAAACGTCGCCCATCATCTCCGCCTCGGCTTTCCCGAGGTCGCCCGAGGACTGGTCGGCATGGGCTACAGACTTGCGGCGGGCCTCTTCACGGCGGCGGAAGTCGGCGCGCCTCACAAGCGCGAGCGGCTGTTCGTCCTTGCCCAGCGGCAAGGCGATCACATGGCCGACCCCGCGCGCCTGCTCGGGGCTTCGCTCGAGCGGCGGCAACCGGACGGAACTCCTGCGCCGCTGGCCGACCCCGGCGGCGCGGGACGCCAAGGGTACAAACAGCCGGGCGCATGTGGAGAAGAACGGCACCGGGCGGAGGCACATGGATCAGCTGGCGAACTTTACCGTGCATTTCCCCCTGGCCCCGGGGATCTCGACGGCTGGACCGAATACCTCCGACACGCCCCGCACGCTGAACCCAGCCTTCGTCGAGGTGCTGATGGGCTGGCCGGCAGGGTGGACAGGCTTCGCCTCTGTGGAAACGGCGTGGTCCCCCTGGTTGCGGCGCATGCGGTTCGAACTCTGGCGACTCAGTTGTGCGATGGGTGAAGGGGAGGAATGAAGCAGAGCCGCACCATGTCCCTGATCGAAGCCGTCACCAACGTGGTGGTTGGCTACTGTCTGGCGGTCCTTGCCCAGGCCCTGACATTCCCGGCCTTCGGCCTGCAGGCCACGCTGAGCCAGAACCTGCAACTGGCCGCCCTGTTCTCGGCGATCTCGGTACTTCGCTCATACGTCCTGCGACGGGCCTTCGAGGCGGCACGTGTGCGCGCAACAGGCGCCACAACGAACAACGCCGCCCCATGAGGGCGACGTGGCGGACTGGGCCTTGTGCAGGCACCTGTGGCGACATCACCCCCGATCGGGGATGTTGTCGATGGCCTCGATCATCGCTTCCAGTATGGCGCGCTGGGCGCCGGCTTCGGCGTCAGGCTGCAGCCAGTTGGCACTGATCTCGAGCAGCTCGAACAGAGCAGCCTGATCCCCTTCGCGCAGGGCTCTGGCGACGGCGGTCATCAGGTCGGTGACGGTGTGGATCCGGGCGTGCATGGGGGCGGTCTCCGCGGATCGTGTCGTTTCGTGTCCACAGGATTGATCGACCGCGCGCGTCTATCCAGTATAATCGCAGCAATATCATGGCTTTATCGAGGGAGTATCGATTACAATCGACCTGATCCTGCACCGGGCAGTCAATCGGCAATCCGATAGACCCGGCCCCTTTCGGCATCGGCCGCGGTCACCACGTTCAGCCCCAGCCGCTTCCTGAGCTGGCCCGAAATCACACCACGCGCGGTGTGTTTCTTCCAGCCCGTCGCGGCGACGATCTCGTCGAGAGTGGCGCCATCCGTCGTACGCAGCATCTCGATCAGCATGGCCTGCTTGGTGCCCTTGCGCCGGGCCGGGCGTTCCGGCGCCGGGTCGGAAACGGGCTCGGGCCGGGGCGGGTCGATCTCGACGCCGATGGCCTCGAGCCCGGCATCGGTGATGGCGAGCGTGGCAAAACTGCCGTCCTGCCGCTGGCGCCAGAGCGCGCCGCGCTTGCGGGGATCGGCGTCGACTTCGGTCAAGAGGCCGCATTCGATCAGCGGCGCAACCACCTTTCTGGCGGCGGCGCCACGCAGGCGGCCCGGCAGAGGCAGGGCAATGCGGTCGTCGCGCTGGGAGGCGCGCGAGAGGATCAGGATCTGGGTGTCGGTGAGTTCGGGCATC
>WFPA01000132.1 GCA_015487815.1 Albidovulum sp.
GCCATCCTCTGGTCGCTGGCCGAGGCCGGCCGGCGGCCGACCGAGGAGATCGTCTCCAAGGTGGCCGCCGCCGGCTACGACGTCTCGCATCTCGCCCCGCAGATCGAGGCGCTCGCCAAGGCAGCCTGACCCCGAACCGGCCGGGGCGGCCCGCCCCGCTCCGGCCATCCGAACCGCCCTCCCATCCGAAGCGAAGAGCGCGCTCTTCGCCCGAGCGGGCTTTTCGCAATTTGCAGGTGTCAAGCCATGTTGAAGAAATATTTCCCGATCCTCGAATGGGCGCCGCGCTACAACCGTGACACATTCGTTTCCGACCTGATCGCGGCGGTGATCGTCACGATCATGCTCATTCCCCAGTCGCTGGCCTATGCCCTTCTGGCCGGGTTGCCGCCCGAAGCGGGTCTTTATGCCTCGATCCTGCCGATCATCGTCTATGCGATCTTCGGCACCTCGATGACCATTGCCGTCGGGCCGGTGGCCGTGGCCTCGCTGATGACCGCCACCGCCGCCTCGGCCGTGGCGGTGCAGGGAACACCCGAATACGCGGCCGCGGCCATCGTGCTGGCCTTCCTCTCGGGGCTGATGCTCGCCGGCATGGGGCTTCTCCGGCTCGGTTTCCTTGCCAACTTCCTGTCGCATCCGGTGATTTCGGGCTTCATCACCGCCTCGGCCTTCATCATCGCTGCGGGCCAGGTCAAGTCGATCACCGGAATTCCGGCGCGCGGGCACAATCTCGTCGAGATTCTCGAGAATCTCTGGCTTCATCTCGACAAGTTCAACTGGCCGACCTTCGCCATCGGCCTGCCGGCGCTGATCTTCATCTTCTGGTCGCGCAAGAAGATGAAGGCTCTGCTGGTCTCCTTCGGCCTGAAGCCGCGCCTTGCCGACGTGCTCACCAAGGCGGCACCGGTCTTCGCCATCCTCGTCTCGATCGCGGCGGTCAAGCTCTTCGGCATGCACGAGATGGGCGTGTCCATCGTCGGCGACATTCCGAATGCGCTGCCGAAGCTGGCTGTTCCGCCCTTCGATCTCGAGATGTGGAGCTCGCTGGCAGTCTCGGCGCTCCTGATCTCGATCCTCGGCTATGTCGAGACGATCTCGGTGGCGCAGACGCTGGCGGCGCGGCGGCGCGAGCGGGTCGACCCCGACCAGGAGATGATCGCGCTCGGGGCGGCCAACATCGCCTCGGCCATCTCGCGCGGGTTCCCCGTGACGGGCGGTTTCTCGCGTTCGGTCGTCAACTTCGACGCCGGCGCCCGCACCCCAGCGGCCGGGGCCTTCACCGCGGTCGGCATCGCACTGGCGACGCTCTACCTCACGCCGTTCCTCTACTTCCTGCCCAAGGCGACACTTGGTGCCACCATCATCGTCGCCGTGCTTTCCCTGGTGGATTTCGGCCCGCTGAAGCTGACCTGGAAATATTCCAAGGCCGACTTCTCGGCGATCCTTGCCACCATCGTCATCACGCTGACGGTGGGCGTCGAGGCCGGGGTGCTGGCCGGGGTGCTGATCTCCCTCTTCCTCTATCTCAAGCGCACATCGACGCCCCATTACGCGGTCGTCGGCCGCGTTCCGGGGACCGAGCATTTCCGCAACGTGCTGCGCCACAAGGTGGAGACGCTGCCCCATGTGCTGATGGTCCGGGTCGATGAGAGCCTCTACTTCCCCAATGCCCGGTTCCTCGAGGAGCTGATCTACGACATGATCGCCCGGCACCCCGAGATCCGCCATGTGGTTCTCGTCGGCACCGCCATCAACCACATCGACACCTCGGCCCTCGAGAGCCTCGAGCAGATCAACAGCCGCCTGAAGGATGCGGGCGTCATGCTCCATCTCACCGAGATCAAGGGGCCGGTGATGGACCGGCTGCATCGCTCGCACTTCCTCGAGGATCTCACCGGCAAGGTGTTCTTCACCCAGAACGAGGCTTTCGAGGCGCTCAAGTCCGAGGGAGCAGGCGAAGACGCCACGACGTCGTCAGGGCAGGACGATACGGCTCCGAAGTCCGCGCCGGCGGGCGGCCTCAAGCCCTCGGCCGCCTGAACCTCTCCCGGTCACCTGCATGCCTGTGGAAAGCCCCCGCCTCGGCGGGGGCTTTCGCCGTTCGGCGCGTCGTGGTGACGGGGCGGCGCGGCCCGTGCTATCATCGGGCGCCAGCAGCCGCAGGATGAGCCATGCTCCGATTTCCCTTCCTCTTCTCCGTTCTTTTCCTCTGGATGATGGCATGGGCGGAACCGGGGCTTGCCGCAGCCGATGCCTTCCGCCTGTTTGTCGCCCCGGAGCTGGCGCAGACGGGGCTCGTGCGCTACCTCGCGCCGCGTTTCCGCTTTCGCAGCGGCATCCGTGTCCTGAGGGCCGAGACGCTCGAGGCGGCCGATGCGGCGCTGCTGCCGGTGGAGAGCGTCGATGAAGGGCTCCGGGTGCGGGCCGCTCTCCTGCGCCCCGCCCTTGCCGAGAGGCAGGGGGATCGGCGCTATGTCTATCTGGTGCTGACGCAGGATCCCGCCCGGGCGGAGGCGGCTCGCGCCTTTCTCGACTGGATGTTCTCCCGTCCCGGAAAGGCGTCGATCGGGAGCTTTCCCGACGAGAAGAACCCCGCCTTCACCCCGGCCGACAGGGCGCCGGTCACGGTTGCGCCGGCCCGGTTCGACGGAGACCCCGAGCGCGGCCATGAACTGGCCCGCAGACATTGCCGGCGCTGTCATGTGGTCGAGCCGGACGATCCCTTCGCCGGCATCGGTTCGACACCCTCCTTCATGGCCCTCAGGGCCTTGCCCGACTGGCAGCGCCGCTTCTCGGTCTTCTGGTCGCTGCGTCCCCATCTCGGGTTGGTCGATGTCGCGGAGATGAGCCCTGAGCGCCTGCCTTCGAACCCGGTGCCGATCGCTCCCGTGCGGCTGACGCTCGACGATGTCGAGGACGTCCTGGCCTATGTCGCCCGGCTCGCGCCGAAGGATCTCGGCAGGCCGGTGGAGATGCGTTGAGCGATCGGCGGCAGCAGCGCAGGCGGCTCTTGCGGAGACACGCGCCGATGCCGCGTGACGACCGGCCGGCAAGCGGCGAGAAGGTGCCTGCGATCAGGAGCGGGCCGGCGGAGGACATGCGTCAGCCATGCTGGAGCCTGCGCCTCGGGAACCGGGTGCGAAGGGCAGGCTCCCGCTTTCCTCCGGGGACTCCGTTCCCGGCCGCGGGTTGCGTGATCGGGCCAAAAAGGCGGCGCTTCTGTGCCGGGGGAGATCATGTCGTGTGCTCTGCCTTGCCGGCCCATGACGGGGACGGTGCGCTCGGCAGGATACCGCTTTCCCCGCATTGCCGGCCGTCCTCCGAAGCTCCAGGCGTCGCAGGGCGCGGCGCCCCGGGCACGGAAGATCTCAATGGCGGGTGGGCGGTTCGTCCGGCGCGTCTCCCTCGAGATAGTCTTCCGTGGTCCGCGGCCTGTGCGGCGTGCCAAGTCGGAAGGGGGAGTTTTCGCCGTGATACTGGGCGCGGACGCGGCAGTCGTCGCACATCTGGATCAGCTTCACGCGCGCGTCATCGGCGAACATCCAGTGCTTGCCGGCGAGCTGTTCGCTGATCCGTTCGATGGTGGAGCGCACGCCGAAGGGTTTGCCGCAGGAGATGCAGGCAAAGGGTTCTTCTTCCTTGAGAACCCGCCAGCGCAGGGCCTCGCGGCCCGTGGCCATCCGCGGTGCGAGGCTGATCGCATCTTCGGGGCAGGCCGCTTCGCAGATGCCGCATTGCAGACAGGCGCTTTCCTGAAATCGCAGTTGCGGCTTGTCCGGGTTGTCGCCGAGTGCGCCGGCCGGGCAGAGCGAGACGCAGGCGAGGCAGAGCGTGCAGGCCTCCTCGTTGACGACAACGGCGCCATAGGGCGCACCCTCGGGCAGCGGAAGCGGCGCGGCCTCATCGCCATGGAGCGCCTGGGAGATGGTGCGCACCGCATCGCGTCGCCGCCCCATGGGAATAACATTCGTGCCGATCGCGGCTTCGGGCCCCGTTTCACGCAGCGCCTCTTCGAGTTCGTCGGGCGTGGCAGGCGCAAGGAAGCGGATCCGCCCCAGCCCCTTCTCGGCCAGGATCGCCTCCGCGAGCGCCTTCTCCCGCTCGGGCACGGCAGGGGCGGTCCGCGGGGTCAGGAACACCAGCACTTCGGCGAAGCCGGTGCCGAGCGCGGCGAGCATCTCGGCATGGCCGAAGCCCTCGACATTGTTGACGCTCAGCGGGATCACGTCTGCGGGCAGGCCACGGCCGAAGCGGGCCGAGAGGCGGATCATCTCGGCGCCATGCTCCGCATCGTGCACGAGAAGCCGCGGCGGCCGCTTCTCGCCGCAGCCCGCCGCTGCCTCGGCATAGGCGGTCCGAAGGGTGACGAGGCGGCGGAAGAGGAAATCGGTCGGCGGATCGTCATAGCTGGCCGCGCCAGAGGGGCAGACGGCGGCGCATTCGCCACACCCGGCACAGATCAGCGGGTCGATCCGCACATGGTCGCCATCGGGAGAGATGGCGCCTGTCGGGCAGACGTCGAGACAGCGCGTGCAGCCGGTCTGCCCGGCGCGGGCATGGGCGCACAGATCGGCCTCGAAACGGATGTAGAGCGGCTTCTCGAAGGTGCCGACAAGGGCGCGCGCATCGCCGAGGGCCCGTTCGAGTGCCGCCCGGTCGCGCGGATCGGCCCTGAGATACCCGTCGCGCTTGTGAGGAGCGGGGAAGAGCGGCTTGTCCCCCGAGAGGTCGAGGATGATGTCGCATTCGGACGCCACCCGGCCGCGGGGCGAGGAGAAGCCGAGCGGGCCCCGACCGGAGCGGCGCGCCTCGGCGAAATCGTCGATCGTGACGGTGAAGCGGCCGAACCCGCCTTCGGCACGTCTGAGCCGTCCCCTCACCACGTCGAAGCGACCGTCGGGCACGGCGAAGTCGGGCGCCTCGGTCAGGAGCACGGTGACGGCCAGATCGTCGGCCAGCCGTGCCGCCGCCTCGAGCGCCGCTTCGCCGCCGATGACGAAACAGGTGCCGGGCGAGGTGACGTCCATCATCGGGGTGAAGGGGCGGGGCAATGCAGCTTCGGCGAGAAGCGCGGCCTGCTTGGCGGTGGCCGTTCCCTCGTCCGACCAGCCGGCCCGGTCGCGAATGTCGACGAAGCGAGCTTCGGCCACTTCCGCACCGCTTTCGGCCAGCTCCTCGGCAAGGGTGGTGAAGCGGGGCGCTTCCTGTTCGCAGGCAAGGATCACCCGACGCCCCTCGCCGAGCGCGCGGGCGACCATGTCGAGGTCGCGGCCGCAAGCCTCGGTGCAGCGGACGAGCCGGTCTGCGCCGCTCGCGGCGAGAAGGGGCTCGTCATCGAGACGCATGCTGCCGGCGCAATCGCACAGAAGCAGAATGTCGGGGCGCTTGGGGGTATGCTCGGTCATGGCCGCATGAAGGAGCGCGGTGCGACAACTGTCAAGGGCGATTGCGGCACCTTGCCGCGGAGAAGGCAAGGAAAGCCCGTTTCTTCAGATATTTGTCTTTGACAGCAGCAGGGATGAATTCCTACTCTGAAAAGATGAAAGGGCAGGCCGGTCCCGGACATTCCTGCCCGGCGCCGCCATTTCGAGGGAGGGGGGAGCATGCCAGACAGGGAGGCCGCCGCCGCACCGCGCCCGATCCGGGCGAAGGAAGAGAGCCTCGATGTCGGCATCATCGTGCGCCGCTCGCCGCCGGCTATGAAATGGGCCGGGGAGGAGTGGCGGCCGATTGCCGTCATCCCCTCGGCGCCAGAGGCCGAATGGGTCGAGATCGGCCGCGAGGGCGAGAGCATCGACTATCACGCCGCCACCTTGCCGCTCACGCTGCACCGGGCCGAGGTCTCGGGCTATGCCGCCAGTCTCGACATGGCCGAGCCGAGCCTGTTCGTGGGGCTGGCACCGGCCGAGGATACTGCGGCGGCGATGCCGTGGGAGGTGGTGTTCGTCTCGGCTTCGGCCCATGACGCGCAGGACTATCTCGACGGGGAGGACGTGATCGTCGAGCCGGTGCCGATGCCGCCATCCATCGCCGAATGGATCGCCGACTTCGTGGCGGCCCATTACCGCGAGGAACGCTTCCGCAAGCGCAAGCGCAAGGGGCTCGAGGAGGAGGGGCGCGAGGCCTGGATCGGCGATGTCCGCGCTTCGGCCCGCAAGGTCTTTCTCGCACCGTCGGCAGGGCGGCGCGGCCCGCAGGGGAATGATGACGGAGAAGACCGATGAGCAGGGACAGCGGCAGGAGGCCCCGTCGCGCGGCCGCCGAGACGGGAGACGGGGGCGGTTTTCTCACCCGCTGGTCGCGGCTCAAGCGCAGCCCGGAGGCGGTGCAGGAGGAGAGGGCCTCCGCCGCCTCACGGGAGGCACCGCCAGCGCCGGAGAAATCGGGGAAGAAGAGCGACGAGGAGGTGCTGGCCGAGCTCGATCTGCCCGCCCCGGAGCTTCTCGGCCGTGACGAGATCCGTGACTTTCTCGCGGCGCCGATCACGGAGAGCCTGCGGCGGCGGGCGTTGCGCCGTCTCTGGCAGCTCGATCCGGTTCTGGCAAATCTCGACGGGCTGGTCGATTACGGTGAGGATTTCACCGGCGAAGGGGTGGTGACCGGCATCATCGAGACCGCCTTCCGTATCGGCCGCGGCATGGTCGAGGCGGCGGAGGGCGATGCGGTGGCGGGCGCCGCGGCGGAAGGGGAGGGGGTGGTCGCCGGATCGCCCGCGAAGCCCGACCGGGTGCCGGATGGGGATGCTCCGGCTGCGAGTGCGCCGGCCGGGCCGGTGAGGGCGGAGATGCCTGCGGGCGAAGGCGCGGCGCCGGATGGGGATGATTCGTCCGCGGCGGCGGAAAAGGAGGCAGGCACCGGGGCAGAGGGGACGGATCCTTCCGCCGGGGAGCCCCCGCTGCCGCGTCCGCGGCGGATGCGTTTTCGGCCGGTGTGACGCTCCTGGGGCCGTGAGCGTTGCGTTCGGGGAGATCGGATGATCTTCCGCTCAATTCCCGACTCTATTTGTCAAACAAAAAACA
This sequence comes from Albidovulum sp., assembly GCA_015487815.1. Lineage (GTDB taxonomy): Bacteria > Pseudomonadota > Alphaproteobacteria > Rhodobacterales > Rhodobacteraceae > WFPA01. The sequence continues at coordinate 7,023 of WFPA01000132.1, forward strand.
TTTGCGCGAGGTGGGTGCGACATTTTATCATCCGAATTGAATGGACCGTCCTGTCGCCGGCAGGGGTTGCGCCGGCGGCCGGTTGGGAACGCGAGCGGGGAGGCAAGGCGGATGACGACGGAGACGGCCGAGGCAAACACCCTTCTTGCTGAGGAAGACATCGCCCGTGCCGCCATCTATGATCTCCTGGCCGCACTTCTGCACCGCCCGCCGGATGCAGCGGCGCTGGCGCGCATCGCCGCGCTCGAGCCGGGCGAGGGCGAGATCGGCCGGGCCGTCAAGTCGCTTGCGGGAATGGCCCGGGTGATGGACCCCGAGAGCATCGAGCGCGAGCACACGGCCCTCTTCATCGGCATCGGCCGGGGCGAGCTCGTCCCCTATGCCAGCTACTACCGCACCGGTTTTCTCAACGAGAAGCCGCTGGCCGATCTGAGGGCCGACATGGAGCGGCTCTCGATCAGCCGGGCGCCCGGGGTGATGGAACCCGAGGACGGCATCGCCTCGCTGTGCGAGATGATGGCCGGTCTCATTCTCGGGCGCTTCGGCGAGCCGGCCTCGCTCGCGGTGCAGAACGAGTTCTTCCGCGCCCATCTTGCCCCCTGGGCGCGGCATTTCTTCTCCGATCTCGAAAAGGCGTCGTCCGCTGCCTTCTACGCCCCCGTGGGCACCTTGGGGCGGGCGATGATGGATGTCGAGGAGGAGATGTTCCGCATGATCGGCGAGGGCGAGGCCATCGGCCCCGTCGCCGGTTCGGCCTGACCCTTTCGCGGGCCAGGCGGCGGATGCGTTGATCGGGTGCTTGGTGGATCGTGCCGGCGTTCCCGGTCGGAACAGGGCAGCGCCGAACGTTGCGGTTTCAGGCAATGCCTGCGTGACGACAGGGCTGGCTGACCGGGTGGCGAGCCGGAAACCGATCCGCCTGTGGACGGTTGAAGGAGAGTGATCAGAGGAGGGAGACATCACATGAAGCAACGCAGGGCAGAGAAACGGGAGGGCGCCACGCGGCGTGATTTCCTCCGCCTTGCCGGGACCGGTGCGCCGGTGCTGGCGGCGATGTCGCTTGCCGGGGCCAGGGTGGCCGAGGCGGGCGAGGCCGTGAAGGGACACGGCATCCGCGTGACCGAGCACATGAGGAAGTATTACGAGAGCCTCCGGTTCTGACCGGGGCTCCCGGACTGCCGGAGGTCGGCCTGCGGAGGTAGCGAACGGCCCGCCGCGCCCGGCCGGACCATCGGCACAACAGGGAGAGAGGAACATGCTGAGAAGGAAGACAAGAGGGGTAGCGAACGGCCCCCGCGCGTCGTCCGTTCTGGCCGGCATCGGCAATGCGAAGGTCGATCGCCGCGCCTTTCTGAAGGGATCGGGGGTCGCCATCGGCGGCATCGCCGCGCTCGGGCTCACGGGCGGCACGGTGAAAAGGGCCGAAGCGGCGTCCAACGGCGGCCAGAAGGTCGATCTGATCAAGTCGGTCTGCACCCATTGCTCGGTGGGCTGCACGGTGATTGCCGAGGTGCGCAACGGTGTCTGGGTCGGGCAGGAGCCCGGCTGGGACAGCCCGTTCAACCTCGGGGCCCATTGCGCCAAGGGCGCCTCGGTGCGCGAACATGCTCATGGCGAGCGCCGGCTGAAATATCCGATGAAGCTGGTGAACGGCGAGTGGAAGCGGATCACCTGGGATCAGGCGATCGACGAGATCGGCGACAAGATGCTGAAGATCCGCGAGGAATCGGGGCCGGATTCGGTCTACTGGCTCGGCTCGGCCAAGCACAACAACGAGCAGGCCTATCTGTTCCGCAAGTTCGCCGCCTACTGGGGAACGAACAACGTCGATCACCAGGCGCGGATCTGTCACTCGACCACGGTCGCGGGTGTTGCCAACACCTGGGGCTATGGTGCGATGACCAACTCCTACAACGACATTCACAACTCGAAGTCGATGATCCTCATCGGCTCGAACCCGGCCGAGGCCCATCCGGTCTCGCTGATGCACATCCTCAGGGCCAAGGAGCAGAACAACGCGCCGCTCATCGTGTGCGACCCGCGCTTCACCCGCACCGCGGCCCATGCCGACGAATATGTGCGCTTCCGCCCCGGCACCGATGTGGCGCTGATCTGGGGCATCCTGTGGCACATCTTCGAGAACGGCTGGGAGGACAAGGAATACATCCGCACCCGGGTCTGGGGGCTCGACCACATCCGCGAGGAAGTGGCGAAATACAACCCCGAGGAGGTCGAGCGCATCACCGGCGTGCCCGGGGAGCAGCTCAAGCGCGTGGCGCGGCTCCTGGCGAACAACCGGCCCGGCACGCTCGTGTGGTGCATGGGCGGCACCCAGCACACCAACGGCAACGACAACACGCGGGCCTACTGCATCCTGCAGCTGGCGCTCGGCAACATCGGCGTCTCGGGCGGCGGGGCCAACATCTTCCGTGGTCATGACAACGTGCAGGGCGCGACCGACATGTGCGTGCTCTCGCACTCGCTGCCGGGCTACTATGGTCTCTCGGCCGGTGCCTGGGCGCACTGGGCCCGGGTGTGGGGCGAGGATCTCGACTGGCTCAAGGGCCGCTTTGCCAAGATCAAGGGCAAGGACGGCAAGGAAAAGAGCCTGATGAACCTCAAGGGCATTCCGGTCTCGCGCTGGTTCGACGGGGTGCTCGAGAAGAAGGAGAACATCGATCAGCCCGACAATGTCCGCGCCATGGTCTTCTGGGGCCACGCGCCCAACTCGCAGACCCGCGGCCCGGACATGAAGAAGGCGATGGAGAAGCTCGATCTTCTCGTTGTCATCGACCCCTATCCCACCGTCTCGGCGGTGATGCATGACCGCACCGACGGCGTCTATCTGCTGCCGGCCGCGACCCAGTTCGAGACCTACGGCTCGGTCACGGCCTCGAACCGGTCGATCCAGTGGCGCGAGAAGGTGGTCGATCCGGTCTTCGAGAGCCGGCCGGACCACAACATCATGGCGATGTTCGCCAGGAAGTTCGGCTTCGCCGATCGTCTCTTCCGCAATATCGAGGTGAAGGAGACGAAATGGGGGCCCGAGCCGGTGATCGAGGACATCACCCGCGAGTTCAACCGCGGCATGTGGACCATCGGCTACACCGGCCAGTCGCCGGAGCGGCTGAAGAAGCACATGAAGTATCAGCACACCTTCGACAAGACCACGCTTCAGGCGGTGGGCGGGCCGTGCGATGGCGAATACTACGGGCTGCCCTGGCCCTGCTGGGGGACGCCCGAGATGGGCCATCCCGGCACGCCGATCCTCTATGATCCGTCGAAGCCGGTCTCGAAGGGCGGGCTGACCTTCCGTGCCCGCTTCGGTGTCAAGGCGCCCGACAAGTGGGGCGGCGACAGCCTGCTGGCCGACGGGGTGTATTCGGTCGGGTCCGACATCAAGGACGGCTATCCCGAGTTCACCATGGCGATGCTCAAGGAGCTCGGCTGGGACAAGGATCTCACCGAGGAGGAGCGCAAGACCATCGAGGCCATCGCCGGTGACAAGACCAACTGGAAGACCGACCTTTCGGGCGGCATCCAGCGGGTGGCGATCAAGCACGAATGCGCCCCCTTCGGCAACGCCAAGGCGCGGACCGTGGTCTGGAACTTCCCCGACCCGATCCCGGTGCATCGCGAACCGCTCTACACGCCGCGGCGCGATCTGCTGCCGAAATACGCCACCTACGAGGATCGGCACTTCTACCGTCTGCCGACCCTCTACGCCTCGATCCAGAAGCAGGACTTCTCCAAGGAGTATCCGATCATCCTCACTTCCGGCCGTCTGGTCGAATACGAGGGTGGCGGCGACGAGACCCGCTCCAACAAGTGGCTCGCCGAGCTCCAGCAGGAGATGTTCGTCGAGATCCATCCGCGCACCGCGAACGATCTCGGCATTCGCGATGGCGCCTGGGTCTGGGTCGAGGGTCCCGAGAAGGGCCGGGTGAAGGTCAAGGCCATGGTCACGCCGCGCGTCGGGCCGGGCGTCGCCTTCATGCCGTTCCACTTCGGCGGCTGGTTCCAGGGCGAGGATCGCCGCTACAAGTATCCGAAGGGCGCCGATCCCTATGTGCTCGGCGAAGCGTCCAACACGGCTCAGACCTACGGTTACGACTCGGTCACCCAGATGCAGGAGACCAAGGCGACCCTGTGCAAGATCTGGGCCGCGTAAGGGAGGAATGGAAACATGGCACGCATGAAGTTTCTCTGTGACGCCGAGCGCTGCATCGAGTGCAATGCCTGCGTCACCGCCTGCAAGAACGAGCACGAGGTGCCCTGGGGCATCAACCGGCGGCGCGTCGTCACCATCAATGACGGCAGCCCGGGCGAGCGGTCGATCTCGGTCGCCTGCATGCACTGCTCCGACGCGCCCTGCATGGCCGTCTGCCCGGTGGACGTGTTCTATCAGACCGAGGAGGGCATCGTCCTGCACTCCAAGGATCTGTGCATCGGCTGCGGCTACTGCTTCTACGCCTGCCCCTTCGGGGCACCGCAGTTCCCGCAGACGGGCAATTTCGGCACCCGCGGCAAGATGGACAAGTGCACCTTCTGCGCCGGCGGTCCCGAGGAGGACATGTCGGAGGAGGAGTTCCGCAAGTACGGGCGGAACCGTATCGCCGAGGGCAAGCTGCCGATCTGCGCCGAGATGTGCGCCACCAAGGCCCTGCTGGCCGGCGACGGGGACGTGATCTCCGCCGTCTACCGCGAGCGCGTCGTCGCCCGCGGCTTCGGCTCCGGGGCCTGGGGCTGGGGCACGGCCTACGGCCAGAAGGCCGGCGGCTGAGACCCGGCGGCCGGAGGGCGCCCGGCCCTCCGGCCCATTCGCCCATGTCGGCCGGGGCGGTCCTGCGGCTGCCCGCGGTCCGAGTACATGAACGCCCGATCGAAAGGTGGTGAGGCATGGTGATCCTCCCGCAAGTTCCCGGCGCGCTTCCCGGTGCGCCGGCTTCGAGACCGACACGCCGACGCCGCGCCCTTCTCGGCCCGTGGCTCGCTCTTGTCGCCTTCCTCGCGGCGCTGTTCCTCGCGGTGCTGATGCTGGCGAGCGTCTCGGCCCAGACGGCGGAGCCTCTCGTCTCGGTCCGACCGCCCGAAGGGGCGGTGCCGGTGGCGCCGCCGACGTTGCGTGCGCCGGGAGTGCCGCGTCGGCCGCTCGGCTTCGACGCGCCGGAAAACACACTTGGCAGCAAGTCCGACAGCGACATCTGGCGGGCAATCCGCGAGGGTGCGGCCGGCACGACATCCGCACCGCGCCCGGATGACGGAATGCTGATCGAAGGCCGCAGGCCGCCCTTCGTGAAGGCACCCCGGCCGGAGATCTTCACCCGTCCCCCGGCCAGCGGTCTTCTCGCCGACTTCACCCGGGCCGACTGGTGGGCGCGCATCCGCAATGCAGAGGCCGGTTTGCCGCGCATCGGCGGTTATTTCCTCGGTGTGGTGCTGGCGGTGATCGTTCTCTATGCCTTCATCCGCGGGCCGATGCCGGTCGAGGGCGGCTTCTCGGGGCGGCGGATCCGACGCTTCCGCCTTTCCCAGCGGGTGGTGCACTGGTCGATCGCCATCGTCTTCATCCTGATGGCGCTGACGGGGCTGGCGCTTCAGCTCGGCCGGCCCTTCCTCATCCCCCTCATCGGCAAGGATGCCTTCTCGGTGATCGCGACCGCCTCCATGCAGGCCCACAACCTCTTCGGGCCGGTGCTGATCGTGCTTCTGGTGCTGCTCTTCATCACCTTCCTGCCGGGCAACTTTCCCAGTCGGGCCGACATCATCTGGCTCATCAAGGGTGGCGGCTTTTTCGGCGGCCATGCCCCGGCCGGGCGCTACAATCTCGGCGAGAAGGGCTGGTTCTGGACCGCGACCCTCATCGGCGCGCTTCTCGGGGCCACCGGCATCATCATGCTGTTCCCCGACGATCTCGGCACACGGGCGCTTCTCGAGATCTCGGTCTTCCTGCACGGGGCCGGTGCGCTGATCGTCATCGCCTATCTCATGGGGCACATCTATCTCGGCACCTATGGCACCGAGGGCACGTTCGAGGGGATGGTGACCGGCTGCGTGGACGAGAACTGGGCCAGAACCCATCACGAGCTCTGGCTGAAGGAGCTCGAAGAGAAGGGTGAAATCGAGGAGTGCCGCGAATGAGCCTCATCGAACTGATCGAAGGGCCGTTCTGGACCTTTTCCGCCAGCCTGTTCGTGATCTTCGTCTTCTGGCGTCTGGTCTCGATCCTCGATCTCAGACGCCGCGGCGCCCCGCCGAAGCCCCAGGGGTCGCGTCTTGCCGGCGCGATCCGGGCACTCGTCGTCCGTTTCGTGCCGCGATCACCCTTCACCCGTTCGGGGCGGGTCTGGTTCACGACGCTGGCGGGCTATGCCTTCCATCTGGGGCTCTTCGTGCTGCTGCTTGCAGCCGTGCCCCATGTCGAATTCATCGAGAAGCGGATCGTGGCCCTGCCCTGGGAACCGATCTCGCGCACGGGCTTCATCATCGCGGCCGAGATATCCTTCCTCGGCCTCATCATGCTCTACACTCGCCGCTTCGTCGATCCGCTGGTGCGGAAGATCAGCCGGCCCGACGACCACATCGCCTCGCTGCTGACCTTCATCGTCATGCTCACGGGCTGCATGGCCCTCGGACGCCAGAGCGTGTTCCTGCGCGGGTTGCACATGGGGCTGGTCGAATTGTGGCTGATCTATTTCCCCTTCTCGAGCCTGATGCATACCTTCACATGGCCGATCTCGCGCCTTGTCACCGGCTGGGAAGCCGGTCGGCGTGCGGTCCGCTGGTAGGTCGGAGGATCAAGCATGAGCGAACAGGCACCCACCGCTACCGCCGCAGCCGCAAAGGCCGCCCCGGAGGCCGCGGATCTGTCCGAGGAAGTGCGTCTTGCCAGGGCGATCGACGGTTTCGTGGCCGAGTTCGGCCCGAAGACCACCGCCTGGCTCGACAGCTGCATCCGCTGCGGCCTGTGCGCCGAGGCCTGCCATTTCCACAAGGTCGATCCCGATCCGAAATACGTGCCGATCAACAAGCTCGTGCCATTCGAGAAGGCCTGGAAGCGCCATGTGGGGCCGGTGGGGCTGGTGCGGCGGATGCTCGGCCTTGCGCCGAAGGTGACCTTCGAGGAACTCGTGGAGTGGGAGGAGCTGATCTATGACAGCTGCACCATGTGCGGCCGCTGCACCCTGGTCTGCCCGATGGGCATCGACATCGCCGAGCTGGTGCACGAAGCCCGGCACGGGCTGTTCGAGGCCGGTCTCGTGCCCTCGCGGCTGAAGGAGCTCGACGAGAAGGCCCATCGTCTCGGCTCGCCCTTCGGCACTGCCGAAATGATGCGCGAAGAGGTCGGGAAGACGATGCGGGAATACGGGGTCGACATCCCGCTCGACAGGGACAGGGCCGATGTGCTCGTCACCGTCACCCCGACCGAGCTCGAGGAGAAACACGC